>NZ_CP179732.1:1012120-1349494 GCF_047426745.1 Macrococcus equi | reverse complement strand
CAACTACCCAGTGGTTACTTAATATTTCCATTACAATCCTCCTGGCTAAAATTCAAACCCACTATACCATTTTTATTAAATAATTTCATTCACAGAAAATCTGGTAATCGGCAGCATACGTTTGTGTTGAGTTCTAATATAGTGTTGTTCAATTTTTTGAGCTGCAACCGGATCAATATGTCTACCTTCAAGATAATCATCAATTTGTTCGTATGTTACACCAAGCGCGACTTCATCTGGTAATTGGGGCTTATTTTCTTCAAGATCCGCTGTCGGCACCTTGTTGTAAAGATGTTCCGGACAATTTAAATTTTGCAGTATAGCCTTACCTTGACGCTTATTTAGTCCTGCAAGTGGAAAGATGTCTGCTCCACCATCTCCAAACTTCGTGTAAAAGCCTGTAATACTTTCAGCAGCATGATCTGTGCCGATGACAATACCTTTATGGAAGGCAGCAATTGAATACTGAGCTTTCATTCGTTCTCTTGCCTTTTCATTACCTTTTTGAAAATCAGTTAACGGCACACCTTGTGCTGCTAATGTAGCGACACTTGCATCTACGGCTGATTTAATGTTAATCGTATATGTCTTATCCGGCTGAATGAAATTAAGTGCATCCTGACAATCCTGTTCATCTTTTTGTATACCAAAAGGTAGTCTCACAGCAATAAACTGAACTTCTTTACCTTCTGCTTGCATTTCTGTCGCTGCAAGTTGACATAGTTTCCCGCATAGCGTTGAATCCTGCCCCCCTGAAATCCCCAGCACAAGTGATTCAATAAAAGGATTCATTTCGACATAATGTTTAATAAAATCGATAATTTCTCTCGATGTTTCCTCAGGATTAATTTCAGGTTTTACATGTAAAGTATTGATAATTTCCTGTTGTAATGTCATCTACTTCACCTCTTTAACTTTTCTTGATACTTCATATATTTCAGTATTTTTGTTTTCCCAGCATAATGTACTTAAGTCAACAGGATATTCTTCTGGATTTAAATATCGTGTCGTCTCTTCCCATAATAAAGATAAATTTGCTTTTAAATATGCACGTGAATCTTCTAATGACGGGATTTTATAGACAAGCTTTCCATCAATAAATATATCTGAATGTAAGTCTTTTGCTGTAAAGTCATTAATCCATTTTTGTTTATATGTATGGATTGGGTGGAACATCTTTAAAGGTTTTTCTTTCGATGGATCTTCCAAATCAAGTGTGATGTAATCACCTTCTGACTTATTCGTTTGATTATTAATGATACGATAGACATTTTTTTTACCCGGTGTTGTTACTTTTTCGGCATTATTTGAAATTTTTATTCTGTCTTCTAGTTGACCTGCCTTATTTTCTATTGCAACAAGCTTATAAACTGCACCTAGTGCTGGCTGGTCGAATGCTGTAATCAGTTTTGTACCAATTCCCCATGCTGAAATTTTAGCACCTTGTAATTTTAAGTTGGTGATTGTTGCTTCATCAAGATCATTCGATGCAAATATTTTAGCATCTTTAAATCCTGCTTCATCAAGCATTTTACGTGCTTCTTTTGACAAATATGCTAAGTCTCCGGAATCAAGACGAATACCTACAAAATTTATTTTGTCTCCGAGTTCTTTTGCAACACGAATGGCATTCGGTACACCTGACTTTAACGTATGGAACGTATCTACAAGAAAGACACAGTTCTTATGTCTTTCAGCATATTTTTTAAATGCCACATATTCATCATCATAGGCCTGAACCATCGCATGTGCATGCGTTCCTGAGACAGGGATACCAAATAGTTTACCTGCACGGACATTACTTGTTGAATCGAATCCAGCGATATAGGCTGCACGTGTTCCCCAGATTGCAGCATCCATTTCCTGTGCACGTCGCGTCCCAAATTCCATTACAATCTCATCTTTAACCACCTGTTTAATACGGCTTGCTTTCGTTGCTATTAGTACCTGGAAGTTGACGATGTTAAGAATCGCAGTTTCTAATAATTGTGCCTGAATCAGCGGTGCCTCTATACGCATAAGTGGTTCATTATTAAAGCAAATTTCACCTTCCTGCATCGAACGAATATTACCTGTAAACTTTAAGTCCTTCAAATAAGCTAAATAATCATCCTGATAGCCTAATGACTTCAAATATTCCAGATCAGTGTCAGAGAAATAAAATCTATTTACATAGTCAATCACACGCTCAAGTCCAGCAAAAACTGCATATCCTCCGTCAAATGGCATGTTTCTGAAATACACGTCAAACACTGCAGTTTGTTCATGTATACCATCATTCCAGTAGGTCTCTCCCATATTAATCTGATATAAATCTGTATGTAGCATTAAACTATCATCAGCATATTTGTACATCGCAAATTCTCCTTCGATTTTATTTCAAGCTATATTTTTATATTAAATTCATATTAACATACCACTTACACTTAGGCATAGGTAACGTATTTTGATACAATCAAAATTAAGGAGGCATATCATGTTTAAGAAAAATTTTATCATTCTTACGATTATCGTATCAATTTCAGGTTTGACCCAAGGTATGCTGCTACCACTTATCGCCATTATCTTTGAGCGTGATGATGTACCCAGCTTTATTAATGGCTTACACGCTTCCTCTCTTTATATCGGTGTCTTTTTAGCTTCATTATTTTTAGAAGGTTTACTCAGAAGAACCGGCTATAAGAACCTTGTAGTAATTGGAGCATTAATAATTGTATTGTCTATGTCATTATTTCCCTTATATAAAAATATGACATTCTGGTTCATCTTGCGCTTACTTGTCGGTATCGGAGACAATATGCTGCATTTTTCAACCCAATCCTGGCTTACAGAAACAACCCCGAAACATAAGCTCGGTCGGATCATCTCACTATACGGCTTAAGTTTTTCACTAGGCTTTATGGCAGGACCCCTGCTTGCTAAACTCTATGAAGTGCACGAAAGTCTACCTTTTTTAATGAGTGCAATATTCACACTTTGTGCAAGTGGTCTTGTATTTATGTTAAAAAATGAATTTCCGGAAGATAACACTGCAAATATTTCATTCCGTACAACCACGATAAACTTCGGCAAAGTAATGAAAACAAGCTGGGTCGCATTTTTATTTCCAATGATGTATGGTGTACTGGAAGCATGTCTGAATAGTAACTTTCCGGTATTTGCAATGAAACACGACATTCCTGTTAATTTGATTATTATGATTCTTCCAGCTTTCAGTTTAGGAGCTATTCTCTTTCAAGTACCACTCGGAATGCTTTCTGATAGGATGAATCGTAATATCTTACTTGTTGCAGTAACCTCTATCGGAGCAGTCATATTCATTTTATGTCAGCTTTTAAGCCACTCAGGGTATTTGCTTATCGCCTTATTTTTTATTGCAGGTATATTTGTCGGATCAATGTATTCATTAGGCGTCACTTTAATGACAGAAATTACTCCAAAAAGATTATTACCTGCCGGCAACTTAATGTGTGGTCTCATCTTTAGTATCGGTAGTATTTTCGGACCCATCTTTGGCGGACTTGTTATCCAGTTGTCAAGTAACACTCAATTCTTTAGTTATATCGCATTTATTTTATTAGCTATAAGTTGTGCAACTTTTTATGATTACAAACAACGACATCAAAATAAATACAATGCTGTGAAAAGCCCATAACGGGCTTTTTTTATTGTAAAATAGAGTAAATAGAGATGAATCGAGGGAGTAATATGATATTTGATAAAGCAAAAGACTTCATCACTCAAATGGGACAGGAACTTAGTCTTGATAATCAGTTGATTACGAACAGACTGGAAGCTATTCAAACAGAAATTAATCAAACGGGTACTTATACACACACAACAGACGAACTCATCTATGGTGCAAGACTTGCATGGCGCAATAGTAACCGCTGTATCGGTAGACTCTTCTGGGATAAATTAAAAGTTGTTGATATGCGCCATATCACCGAAGAACAAGAGTATTTAACAGCTTTAGAGAACCATATAGAAAGTGCGACAAATGACGGAAAAATTATTCCTACCATCACAATATTTGAGCAGCGTAATAAAATAAATTTTGAACTATATAATGATCAGCTTATACGATATACAGATGACCCTATCGTAAGAGAGACTAAACAGCTCATCGAACAGACCGGTTATAATAAATTTGGGAGTTTCCTGCCGTTAATCTATAAGTTTAACAACCACTATCGTACCTATAATTTAAACCAAAACCTTATTAAAGAAGTTGATATCAGACATCCTGACTTTGATGCATTCAATGCCCTGCAACTTAAATGGTATGCAGTACCTATCATTTCCGGTATGGAACTCCGTATCGGTGGGATTACCTATCCGCTCTGTCCGTTTAACGGGTGGTATATGGAAAGCGAAATTGCAAGCAGGAACTTCCTTGATGAATACCGATATAATCTAATAGAACCCATTGCTAAAAGTATGGGGTTTGATACGACGCGTACCACAAGTTATTGGCGTGACAAAGTTGTTGTAGAATTAAACTACGCCGTCTATCATTCTTTTAAACAACAAGGATATTCTATCGTCGATCATTATAATGCGAGCAGACAGTTCTTAAAGTTTGAAGAGAATGAAGCACAACATAACAGAAAGATAACTGGCGACTGGACATGGCTTATCCCACCCATTTCACCTGCTATCGTTCATAACTGGCATAAAGGGTATGACAACACTTATCATGAACCCAACTTTTTCTATAAGAAAAAAGCAGCGTGTCCATTTTCATGACACGCTGCTTTTCCATTAGTATTCTCCAGTAGACTCATCTTTTGCAACTGTTTCTGTATAAAAGTCATCCACTTCAACTTTCTTAATTTTCTTGAGATTTTTATTTTTCATACACACCACATTTTGAGCTTTCCCTAACTTTATCGTACAACGATTATCTTCACTAAATTGATTATCAATGATATAGATATCTTTATTCTTTTCACCTTCATAACTTTGGAAAAGAATCGCATATTTTTCATTAATCGAATGAAAATGATTATTTCTGATAACAGTCATCTCACCTGCCTGAGCGCCGTGATCGTTACCCAGTAAATCCAGTGAATACTTCCCTTTTTTCGTAGCTAAATAACGGATACCCCCATTACAGTCGTTAAAAGTATTATCATGGATATGTAATACTTTTGATTTTAAAAACGTTAACGCATAATCGCCCATCTTATCAAAAGTATTATGTTTTACCGTAATATTTTCATAGTAAATTTCATAGGTACTCGCATGACTTCCGATCGCTCGATTCCAAGGTTTCATCATCGGTTCATCAGAATTACCGAAGTAACAATGCTCGATAATTACATTTTTAGTTACTGTGCCGTCATACTCGCCAAACTTAGGAAAAGAATCTTTCAGTTGAAGGTCAATTTGTATCGCCTCACTAAATGCGCGTTCACCGCTATCATCTCTAAACCCAAGGAATTTACATCCGGTTACTTTGAATCCATCTATACCACAAGCATCTATCGCATGACCTTGTACGACATTTTTAAAAGTCACATTGATAATTTCAATCTCACGCGCATGTCCTAACGACATAATACTATTATTAAAATTTAAAACATGCCCGTATTGATCAAAAGTGCCACCTTCAATCTTAATGAATCCATTACCTTCATATCCCTTATACCCTTCACTTTTCTTACCATTCTTAAGCATCGCAAAAGGACTCATGCGCCGAAGGACTGCTTCTTCATGTAAATGTAGGTAGGTATGCGCATATATCACTAGTTCAGCACCAATATAATAAGTGCCCTTTGGTATATATACTTCAACCGGTTCTTTTTTTGCTTGATTAAGTGCACGCTGTATACCGATAGTATCAAACAAGACATTGCGTCCTTTTGCACCAAAATCTTTAATATTAATTTTCCTCATTTATAACACCTTCAAATCATTTATAATGTAATTAAGATTATACCCTGTTTTAAAAAGTAGTATGCCAGCAATCCATTAATAATTATAAAAGGAGAATGACGATGAGCGACGCTTTATTAATAATAGACTATTCAAATGATTTCGTAGCACTTGACGGGAAGTTAACATGCGGTGAACCTGCTATTGCATTAGAAAACACTATCGCTTTAAAATGGGAGAACTATATGCAAGCAAAGAAACCTATATTCGTTCTGATGGATATGCATTATGAATCAGACGCGCTGCATCCAGAAACAAAATTATTTCCGCCACATAATATCAAAGGGACTGAAGGACGTAATTTATACGGTAAACTACATAATCTATACCTACGTGATAAGGAACATGACAATGTCTTCTGGATCGACAAGATGCGCTATAGTGCATTTTGCGGCACGCCTTTACTACAACTGCTGAGAGAAAGGAACATCCACAAGATTGAACTTGCCGGCGTATGCACAGATATATGTGTACTCCACACAGCTGTCGATGGTTATAATCTCGGATTCGATATGCTAGTCGATGAAAAAGCAGTTGCCTCTTTTAATCCAGAAGGACATGCCTTTGCCTTAAATCATTTCAAAAATGTATTAGGCATGACTATAGAAGAGATAGATTAATCGTGATAAAATAAACAGTAGATTACATTTAAAGGAGACAGTTATGAAAATATTAACTTTTGGACACAAAAACCCAGATACAGACACAGTAACATCAGCTTTAGTAATGGAAGATTTACAAAAAGCATTAGGTAAAGACATCGAAGCGGTTCGCTTAGGGGAATTAAACGGAGAAACTGAATATGCGTTAAAACATTTTAATGTAAATGCACCACGCGTGTTAGAACGTTTACATGGTGAAGAAGTTATTTTAGTTGACCACAACGAGTTCCAGCAATCAGCTGATGGCATTGAA
Organism: Macrococcus equi; assembly: GCF_047426745.1. Classification (GTDB taxonomy): domain Bacteria; phylum Bacillota; class Bacilli; order Staphylococcales; family Staphylococcaceae; genus Macrococcoides; species Macrococcoides equi. The sequence continues at coordinate 1,342,639 of NZ_CP179732.1, read as the reverse complement.
GAATCAACTATCTTAATGGTAGTGGACCATCACCGTATCGCAAACTTTGAAACTGCAGGACCTCTATACTATCGTGCAGAACCAGTAGGGTGTACAGCAACAATCTTAAACAAAATGTATAAAGAAAATGGTGTTGAAATTAAACCTGAAATTGCAGGATTAATGGTATCTGCAATCATTTCAGACTCATTATTATTCAAATCACCAACATGTACTGAAGAAGATGTGAAAGCAGCAAAAGAATTAGCAGCAATCGCAAATGTTGATTTAGAATCTTACGGGTTAGAAATGCTTAAAGCTGGAGCATCTACTAAAGATAAATCAGCTGAAGAGTTGTTAAATATTGATGCAAAATCATTCTCTATGGGTGACCATGAAGTACGTGTAGCACAAGTTAACACAGTAGATATCGAAGAAGTATTTGCACGTCAGGAAGAATTAGAAAATGCAATTAATGCGGAAACTGCGAAAGAAGGATATGCATTATTCGTATTAGTTGTGACTGACATCTTAAACTCTAACTCTAAAGTGTTAGCTTTAGGACAACAACAAGAAGCAGTAACGAAAGCATTCAATGTAGCGTTAGATAACAACACAGCATTGTTAGAAGGTGTTGTATCACGTAAGAAACAAGTCGTACCACAATTAACTGGAGTATTATCATAAGAGGCTGTCTGACGGGTGTCCAGACGCAGAGAAACTGGAGACAAAGCTGAAAAATCGCTCTTTGATTTTGAAAGATTTGTCGAAGTTTATCAGGCGTCTGCCCGGAAGACGCCGTTTCCATAAGAGGCCGTCTGAAAAACGTTCAGGCTCATCCATACTGGAAGCAATCGATTGAAATCGCTCTTTGATTTCAATAACGATTGGTGAAGTATGGCGAGAGCCTGCTTTGAAGACGCCGTTTCAATAAGAGGCTGTCTGACGGGTGTCCAGACGCACAGAAACTGGAGACAAAGCTGAAAAATCGCTCTTTGATTTTGAAAGATTTGTCGAAGTTTATCAGGCGTCTGTCCGGAAGACGCCGTTTCAATAAGAGGCCGTCTGACGGGCGCCATTAATTCTATGAAAGAAGTGATTACGATGAATATTATTCAAGGTGATCACCGTTTCTATATCGGTGATGCAACGCATCCAGAAGCAGAAGTAACTTTCCAGCCTTACGGTAAAGATACAATCGCAATTGATCATACATACACTGATCCTAAATTGCGTGGTCAAGGTATCGCTAAAGCCCTGGTTTTAAAGGTTACTGAATATGCTAAGGAAAACAATCTTAAAATTGTGCCTTTATGTTCATATGCTCGTATAGTTATGGAGCGCGATGAACAATTAAAGTCACTCATCAAATAAGCAAAAAGAGACGCAAAGTTGCGTCTCTCAGATTGAAGACAAACTCATTTTCATTACATGAGTTTGTCTTTTTTTAAAGGCTATATTCTCATTTATTCGAAGAAATTTCTTCGAAATTTAAATTATTGACTATAATGCTAAGCCAATTGAGTATCTTTGATAACCCAATTGGCTAACTTTTTTAAATTCATGCATGCACAAATAAGCGTGGTTTCCATGGACACTTTTTTCAATCCTCTAAACTTTGTCCATCTCATACCATGCTGTTCTTTAGCGTCACCAAATCTTCTTTCAATAGTTTGAGACCTTAATTTATATCCCATTCTTCCTTCTTCTGTATGTCTTATTTCTTCAACATCTTCTAAGTATTCTTGCCAAATATGTCTTTGAATTTGCTTTTTATATTGTTTATTTTCTGTACATTTATTTAGAAATGGACATTCTTTACATACATTTGGGTTAGAATGATACAATTTAAATCCTTCACGATCAGTACGTGTGTATTTAAGGGGGTGATTTGCAGGACAAATATATTCATTGTAATATTCATCATAAACAAAATCATTTTTTCTGAAACGGTCCTTTGGACCTCTTGGTCTAGTATATGGCATGTAAGGAGTGATTGACTCTTTAAATAAAAAGTAAGCATTAAAAGGTGTTTTATATCCAGCATCTACAGCCAAGGTTTTAGGTTTAATTCCTTTATCTTTCATTCTAGAAATCATAGGTGCCAATTGAGTACTATCATGAATATTAGCTGGTGTTACGTGGTGATCTACAAAAAATCCATTTTTATCAACACAAGCATGTAAACTATAAGCAAACTGTTTCTCACGTTCACCTTTAACATAGTAACCAGCGTCAGGATCTGTGAGACTTTCTTTCTTTTCTTTTTCTTCTGTCTTATGAGTTGGGGTGAACTCCTTTTTTCCTTCAGATTTACGAACCTCGTTTATTTCTTTATCTAATTCATCCTTATAATGAGCGACTGATTTTTTTACTACAACTTTTCTAAATCTATGTTTATTAGCATTTGCTTTTATATGAGTAGAATCAATAAATAAAGCTGAGGTATCAATCAATTTATGTTGCATCGCCAACTGTAGAATGTGTTCAAATATTTCTTCAAAAAGTGTATTATCACTGAACCTTCTAATATAATTCTTACCGAAGGTAGTGAAATGAGGAATCTTATCCTGAAAACTGTATCCAAGATACCAACGATAAGCAACATTTGTTTCGATTTCTTTTATTGTTTGTCTCATTGATTTTATTCCGAATAATTTTTGTATTAATATTATTTTTACTAAAATCACAGGGTCTATACTTGGACGACCATTATCAAGACAATATTTATCTTCGACTAGAGGATAAATAAAATTCAAATCCAATACTTTATCTACTTTTCTTAGTAAATGGTCTTGTGGAACTAAATCTGAAATTGCAACAACCTCTAATTGATTTCTTTTATCTTCTGATTTACTCAACAAAATAATCACCCCAAATCATTGTTAATATTATTGTATAAAAAAAGACTGAAAACTTCATCTCCGAAGGAGACTTTGTCTTCAGTCTGAGAGACGCAAAGTTGCGTCTCTTTTTGATATTTGAAAGAATGAAAAAATGGTATGAATTCATTATAATTTAAATTTTCTGAATAATCAATAACTTATTTAATCAATATACCAATTTGTTGTTTTACTTCGTCAATCACTTTCATCGTCATATGACTTGTTTCTAAATTTAATGCTTCATAGTCATTATTTTTAATTGCTTTCATAAAATGCGCAATTTCATAAGACATAGGAAGCGCGTCACTTATTATTTCATCCACTACTTCACCATGTCGATTTAATTTTTGTACTTTATTAGGTGCTGAAATCTTATCAATCAGTATAATGCCTTCTTCACCTATAATCTCTGACGGCAGATGACTGTCAATGATTTTAGAATAACTAAGGACTGAGGTCATGTGGTGATGATTACATATAATCGTACCCTGTCCATCAGCTCCAGTAGATAATAATTTTCCTGTAGCCTGAATCGTTTTTGGCATACCAAATAGGTTAACAAGCGGACTTATCGTGTATACACCAAGGTCCATTAAAGCACCGTTCCCTAGTTCAGGTTTAAATGCATTTTCAACGATGCCATCTTTATATTTATCATATCTCGATGAGTATTGATTATAATGGAAATTAACACGGCGTATCACCCCTATTTCCTTTATCCAGTCATGTAGTTTGATAAATGAAGGTGAATAGATGCTTTTCATTGCTTCCATGAAAAACACATCATTATTAAACATAGCTTGTGTCATTAAATTGAAGTTTTTTTCGCTTGTTGCAATTGGTTTTTCACATAATACATGTTTTCCGTGATTCATTGCTTGTATTGCCTGCTGATGATGTAATATATTTGGAGTGGCGATATAAATAATATCTAAAGCATCATCATTTAAAAATTTATCCAGATTATCAGTAAAATGTGGAATATGATGTTTCTGTGCAAATTGTCTCGCACGTTCTCCTGTTCTCGAATAAACACTATATAACTCAAAATCAGGCACACTTTTTCCTGCTTCAATAAAACGATCTGTAATCCAGTTCGTTCCGATTAGACCAAATTTCAACGACTTCACCCCTAGAAAAGTAAATGATTTTTATAAATAGTATACACTTATATTTATTTTGGAGGAATTTTTTATGACCATTAAAAAAGAGCTTAAACTCATGCAGGATTATTTCGATACACATGAAACAAAACAGGTTAAATTTCGCAGAAAAAAATTAAAGGCTTTAAAAAAAGCGATTAAGACATATGAAACAGAAATACTGGATGCCTTAAATAGTGATCTCGGAAAAGGGAAAGTTGAAGCATATGCGACAGAAATCGGCATCGTTTTAAAAGAACTATCTACCTACATTAAAGAAATTAAAAGCTGGAGTAAAACAAAATCTATCAATACACCAATGATGCAGTTTCCAGGAAAAAGTTATCTAATGTATGAACCTTATGGAAAAGTATTAATTATTGGACCATTCAATTATCCATTCCAACTCGTTATGTCACCATTAATCGGTGCTATTGCTGCAGGAAATTGTGTGGTTGTTAAGCCATCAGAACATACACCACAAACAAGTTTAATCATAGAACAAATTATTGCTGAAGTGTTTGAACCAACGCACGTAAAAGTGATTCAAGGTGAGGCAGAAACAACTTCTGCTTTACTTGATGAGCGCTTCGATTATATCTTCTTTACTGGAAGTAGCAAAGTCGGTCAGATTGTTTACGAAAAAGCGAGTAAATATTTAACACCTGTAACTCTTGAACTTGGCGGAAAGAGTCCTGTAATCGTTGATGAAACAGCCAATATTAAAGTTGCGGCTGAACGCATTGCTTTCGGCAAATTTATGAATGCTGGTCAGACATGTGTTGCTCCTGACTATGTATTAATAGATAAAAATGTGAAAGATAAGTTTATTAAAGCGCTAAGCTCAACTTTAAAAGAGTTTTATGGTAATGCTCCAATGGAAAGTGAAGATTACGGTAATATCATTAACGATAAACACTTTAACCGTTTGACGTCTGTGATTGATGAAGCACAGGCGAGAATCCTAATTGGCGGGGAGTCTCAAGCAGACACATTACGTATCGCTCCAACAGTCATCGATGCGCAGTTAAGCGACTTATCTATGCAAGAAGAAATATTCGGACCTGTACTTCCAATTATAGAATATAGTCAAAAAGAAGAAGTATTTGATGTCATCAAACAATTTGAAAAACCTTTAGCACTCTATATCTTTAGTGATGATCATGATTATATAAAAGATGTGTTCAGTAAAATTTCATTTGGTGGAGGATGTGTAAATGATACGGTTATGCATGTCGCCAATCCATATCTTCCATTTGGAGGCGTCGGTCACTCTGGTATGGGACACTATCATGGTAAGTACACTTTCGAGTTATTCAGTCATCAAAAAGGATACATGACAAAAAGTACTAAATTAGAGTCCGGTATCATGTTTCCTCCTTACAAAGGTAAGTTTAGATATGTAAAACAATTCTTTAAATAAAAATATCAAAAAGGAAGACCTCTGTAGTGAGATCTTCCTTTTTAAATTCACTTATTTATTTGAATCACTTTCAATTAAAGTTCTTCTTTTCTTCTTTTACGAGAAGCAACGATTAATGCGCCACCAGCTAAAGCTGCTGCAGCTGCAGTCGCTCCAATTGCACCATTACTTGCTTCACCAGTATCTGGTAGTGGAGTAGTTTGTGACTTGTCCTCAACAAGCGTTTTCACAGGTTCTTTATCATCTGTAATGTTCGTAATTGTTGAAGGTGTTTTACCACTATCAGTTGGTGGTACTAATGGATCTTTGTCATCAGGTGTTAGCGGATCTTTTCCATCTGGTGTTACTGGGTCTTTTCCATCTGGTGTTACTGGGTCTTTTCCATCTGGTGTCACTGGATCTTTTCCATCTGGTTTATCGCCAGGAGGTGTAATGCCTGTATCACACTTAGGTCCTGCTTCACCTGTACCATAATATCCTTGATCTACATTTGCATTTGATTTATCTTTTAAGTTAACAATAACATCTATCGGCCCATCTGAATCTACTTCATCATGTAAATCCGCTTCGATATTTGCAATTACTGGTGACCAGTCTAATGGATTATGGAAGTTCACAATATAAGTACCTTCAGCTAAACCATGGAATGCATATTCTCCCCATGCATTTGTATATGTTTCACCAATTGTATTACCAGCATAGTCTTTTAAGCTTACACGTAATCCTACTACAGGATTTTCTGAAGCATCCTGCATGTTGTTACGGTTAGCATCCCACCATACTTTATTACCAATAGATAAATTACCTTTTGTACCATCACCAATTGAAACTACAGAACATACTTCTGGAGGAATTGGTAATTTAGTAGGCGGTGTAGCCGGATCTTTTGGTTTGTCTACTGGTGGTTCCACCGGCTTTGTACCAGGATCTTTAGGTCCTTCAACTGGTGGTACGATGACTGGTGAATCTGTCTTTAAGATATATCCTTGGTCCACATTAAAGTTATTCGCTCCATTTACCGTTACACGTACATCCGTTGGTCCATCTGAATCAACAGCATCATGTAAGTCTGCTTCTAAGTTTGCAATAACTGGTGACCAGTCTAATGGGTTATGGAAGTTCACAATGTAAGTACCATTCGGAAGATTATCAAATTGATAATGACCGTTAGCGTCTGTATAAGTTGTTCCAATTAAATTACCTGACTCATCTTTAATTGTTACTTTTAAATCTTTTACAGGTGCTTCATTCGCATCTTGTAAGTTATCAATGTTACCTTCTTTGTCTTGATCATCCCACCATACTTTATCTCCAATTGAATATTTTCCGGCAGGTTGTGCTGGTTCTTTACCAGGTTCAGGTGTTGGAGTTGGTGTAGCTGCTGATCCACCATCATTGCTCACATATCCTTGGTCTACATCGAAATTATTTTGACCATTAATATCTGCTAAAACTGCTACAGGTCCGTCTGAATCAATCACTTCTGTTCCTAAATTCGCAATAACCGGAGACCATCCTAATGGCGTTTCAAAGTCCACTCGGTAAGTGCCATTTGCCAGGTTATCAAAACGATATTGTCCATTCGCATCTGTCGTTGTCTCACCTACATAATTACCAGCGTAATCATGCAATGTTACTTTAATACCTGCAATACCTTTTTCATCTGCATCCTGCACATTATTTGGCGCTTTAGTATCTTCTTCAATCTTATCAGCCCATACTTTATCACCTAATGAATATTTTCCAGTATCAGGTTTTTCAGCAGGTGCCGGAGTTTCAACTGGCGTTTCAGGCTTAGGCGCTTCTGGTTTTGGAGCTTCTGGCACTGGATCAATCTTACTGCTGTCATCAATAGAATATCCCGGTGCTACGTAACCTTGGTTTTGATTCGTAACGTTTGCACCATTCACTTCAAAACGTGCATCCGTTGGACCTACAGAGTTTAAGCTTGTTCCAACAGCACCGATTGAGTTTTGTGGTACGCCTTGCCAAGTTAAGTCTGGAGCTTCAAATGAAACAGTGTATGTACCATTCTTTAATCCACTGATACTCCAAGTTCCATTTGCTGCTGAAACAGTAGTACCTACAACGTTACCACTGTTATCTTTAACAGTTACTTTAATGCCACCAAATACATTATCATGTTTACCATCAACCACTTTAGATGGGTCATATAATCCATCTTTTTGATAGTCATACCATGTTGTTCCACTTACTGAATAAGTTGCTTCCTGAGCAGCTGCCGTCGGTGTTTCTGCTGCATTTGCCTGATTTCCCATAAACATTAAAGATCCGATAAGAATCGATGCCGTACCTACAGTTGAAAATTTTCTGATTGAAAATTTGTTCTGTCTTTCAGGCAGAAAATTCATCTTACGTTTGTTTGAATTTTTCATAACAATTTCCTCCTTTGAATTGAAAAAAATGCAATAATGCTACATTAAACACATTATACACTTTCAATATTAAAGGGTTTTAGCGTGTAAGTAAACAATAATTAGGACACTTAAGATTAAATAAATATAATTTTCAGTTTATTTTAATGGAATATTTATACATGTAGAACACTACAGCTTATGGTTATTTCTAGTATTTAACTATTTTCTTATAATATAATTCAGAATTCATCAGTCAATAACTCTTTTTATCTACCATTATTATCTATTACAATTTTCCAATATTAGTATATATTTATAATATTTATTTTACTTATAAAATATGTGTATCCAAAAAATAATAAAACAATCTAATCAAAACTTAAATGTGTCTATTTTGTGATAGGTAAAATTAGGAATAAATATCCGTTCTTCTTGTTTTCAAAAGAGGAATCGTCTCTCTAATATGATGAAGCTCTTCTATATTTATTTCCGTCTGAATCGTCCCTTCTCCTAAAATATTTTTTGAGATGATTTCTCCAAGCGGATTGATAATTGCAGATTTCCCGCCAAATACAGTCTCGTCACACTTTCCAACTGAATTACAGGCAACAACAAATACTTGATTCTCAATTGCACGTGCAAATAGCAGTTTCTCAAACTGTTCAATACGTTCAACCGGCCACTCTGCTACAACAAATAATACTTCTATACCATCTAAAGCAAGTTTTCTTGAGATCTCCGGAAACCTCAAATCATAACAAATAATAACGCCCATCTTGACATTATCTATTTCAAAAGTTGAAACTTTATTACCTTCCGTTAAATAATTAGGTTCCTCAAGCATAGGTACTAGATGGAGCTTATCGTATTGATGAATGACTTCTCCTGTTTTATGAATTACGACAGCTCTGTTAAATATCTTACCGTCTTCTTTAACAGCGATAGATCCACCAACTATATGAATCTGATATTCCATAGCTAATTGCTGTAAGACACTAATTTCTCGTTCACCACGTTCTGACGTAATGAGTTTTAGTTCCTCTAACGTATATGATGTATTCCACATTTCAGGTAATACTGCGATATCAATGTTATGCAGTGTGGATAACCATGTCTTGATCTTCTCAATATTTTTTTCCGGATGCCCAGGTATAATTTCCATTTGGTAAATTGCAATTCTCATGTTTTTCACTCCAGTTTTACAAATATTTAACTTCCTATTAATATATAATTGGTAAAATCATTTTATCATTGATAATAAATAAGGAGCAGCGAAATGATACTAAAACAGAGATTATTCGATGATGAATTGTCATACTTACTACAGATGAGTCTAAGGACACAACTTACTGAAAGTGAAAACGAAGCGATTAGTATGCGGATTAAAGGTATTAACGGAGAACGTCGATTTGATGAGATTGTAAAAAAACATCTTGGTTCAGCACTTGTATTAAATAATCTTACCTTTACTGTTCAAAAACAAATATTTCAAATAGATGCATTAATTATTATGAATAGTATTATATTTATCTTTGAAATAAAAAATCTTCATTATGATATTCAATACAAAGATGACCGTTTCTTTTTTATGAATGATCAGCCAATTGACATTATGAATATACAACGTAACCGAACGATAAAACTGTTCAAACAACTACTTAAACTTAACCACATTGATTTGCCCTTCAATTATTACTCCACTTTCGTCAATCCCGATTATAAAGTATATGGATATACACCACTGGATAATATTGTGGAATATGATGCTATTAAAAAAATTATAAGAGACAATAGTAATTTAGGAATTTGTGATTATGATGAATACGTAGCTCAAAAGTTATTATCGCTTCATATAAATGATGAAAAGTTTAACTTCAGGAAACGTATTTCTATTGAAGATCTGACTATGGGAGTAGCATGTCAGTGTCATATCGCTATATATCAAAAACTCTCGAATCGTAAATTTAAATGCCCTGCCTGCAATAAAGAAGTTTCTTGTAATGACTACCTATCAAAAGCAATCGATGATATCCGACTAATATATCCTACTGAAAGATTGACCGTAAATTTATTAAAATTGTGGACAACAGGTTTAGTGAGTGATGAGAAAATCAGATTGTATTTGAATCAACATTACACTATTCGTAAAAAAGGTCCTTTTACCTATTACAGATGACATTTTATGAAGTTCAAAATTGGAGATCTACCAATTTCAGCTCTGATTTTCTATTTGAAATTGGGGATCTACCAATTTCACCACTGATTTTCCTATCGAAATTGGGAATCTACCAATTTGACCACTTATTTTCAACTCCCAAAACCTAAAAAAATCCTACCTCATCTATTTGAGGTAGGATTTCCTGCTATAAAAACTGTACACATACGCCTTCCGGAGCACGTTTATCATTCTCAAGTAACGTTAATCTGCCTGTTTCAGTATCTCTTTCAAACAAACTTAACACACCGTCTACTTCATGTGCGCATAATAAGAAACGGTCGCTTGCATCAATATTAAAATCACGTGGCCAATCTCCACCTGTGCTAACTATTTCAACTAATTCAAGTTGCTCACCTTCATTTAATACTCTAAACACAGCTAACGACTGATGTCCGCGATTAGATGCATACAGAAATTTGCCGTCATGACTTAATCGAACAGCGGCACCTTGTGTATTTTCAGTAAAATCTTCTGGTATTGTGGAATATTTTGATAACATCTCAAATACACCATCATCATACTTTAAGACTACAACTTCATTACTTAATTCAGTAAACAGATAGGCGTAATTTCCTTTATCATTAAATATTAAATGTCTCGGACCCATTCCAGGTTCAACATTTAATGTATGCACACGTTTCAATCCATTGTCACCGAATGTAAATGTGATGACTTCATCTGTTCCTAAATCAACAGCGACTGCATACTTTCCGTCTGGTGTTTCCTGAACGTAATGGGTATGCGCGTGATCTTGTCTATCAGTATTAGGACCTGTGCCTTCCTGTTCAGCAATATCAATGAGTTCAAGAACTTCTCCAGTCGCTGGATCAAGTTTGTATAATCTAACCAGACCGGGTCCGTACACTGCTTCCAGCAAATATTTTCCGTCTTTTGTTACCCAGATATGACACGCTGAATCAATTGAAGACAGATTATCATTAATTACTTCTAAACTTCCATCTTCTTTAATCTGATAACTTTGGACACCGGCTTTATCATCAACTTTTTTTATCCCATAAAGTTTGTCGTTGTGTTGTATAACATAAGTAGACGCAGGAACTTCATAAGCTGTTTCAACTGTTCGTATCTTTTTTTCTTCTGTATCAATTGTGAAGCTATAAATACCTTTACCATCTTGTTTCGTATAAGATCCAATAAAACCTTTTATCTCACTCATTTTATCGCCTCCTGTTTCCTTCATTCTAACAAATTCACCAACACATTGCGAAAAGTTAAAAATAATTTATGAAAATATAAAAGTTTTTGTTGCTAATAGTTTAGTAATACATTACAATTTGTTTGGTATTAATAAAACAACAGTAATACCATACAATAAGTTAAGTGAAAATAATATTTAATACAAATAAGTTCTTAAAGGAGTGTCTCATGGTAAACACTCAATCAAAAAAAGTTTTTACACCTATCAATACACAACGCCAAACTGACACACCTTTATTCTCTGCATTAAAGGTGTACGAAGAAGAAAATGTCACAAGTTTTGACGTTCCTGGCCACAAACGTGGTTTAGATAAAAATTATCAGTTAAATTATTACGGCGAACGTACATTACGTCACGACATTAATTCAATGCCAAGATTAGATAATTTTGATCATCCGACGGGTGTGATTCAACAAGCTCAAAGTCTTATGGCGGATTTATTTTTAGCAGATGATGCACACTTCCTTCTAAATGGAACGACTTCAGGCATCCAGGCGATGATTCTTTCCGTTTGTAAGCCTAAAGATAAATTGATTCTACCCCGTAATGTTCATAAATCAGTGCTGAATGCTATGGCCTTAGCAGATGTGACACCTATTTATTTGATTCCGGAATTCGATACAACATTTGGGATTGCTCATAATATCAGTGTGAAAAGTGTTAAAGAAGCAATCATCAAGCACCCTGATGCGCGTGCAATCTTCTTGATGAATCCAACTTACTTTGGTGCCGTGAGTGAATTAAAAGCCATTACAGATTTAGCACATCAGCATAATATGCCAGTACTTGTAGATGAGGCACATGGTGCTCACTTTAGATTTTCAAGTGAATTACCGATGTCTTCAATGGAAGCACATGCTGATATGGCTGCAACTTCACTGCACAAGACAGGTGGATCATTTACACAGACTAGTGTACTGCTCGTACGCGGAGAACTAATTGATCATCACAAAGTTAAGAGTGTTGTCAATATGCTGACATCAACCTCTGCTTCGTATCTACTGATGTCTTCACTGGACATCGCAAGACAGCATCTTGCATTACATGGCACAGAGCGCATTGAACACAACATTCAGCTTGTAAGACGATTTAAACAAAAAATTAATCAGGTACCTGGATTCCATATGATAGATCCTGAAACATTCAATGCAAATTATCATCAACAACTCGATGAAACAAAACTGACTATCTATATAGACCATTCACTTGATTTATCTGGATTTGAGGTTTATCATCTGCTTCGTAACCACTATGATATTCAGATGGAACTTGCAGAACCAAATATTATCATGGGGATTATTTCTTTCATGGATAATGAAGCAGTGCTAAATAAACTCTGCGACGCGCTTTCAGATATTAGCAGCAATCATTATAATCCTAGGCAGGAAGTGATTCCACCTACTTTAAAACAGATGGATATTCCTGAACAAATGATGGGCTTACGTGATGTATTCTATGCTGATAAAAAAAGTGTGCCATTAAGTGAAGCACTCGATGAAATATGCGCAGAAAGTTTAATGATTTATCCACCGGGTATTCCGATACTGATGGCTGGTGAAAGAATCACTCAGAAAGTCATTGATTACTGGTCATTCATCAATGATCAACCAATTATTAAAATTGGTGCAGAAAACAAAAATGAAGTTTTTATTATAGACAATAAGGGAGATATTAAATAATGAAATTAACAACTTTAGGTAGACACGTATTAATCGAATACTATAACTGTGACAAAGAGATCTTAAAAGACCATGATGCTATTGAGCGTATCATGAATGAAGCTGCAGTTGTTTCTGGTGCAACAATCGTCGAAAGCTGCTTCCATACGTTTAATCCATACGGCGTAAGTGGTGCTGTTATCATCTCTGAATCACATTTAGCGATTCATACTTGGCCAGAATATGGCTATGCTTCTGTAGACGTATTTACTTGTGGTGATTCAGTTGATCCTTGGAAAGCTGAAGAGTTCTTACAAACTAAATTAAAAGCTGAGTTATCAGATTCATTCGAAATGGGTCGTGGTATGGCAGATAAAATTGAAAAATATTCAAACGGTGAAATCAAAGTAGAATCATTCAAACCATTAGAGAAATAGGAGGAAATATACATGTTAGATTTATGGTATACAGAAAATCATACGGATAATGTAAAGTTCTCTATTAAAACAACTGAGCATATTCTGACTGAAAAAACACCTTTCCAGCAAATTGACTTCTTCAAATCTGAAGAATTTGGTACTTTCTTCACATTAGATGGTTTAATGATGGTAAACGAGAAAGATGAATTCGTTTATCACGATATGATTACACATGTTGCAATGGCAACTAATCCAAACATTAAAAAAGTGCTTGTTATCGGTGGCGGTGACGGTGGTACTGTACGTGAATTAACGCGCTATGACTCTATTGAACAAATTGATATGGTTGAAATCGATGAGCGCGTAGTACGTCTATCACAAGAATACTTACCGATTACAGCAGGAAAATTAGAAGATCCACGTGTAACATTATTATTTGAAGATGGTCTGGCTTACGTGAAGAATAAAGAAGACGGCTACTATGATCTTATCCTAGTAGATTCAACAGACCCAATCGGTCCTGGTGAAGGCTTATTCTCACATGACTTCTATAACAACTGTTACCGTGTACTTGCAGATGACGGGATCTTAATCAACCAGCACGAATCACCTTATTACGAATCTTACGCACATGAAATGAAACGTGCACATTCTAAGATCAAAGGATTATTCCCGATCACACGTGTGTATCAATTCCATATGCCAACTTACCCATCAGGACATTGGTTATTTGGTTTTGCTTCAAAATCATTCGATCCGTTAAAAGATGCTGATTTAGATGCATGGAACAAACTTGGTATCAAAACAAAATACTACAATACTGACATCCATACTGGTGCATTTATGTTACCAACATTCGTTAAGGAGATGTTAGCAGATGAAGCCGAATAAACATGTTTACATGAGTTGTGAAGCTTCATTTGAAGAAGCAACAACAGTGATTTACGGTGCACCATTCGATGGTACAGTATCTAACAGACCAGGTACACGTTTTGCGGCGGATGCAATTCGTTCTGAGTCTTATGGCTTAGAGACTTATAGTCCATTCCTTAACAAAGACTTAGAAGATGTAAAGATTATTGATACTGGTGATGTTGATATTACAATCGGCAATAAAGAAAAAGTATTAGATGAATTAGAAGACACTGCACGTACCATTTTAAATGCGAACAAATTACCATTTATGATTGGCGGGGAGCACTTAGTAACGCTTGGTCCATTCCGTGCCGTACATGAGAAGTATCCGGATGTAGTACTCGTTCAACTGGATGCACATACAGATTTACGAGATGACTATATGGGGGAACCATTATCTCATGCAACGGTTGTACGTAGAATTCATGACATCGTTGGAGATGGTCGAATCTATCAATATGGTATTCGTTCAGGTACGAAAGAAGAATTTGACTGGAGTGATACACATACTACTTTAGAAAAGTTCTCAATTGATACGCTGAAAGACTTACCTGAAATTCTAAAGGATACACCAGTCTATGTTACTATCGACCTAGATTGTTTAGATCCATCAATCTTCCCGGGCACAGGAACACCTGAACCAGGTGGATTAACATATAAAGAACTTGAACCAGCGTTTAAAGTCTTTGAACAATTAAACGTCGTTGCAGCTGACATCGTAGAATTGTCACCACCATACGACCATAGTGGCGTTTCTAATGCTGTTGCTGCAAAAGTTGCAAGAGAATTAATGCTTTCAATTACAAAATAAAGTCCGGACAAATGTCCCGACTTTATTTTTTTATCTATATTTTCTGATTATTATGAAATATAATGAGGAAAAGAGAAAATATGAGGTATCTTCATGAAATTTAAAGACTTCCCTGCTAATGTTAAACTACGTATTATATGTGGTTTTTTTGACCATACTGCCTCTATGAGTGTTATGCCATTTATGGTGTTATATATTGCTGATGAACTCGGTAAAGTAACATCAGGTATTTTGATGTCGACTAATGTTATCGTAAGCCTACTGTGTAATTTAATCGGTGGATACTTTGCTGACCGCTTCAGCCGCAAAAGACAGCTTATCTGGGGTCAATCACTATTTGCTGTCCTGTTTATTTTTATGGCTGTCTTTATTCATCCTGATATTAATATGGCATGGATGGTTGCCATAATCTTTATGTGTTTATCTATACCGGGAGCCATGATTTTTCCTGCGCTCGAAGCATTAATCATTGATTCTACGGATGAGTCCAGCAGAAAATCCGTATATGTTACCACCTACTGGACAAATAATTTAGCCACAGCAATCGGTACTGCCCTCGGTGGATTGTTCTATAAAGAACATCGCTTTCTGTTATTTATCATTATTATCACAATCATGATTGCGAATACAGTAATCTTTTATCGCTTTTTAAAAGATCCTACTACAAAAAAAGAGAAAGTTATTGTAAATACACATTGGCTACGTGATTTATTCGGTAAATACAAAATAGCTTTACAGGATACGCGCTTTGTCCTATTTACTTCAGCAGCTGTATTTATCTTCTCAGCAGAATTTGCACTGACTAACTACATCGGTGTCAGACTCCACGAAGTATTTAAGCCTATTAATTTGTTTGGTATACACGTTGATGGCGTACGAATGATGAGTATCATGTTAATCGAAAATACTATCCTTGTTGTAACCATAACATTTCTTATCAATAAAATAGTTGAACCCTTTAACCAACGTACAATGCTCGTCATCGGAGGATTAATGTATACATTTGGCTATGCACTGACCCATACACTCTCAGTATGGTGGATACTGATGCTTTGTATACTATTTGCGACCATCGGCGAACTCATTCAAAGTCCTATCTATTCAACTTATATGGCAAAACTGATGCCTGACGATGCTCGTGCCAGTTATGTTGCATTCAGCTCATTAGGATATAGTGGTGCAGGACTCGTTGCCAGTTCAGGACTAATTATAGGTGTCGTACTCAATAGTGTGATGATGAGTGTGTATGTCGCTTTACTTGGGGTGATCGGTGTCATACTGATTGTTACGGCACTCAACTTACCTGGTCAGCATCAATTTAAGACGAACAAATAAGCAGTGGAAAATTCCACTGCTTATTTGTGTTGAAAAATAGAACGTATGTTCGTATAATAAAAGAAAAGATTAAGGATGTGAGAAGATGATACACCCTATTTATGGTGAAACAGATTACAGAAAAGTTGAACAGCATAAACTTAATCGTAATATTCCAAAAGGCCGCGGTATGATTAAATGGGCACCTTTTGCAACCATGCCCCAGCAATTTGAAGATGTCAGACGTCAAATTGAAAACCAAAATAAAATTGAACGTCCTGAGTTGTCTGAAGATCGCATGCAGGAAATTAATGAAACATTGCATATCGCTCTCGCTCAACATAAAAATATTAAAATCGATTATTATGTAGACGGGTATATCCAGTCAGTGGATATGACCATCGAGAAGATTGATCAATGGGCTGCCATTATTATCGGCTCACTTGCAAATGGAGACACTCGTTTTATTTCCTTTATGGATATCATCAATATTGATACACTTTGAGATAAGGCAAACATTCAAAACAAAAACCGATTCCACTGATAAATCTTTTCGACTTATCAGTGGAATCGGTCTATTAATAATACCTATAGCTTTGTTTCACTTTCCTCAATAATTCCAAGCTGAATACCTTTAATCACTGCTCCAAGTCTGGACTCTACATTTAATTTACGAATGAGTTTTGTAATATGATATTCAACTGTACGTTTACTGATGAATAAAGCATCACTAATCTCCTGATTTTTCATATCTTTGGCAACCATACGTAAGATTTCTTTTTCTTTATTACTCAGTAATGGTTTTGCTAGCAATGTTTCATTCTTTAAATTCTGATTAAAATAGTATACCGCACGTATACCATCCACAAGCTTATCTGTCGATTCATCCTTTAAAATAAATCCAACAGCCCCATTTTCATATGCTTTAATTTTATATTCCTCAAGATTATAACCACTCAGCATAATAAACTTCACTTTAGGAAACTGTACAGAATATTCCTTAACAATATTTAACCCATTCACATCTTTAATCTTTATATCGCATAAAACAATATTCGGATTTAAAGTTTTAATATAGTGTGTTAACAGCTTAGGATCGGTAAATACCTTTAGTACCTTTAAATCATCTTCAGCCTCAATAATTTTAGCCACGCCATGACCAAATAATTCATGATCATCTAATATAATAATTTTTACCATGGTGACACCTCTATTCTAACGGGAGATTTACTGTTACAATTAATCCTTTGCGTTCAGCATTCTCGTCATATACCGAGAATTCAATTGTTCCATCAAACATATTCACCTGATTAATTAAGTACTTCAAACCGTTGTTAGAACCCCTGACTAAAATATCCGAGACATTATAATAAGGTATCCCGATGCCATCATCTCTCACTTCAAACGATAAAGAATCCTGAGATTCAGAGACATCGATATTAATATCTTTAGCATCAGCATGTTTAATGGCATTATTAACTAATTCTTTGATCATACGATAACTACTAATCTTTATCAGTTTATCGATGATCACATTACACTCTTTATAATCCAGTTGAATATTGACCATTGACTCGTACAAATGACGGCGAATAAGACCATTCAGACTTTCTTTCAAACCAAAATCATCCAAATCGGCTGGGAATAAATCTTCACAAGCCTCCCGAATCGTATAAATAGATTCATCTAAAATCTCTTCAATATGCTCTCTATTGCCTTCTTTATCTAGAGTTTTCGTTTCGTTCAGAGCTAGAATAATATTTTGCAGAATATCATCATGCAGGAAAATCGATAAACGCTCACGCTCCTCCTCTAAAGCAGCATGCGATAAATAAATACGATTCTTATAATCCTCATCCATCAATTTTGTGGAATAGTTTTTCATAAAGAAATCAAACTGTTCCAGCAAACTTACAAATTCGTGATATTTAAATCTTTCCACCTCAGAAGTATGTAAAGCGATGAATGCATTATTAGACGCGTTGCGATGAACATACACCGTGATATCCTGTAACTGGTTGATAGCGATAACTGAACGTTCGTAAATCATATGTGACTTCTCGATAATATCACTATAATTAAAAGTCCCTGCAGGAAATCTATACTGCTCTGACTGGTCCTGAGATTCAATAAATAAATAATAATTTGCAAGTTTAATATTATTTTGGATTAAAGTATCATAAATATTCTCATTAATCGTATTACGGCTATTAACAGAATGCTGCTTCACGTGGTAATGATCTTTAAAGTAATAGAATGCAGCACATGCAACAAGGATTAAACTATGTGCAATAATCGCATTGATCAATACAGGATGAGATAAGAACAATAAGTAAAAAACAATCATTGAACATAGCATCAGTACATTCCATAACTGAAATAAGTTAAAAATAATCGATTTGAATGATTCAGAAACGATAATCTTGAATTTGCAGAAAGAATAAAGTAAATACAAAGGAAAAATAATTAATGTAGGTAATAAGTAATAGTACGGAATACTACTATCAAAGAAATGTAAAAATAAATTTAGCGTAAACATCGGTAAAATACTAAGTAATAAAGACGCTAAAATTAAATACAGCTCACGACGAATCTGACCGTGTGAATTACGTATGATAGAAAAAATCACGTAAAACACGCTCATCAGTAAAACAGCACACACAGCGATGAGCATAAACATAGAGAATGTAACAAATTCTCCTTGTCTTGCTGCAATATTTAAAACTGTTGCTATAACAACTAACCCTAGAATCAAGTGATTATTAAAACGAACGACTCGTTTTAATTGATTGGAGCGAGAAAATACTGGATAGACACTAAAAAATTTAGATAACATGGCCAAAACAGAAAATAGCAAAAATATTTCAACGGTAGTAATCCAATCTTTAATTTCCAATCCATGCTTAGAAAAGGAAATAGTATTAGCTAGTAAAAAGCAGATAATAAAATAATGATTAAGTACATAAGATATAAAATGATTCAGCAATTGATAAATCATTGAAGCTAAAAAAAAGTTAAATAAAGCCGTACAAATAATAAAAATCAATAACTCTACACTTTCATCTCTACCATTGATAACCTCTTTACATGCTGAGAAAAATCTCAGGTTAAGCAATAAGGTAAAGAAGATAACGATGGAATATTGTATTTTTCCAAACTTCTTACTTCTAAAAATTGAATTCATTCTTCAGTTCCTTTAAATCATCTGACATTGTCGGAAAAGCGTCAAAAAGAATACGATACGCTTTTTCAATGTAATAATTATACAACAATCTGCAATATTCTAAAGCCCCTGACTGAATAATATTTTCACGTGTACATTGCTCTAACTTATTATCTTTACTAAAAAACATGTATTTAATAAGCGGAAGATACATTTTCTTATCTTTAAAATCACTTTTATTCGGATTCTCTATACCTTGAATATCATTTTTAATCTGAGCAGCTATCCCGATATTTATCATAAATTGTCTTAATGGCACATTATCCTTATCAATAATAACCGCAATAAGTTCCATTAATCGTCCGGATTTAGCAGTTACCATCTCTATATAATCGTCCTCAGTTAATACATTATCTCGTTGATAAGTAAAGCTAATATCTTCAAATTCCCCGTATCCCGATGATACGATTAAGGACATAATTTCATCTCTTAGTTCAACATCGAATAAATTAAGAGCTTTCATCATAACAATATGTGACAACACAATCTGTTGTGCGTAAGTTAAACCGGGAACATTTTGATCACCGTCTACAGCATCATCTACGAGGTCAAAGGCCCAAAAAACAAGCTGAATTGCAACGGCATGTTTTTGCATATCAGCTTGCTCCTTATTGAATAAATTACAAATTATATAGTAATAATTGCCCCAACCATCTCTTTTAATTTTTTCTAAAGCAAACGTGAGAAGACTATTTCGATTTTTTGTTTCTAATTTTAAAGGAGTAATGATTTCCACAATATATTGTTCTAACATATCAAGGATCTTGTACCCATAACTTTCCCTGGCCTTTAATATTTTGATGCACAGCAGAATCAATAACTGCAACAACATCTTCACTAAACCCTAACTTTTTATCTTGAGTAAGTAATTCCTCAAGCGTAAGGTTCATCTCTTTCATTTTTAAGACAACCTGTTCCAGCTCTTCTCTCATTACATATTCCTCCAGTCACATATAATATTTTGCATAAGCTAATATTACACGAAATTTTCAAAAAATTCGATAGCGTTTTTAAATTTTTTAATAAACTTGCAAGATTTTTTTATAAAATGCAATTTATTATTTCATTACATCCTTTTACTGGATATTTTCAGAGAAAATCTTTAGGTTATATAACATCAATATAAACAATATAAAATTTCTTTTAATAGACTAAATCAATTGTGAATTATTGGATATCATATAGAACTAGAAGAGAAATTATGCAATAATATAGTCAACAAGCACAAAGGAGTCCTACATGAAAAAAACACTTTTATCACTTGCAGTCATCACCTCTTTCATTGGTACAAATCATGCCTCTGCCGCTGATAATCCAACGGTACTTTATTTCCATGATGAACATAATATGCCACTAAAAGATTTTTCTTTCACTGCTGATATTAATAATGAATCACAACATTTTTCCGCTCTGGATGATGGTTATAAAGCTGTAAACGAGGATATCGATGCCATTGAAATCGCCGGTAAATCTTATCAAATTCGACCTGGTTTATTAAATGAAATTGAGATTATTCATTCTGATTTAGCTGAAGATTCTAAAGTGAAAACTGAGGAATTATCTTCAACTGAACGTCCGGATGATGCGCGTGTAACAGTTCATACTGTTGATTTGTCTTATTCTCCTTTAGAGGATGGTACGAAGGTATACTTAAAGTTAGATCATACAGTAGTGGATGAAACTGAAGTAAAGGATGGTATCGCAACGTTTGATCATCTTGATAAAGATGCTTCTTATGAAGTCAGCTATGATGAACCGGATCATCCTTCTGATAAACCAGTAATCATTAAAGCGGGCGAAGAAAAATATCTTGTTTATGACAAACATACGCATCCCATTAAAAGCGATCGCATGGCACCCATTGGTATATCGCATGAACGATTAGTCAGAACAACTGTTCACCGTGCACCTGATGATACCCCACCGTTATTAGCTCGTGCAAGAAAAGTTGAAGTAGAACAAAGTAAGAGAGTAGATCAAGCGAAGAAAAATATTCAAAATAAGAAAGAGCCTCAAAACAAGAAAGAGTCTCAAACTAAGCACAATACTCAAATCAAAAAAGAGCCACGCGAACAAACAAGTAGTAACGTAAAGCCACAACTCCCGGTGAATAAGTCTACCGTAAATCCTATGAAGCAATTAGGTATTAATTCAGATACTAATGTAGGTCATTTAGCAGCGTCTCGTACGGATTCTAGTCGTCTAAATAACCCATCAGTAACAACTGAGGGGCCAGTTTCAACAGAAAGTCGTACAAATACTTCATATCCAACAGACGGAGATTACGCATCAGATAGCAGCTATGCTTCAGATGGTGATTATCATACAAGCTCAAGTAGCAACGAAAAGTCTACTGAGCAAAGTGATACAAAACAAACATCAACTGCAAGACAAACTACAAATGAAGATAAGGACGCTTTACCTTCAACCGGTGAAGCAATGGGTATCCTTTTACCGCTCGCTGGATTGATTACAGTTTCTGCGGGTATTGCTTTATTATATTTCACACGAAAAAGTGAACACGAAGACCATTAAAATAACGCACTTGCCGTAATCGGCAAGTGCATTTATTATGTAATCTGAATAAGTCCATTATGCACCGAAAAATATGTGCCAAGCTTCGATGTTCCTTTCAAACCTTCAAAGATAAATCGCCCGGCACTCGTTATCATTTGTTGTGATTCAAGTGAAGACAATACAAAGGTACGATGCGCTTTAATATCTGTTGCGCGATGCAACCTTCTCATGATTTGTTCAAAACTCCTCGCATCCCCTAATGCAACAAAGCCATCCGGAACGTGTCGGTCAATACGATTAACATATTTATTAAATGACGATGAAGCGGGATTCCAGCTTACGATTGCAAGTACTGTCCCCCCTATGCCTTCAAATCCACCGTATTGTTCCCACAATATTTTAAACTGATATGCTTTATTTAAATCTGCATTATTTCTGCTACACCCTATCACAATATCATGAATCACAGGTCGTTCTTTTCTCATCAACTGAATAAGTTGCATTATTTCCTGTTCAGAACTTTCGACCTCATTATTCAATAACTCGTTTGATAAAGACTGTAATGGACTCAATTGAACACCCCTATATTTAAAATATGGTCAAAAAGAAAAGACTCTAAAAAAAGAGTCTTAGACAGTTTCAGATTCAATTTTAGCAACGATTTCTTTTGTACGACGCTCAATATCTTCAAAATCTTTCTTAAAGCTGATTACAAATAATGCCGCACCAGCCGTCACAATCACAGATAACACTAAAAACGTTACAAACATTGCTTTGAATAATGATTTAATCAATTCCATCAATTTTCACTCCTTAAGACATTCTTTATAAACTTATTTTAACACACGAAGAATTTTGAATGAAATATTTAACATTATTATTATTTCAAGTTTATGATATAGTATTAAAAAACACTAGAATAGGATGATAAAAATGGCACACGTACATCTTTTAGCTGCCTGGCAAAATAATGATATTGAAAAAATTAGCCAAATCATTGATAGAAATATTGAAACGCATATTATTTCTTCTGATGGTATATATCAGAAAATAAACTATGATGAATTAAATGCAGGTATCAAAAAATATCTTGAAGAGACTGAGCGTCATGAGCTGGAGTGGCAGTTTGATGTGATGCATAAAACTGAACGCGGTACAGCAAATATCGTTGTGATTAAAATCTCCAGAGGCGATACTCTCTTCAACGTGTCAGAACGCGCCGCATTATGTGTATTCACATTTGATAATGTTGAAAAAAATCAGCGTAAAATGATTCGAGCTTATATTGAAAAAGGTGTTGCTAACAATTAGCCTCACCTTTTTATTTAACACAATAAAAAATGTTACTTTTGTTAAAAGTCTTATTTTATTTGAAGTTTTAATAAATTTTATTACCAGGTTACCAATGTTATTCCATATTATGTTTTTCTCTTCTCTTTGTTAACTTTTTGTGAGTTTAAAATTTACGGTATATACGAGTGTTTTGAAATTTTAAATCGCTATAATTAATCTCGTATTCAAAAAAAAAATTTAAGGAGAGAACAACATGAACAAAAAGTTTATTTTACCAGTAGCCGTTTTATCAACTTCACTTATTGCAGGACTTGGCCATGACGTCACTTATGCAAAAACTGAGACATCAAAGCAACTGAGCCACATCCAAAAAGTACAATCAAAAATTGATGCTAAAAACTTTTTAAAATCTCTGCCTGGCAATAAAAATGCTAAAAAATTCTATAAACAATACGAAATTACTAAAGTTGAAAAAGATGATCAAGGCTTTACGCATTATACATTAAAACCACATAACAATGGTAAAAAGGCTTTAAACAAAGAGATTAAAATTCATGTTAACGAGAAAAATGAAGTCGTTCACGTCAATGGTGAATTAGATCAAAAGGCAGTTACTCCATCTAACGCACAAAAGTTATCTAAAGATCAGGCAATCGATCTTGCATTTAAAGCTGCAGGAGTTGATCAATCAAAAGTAAAAAATATCGATAATCGCAGTGTGGTAAAAAAAGCAGATGTTGTGATTAATGCAGACAAAAATAAATTTGTTTATGATGTTCAGTTAATTTATGTCTCACCTAAATCTGCAAACTGGCATATTCAAATTGATGCTGAAACTGGAGAGGTCATCAAGAAACAAAATATGTTATTTGATGCAACGACTACTGGTTATGGATATGGTGTTGATAATCGCCTGAAACCTTTAAATCTATATCAGGAAGGTAGTTATTATTACTTAGCCGACATGACGCATACAGGAAATATCGAAACTTATGATGCATTCAATACTCAAACAAACATCGACATCGTAAAGGATACTGATCGTAACTTCACTTCATCTCGCCAAAAAGCTGCTGTAGATGCGCATTATTACGGGGATATCGTTTATGACTACTTTAAAAATACACATAATCGCGACTCATATGATGGTAAAGGGGCACCCATCTATTCGGTAGTCCACTACGGCAATAATTATAATAACGCACAGTGGAATGGGGAAGCAATGTTATATGGTGATGGAGATGGCGTGACATTCACTTCACTTTCAGGTGCTAATGATATTATTGCACATGAATTAACACATGCTGTAACAGAACATACAGCAGGATTAATCTACGAACATCAACCAGGTGCAGTCAATGAATCAATGTCAGATGTATTCGGATACTTTGTCGATCCAGATTTCCTAATGGGAGAAGATGTATATACGCCAGGAAGACCAGGTGATGCACTCCGTAGCTTCCAGCAACCAGAATTATATGACCAACCATCACATATGGATGACTATCAGTACTTACCAAATACAGAGAATGGTGACTGGGGCGGCGTTCATATTAATTCAGGAATCCCAAATAAAGCATTCTATAATACAGTTACTAAAATCGGTAAATCTAAGTCTGAACAAATATATTACCGTGCATTATCATACTATTTAACATCAACATCAGACTTTAAAGATACAAAGGAAGCACTCATTCAATCTGCACAGGATTTATATGGTCAGTCTGAAGCAGATACCATTAAAGCAGCGTGGGATGCCGTGGGCGTATATTAAAATATATAACAAACACCCGGCTTCTATTTAGAAGCCGGGTGTTTTCTCTATATTCATCTGAAAAAAACACTTTAGTCGTGATCCTTTTCTCCTTATACTATGTTTCACATCACAAATTTACTCAGTATGACTCTGATTATAGATTGTGCTAATATGAAAAAAGCCATTGGAATGATTAAATACAATTCTTTTGAGAGATTGATAGCACTAAATAACGTTATCGCGTAAAGTATTGACCACACTATAAATAAACCGAATATTGTCCAGTTCATACTTTCCAGCAATATCTTTTTATCTCTTTCATCATCTTTTTCGCCACCAGGCTCAATGGCATGGATTAAATAACTCAAACCTACTGCTAAAGGTATTAAACCCACATCTAATTTAAATCCAGAACTCATATTTCCCAAAAGTACCATACCCGAAATAAGCAGACCACAAAACAACAATTCTTCGCGACTTAAATTACGTTTAGAAAACATATTCACCCCTCCTAATACTTTCTCCATAACATAAAGTTACTCACTGAAAATGATAAAAACATTATCGCAAGTAATATAACGATTGCACTTTGCGCATTCAAATGTATTAAGTTAAAGGTATATAACGTAAAGAAAATCATCCCGGTAACTAACGTTACTAAATATGAAGTCTTAAATGCACGATTGTTCAGAATCGTCACACGTTCATCAACGATTTCATCTCGATTTTGAATACCCATAAGTATCAAATGTATCCCAAGCACTAACTGCATTGCATAAAGTTCCGGCTTTTCAAAAATAACTACCATTAAAAAGATAGACATTACCATCAGTCCAGCGCCCAGAAAATAAAGTATTGGTCGATTGCCTTCTAAATGATTAAACATAATATCCCTCCTATTTGTAATCACTTTCTTCTAACATAAATATATCTTCAACATTTACCTTAAATACTTCTGCAATTATCATCCCTAGGGGTAACGACGGATTATACTTACCTTTTTCAATCGAAATAATTGTTTGTCTTGATACTTTCAAATGTTTAGCCAATGTTTCCTGTGAGTAACCATGTAATCTGCGGTATTCTGCTAATTTATTTTTCATACACTCACCTCTTCAAGTTCATTATAAAGTAAAGCAACCTTTACGTAAAGGTTGCTTTACATCAACAAAAATTTTATTCTCTGTTATACTTTCACTATAGAAGGAGGTTTAGCCATGCAACAAGTTAAAAGCGTGATTACAGAATTTAGAGGTAGCCACTTCGATTTTGGTATAGAACAAGGTAAGTGGCTCAAAACAACATTAATGATGGAGAATCGTGAACGTGAGTGGCGTCTGCGTCGTCCACGTTTTGATATAGATATTCAGGAGACAAAAGCTGCTTTTAAACGTTTTGCTCCTGGGATTTGGGAAGAGTTACTTGGTCTACAGGCAAGTCTTAAGATGGATATGACCCAAATCCTGCTTAATTTTGGTCATTACAGAGTCTATGCTAAACCAAGCGGATGCAGTGTA
This sequence comes from Macrococcus equi, assembly GCF_047426745.1. Classification (GTDB taxonomy): domain Bacteria; phylum Bacillota; class Bacilli; order Staphylococcales; family Staphylococcaceae; genus Macrococcoides; species Macrococcoides equi. The sequence continues at coordinate 1,315,972 of NZ_CP179732.1, read as the reverse complement.
TTCACTACGCAAGATTATTTACTGAGAAACTATGATTATCATCCCGCAACTTATGACGGTCGCTTTACATTCTTTCAGCCTACTGATACAGGCTTTGCCACGATGGCACCTGTTTCCCGTATCACCGGGCGCATGGACGGTATGAATGAACACGGGTTATCGATGGGTTATAACTTTATGCACCGTAAAGTACCAGGTGACGGTTTTGTCTGTTATATGATCGGCAGAATGATTTTAGAATGCTGTAAATCAGTTGATGATGCGGTCCAGTTTCTAAAAGAAATACCTCATCGCTCAAGCTTCAGCTATATATTATTAGATAAATCAGGAACTACCCAAATCGTTGAAGCAACACCTCGTGATATTGTCGTCAGGGAGCACCATTACTGCACTAATCACTTTGAAGTACTCACCCATGAGAACCGACGTGTATTAAGTGATTCAGAAATGCGTATGACAAATTTAAAAGCCCAGACTTCAAAAGATATGGAGGCAAGTCAGGCATTTAAAATCATGAATAATCCTGATGCCGGCGTATTTAGTAATATGTATTCCAGCTGGAGCGGTACAATCCATACAAGTTGTTATTTCACAAAAGATCTTACCGTCCAGTTTGCTTTAGGAGGTAACAATCCACCTGTCACACTTAATTTCCAGGACTGGCTGGACGGCAAGCCTCTCCCAACACAGCAATTTACCGGTCAGATTGATAGCGATATCACCTTCGCCAGTGAATAAAAAAACTTGAATCCCAAATTAAGGGATTCAAGTTTATTCAAATGAAGAAATAATTTTAAATGGATTATTCTCATATAGATCAAACATCTGCGCTTTTTTCTGTAAAGCTTTTAAGATGCGGACTTCTGATATTTTACGTGTGACCAGTTCTGTAATATTATCTTCATTAATGGCATAGAAACCAACATCAATCGTTTCATCATCACCATTTTGTATCGTTCCGCCAATAACCTCTCCAAGAAAAGTAAAATTCACTACACCACTTGTCTTATTATGGGAACTATACAGTAATCCTTTTATCGCAACATCTAAACCGGTCTCTTCTTTAACCTCTCGGATTGCTCCATTTATCATATCTTCGTCTTTATCCAGTCTGCCACCTGGTAATTCTAAAGTATCACTACGATGTAGACTACGCACCAGTAAGACTTCACCTTGTTCATTTTGTACCAGAACGTTCGTAGAGACAATATGTAAATCCATTTTATAGTCACCGGTAGGTGTAATAATCATATCTTTTTTTGAAATAATCCATTTATCATTCGCTAATTTATCAGGTAATGAATTTTGATAATGCTTTGTCTGTTTGCGAAGTTCAAAGAAATCTCTGTAATGCTGCTCATCCAGGTAGCCCCAAATTTCTGTGATAACCGTCTTATCCTCATTCACCCATCGTCCGACTAAAGTAACACCCAGCTGCAAATAATTATTCAGAACATGTTTATGGAAATAACGGTTTGTAGATTCATAACCATCGGGAATAATCTTTATTTCTGTTTTTACTTCAAACACCCATAACACACCCTTTACTTTCACTTATGTTCATTATACTTGATTTATTATGATTTTTCATTTACCACAACTATTTGACGCACTAAAGAACAAAATCCAAATTTTATCTTTCTCATCAAAAAAAATTTATAATAAATATAAGCAAGATTAGATTAAAAAGTAATATAAAAAGGAGTATCGATATGAAGACATTATTAAACTCACCCTTTCAATTAAAGGGACTATCACTTAAAAATAGAATCGTCATGCCACCGATGTGTCAATATTCCGTAGAAAAAGAAGACGGTACACCAACAGATTGGCATTATATTCACTATGCTTCTCGTGCTGTAGGACAAACGGGATTAATTATAGTAGAAATGACAAACGTAGAACCTGAAGGACGTATTACAAAAAACTGTCTCGGTTTATGGAATGACGCACAAATTCCTGCGTTTAAACGTATCGTAGATGGTATTCATGCAAATGGAGCGAAAGCAGCGATACAAATTGCACATGCCGGACGTAAAGCACGTGACGTAGAAACACCGGTTTCTTCATCCACGACACCTGTAGAAGAACCGACAGATTTCGGTCCTATTCGTTATCCACGAGAACTTTCAAACTCAGAAGTAAAAGCAATGGTTAATAAGTATAAAGAAAGTGTTCGTCGTGCTGTTGAAACTGGATTTGATGCGATTGAATTACATGGTGCGCATGGCTATTTAATTCATCAGTTCCATTCACCAAGTATCAATAAACGTACCGACGAATACGGTCAGGACTTATCATTATTTGGCGTTGAAGTGATTAAAGCAGCGAAGTCTGTTATGCCTGAAGAAATGCCGTTAATCTTTAGAATATCTGCCTGTGAATATATGGATGGAGGTTACGATGTTGAACATGCATTAGCAATCTCTGAGCAATATTTAGCAGCAGGTGTAGATATGTTCCATATTTCAACAGGTGGCGAAGCGCCGGCAGGTAATGATAAACCAGGTAATTATCCAGGATACCAAGTACCTTTCGCAAAACGCTTTAAAGAGAAATTCGATGTACCTGTTATCGCAGTTGGTATATTAGATAATCCAGAAACAGCTGAAATGACGTTACGCAATGAAGACGCAGATTTAGTGGCAGTTGGTCGAGGAATGCTCAATGATCCTTACTGGGCGATCCATGCTGTTAAAGCGTTACGCGATGATATTACAGTACCGAAACAATATGAACGAGGGATACGATAATGTATGAGCATATATTATTTGATTTAGATGGTACATTAACTGATCCCCATTTAGGGATTACAAACAGCATTATCTATTCACTGAATAAAATGGGTATTGATGCACCAGATAATGATGCTTTGACACCATTTATCGGACCACCATTACAGGAAAGCTATGAAGTATATTATAACTTATCTGGTGATAACAACCTGGAAGCCGTAAGATTGTACCGTGAATACTTCAGCGATAAAGGTATGTATGAAAATGAAGTATATCCTGGTATTGAGTTATTGTTACAAGCATTAAAGTCTATGGATAAGAAATTATACGTGGCAACTAGTAAACCGACACATTTTGCACGACCGATATTGGAACATTTCAATCTTGACCATTATTTTGAATCAATTACCGGAAGTGAATTAGATGGAACACGTACTGATAAAGCTGAGATTATTCAACACGTACTTGAAACACATAACTTAGATAAATCAACTTGTATCATGATTGGTGACCGTAAACATGATATTATCGGTGCACAGAAAAATAACATTGATTCAATCGGTGTGTTGTATGGATATGGAAGCGCAGATGAAATAAAGCAAGTGAGCCCAACTTATACAATCGCCACAGTAGATTATTTACTGGAAGGAATATTAAATAAGGAAAATTAAATAATTACACCTTAAGTGAGCAATAATTAACAAGCGAGTGATCATTAAATTCACGCTTTAATTTTTTATTTTAATTTCGAAATTTTCTGATATAATTGATGTAATTTTATTGAAAGTGGTGATTGTATGTTACAACTTAAGAAACCAGCCCGTCTAAACCAAGGTGATACAATTGCACTCGTTTCATCTTCTTCTGGTTTAGCGGGAGAACCTACGATGAAACATCGTACCGATGTCGGAATTAAACGATTACGTGAGATGGGGTATAAAGTTAAAGTTATGCCCAATGCACTAAAAGGAATCGCATTTAATTATAATAATCCAAAAGTACGTGCAGAAGAATTAATGGCAGCATTTCGTGATCCAGAAGTGAAAGCTATCATTTCTACTTTAGGTGGTGACGATAGTGTGCGTTTACTGCCCTATTTAGACTTTGATGTTATTCGTCTAAATCCAAAAATATTTATGGGCTATTCAGATTCAACTTTTACACATTTTGTTTGTATGAAAGCAGGTATATCAAGCTTTTATGGTATGTCATTATTAACTGACTTTGCTGAGAATAACGCATTTCCTGATTATTCATTAACACATTTCAATAAAACTTTGACTCAAAATAAAGTAATCGGTGATATCTCAACATCTGAATTTGTATTCAAACATGGCTTAAGATGGGATAAAGAAAATGAACATATTGACCGTGAGAAAATTGATAATACCGGATACGATGTTGTAAATGGAAAAGGACAGTCAAGTGGTCCGCTAATTGGCGGTTGTTTAGAACTTATGATTTCACTGCGTGGCACAGAAGTCTATCCAGCCGATAAAGATTTTGAAGGTGCTATTTTATTTTTAGAGACATCTGAAGTAATCGCACCAGCATGGTTAATTGAAGACTTTATGCGTAGTTTAGGTGCGTTAGGTACACTAGACAGCATAAATGGCATCATATTTGGGCGCCCACAAAATGGTCATTTATATCAGGTATATAAAGAAATCGTTCAAAAGATCATGAAAGAATGGGGGCATGAGGATAAACCGGTATTATTCAATGGTTCATTTGGCCACAATGAACCGAAATGTATCTTACCTTATGGTCGCAATGCTGTTATTGATGCTGATTTAGCAACATTTAAAATTACTGAAAGTGCTGTAGAATAAAAATGAGTGGTCGGAATATTTCTTATTCCGACCACTCGCACTTATCTATAACAATCTTATATCACCCAGTTTCCATCTCTAAACACAGGTTCTACAGTACCATCTTCTTTAATACCATCAATTGATAAATCACGACTACCCATCATGAAATCCACATGAATCAATGACTGATTCAATCCTTTATCCATTAATTCGTCCTTAGATAATGATTTCCCGTCTTGTATTGCATTCGGGAATGAACGCCCTAAAGCAACGTGACATGAAGCATTCTCATCATACAAAGTATTGTAATAAAGAATGCCTGAGTTTGAAATTGGTGAGTCATCTGGCACGAGGGCAATTTCACCAAGTCTACGTGCACCTTCATCATTATTTAACATATTCTCAAGTACGTCATATCCAACACCTGCTTCAAAATCCGTCACCACACCATCTTTAAATGTTAATTTAAAGTCATCGATGATTGCACCTTGATAAGCTAATGGTCTCGTATTACCAATTACGCCATTGACACGACGATAATCCGGTGATGTGAATACTTCTTCAGTAGGCATGTTCACTTGAATCTCTATCCCATCAGCATTGACTGTACTAGCACCTAACCATACATGTCCTTTTGTCAGCCCGATTTCTACATCTGTTGTTGCTGATCTATAATGTAACTTATCATATGCCTTATCGTTTAACTGGCGTGCCTTACTATTGATATTCTCATTATGAAGTTTCCACGCAGCAATTGGATCGTCCTGATCAACACGTATTGCTTTTATCATAGCTTCCAGTAATTTTAATTTAGCTGCCTCACCTTTAAGTTCAGGGAATACGAGCTCTCCCCATGCTTCATTTGGGAAAGCAACGATACACCACGAGAAGTCATAGCGGCCTACTGCGCGCGCAAAATCTTTATTTGCTTCTCCTAATGCTTTAGCCTGTGCAGCAATTTTCTTTGGATCTGCATCCTTTAGTAATTCCGGTGTCTGTGAGTATACACGTAAGTGTGCAACTTTATTTGTAACAAAGTCATTAATTTCATCAACTTTATATTGCGGGATAGTCTCAAACACTTCAAGTGGTGCATGGTCAAATGTCATCTGTGTTGAAGGACCATCTGTTAATTTTTGAATTACTTCTTTAGCGCCTCTTTCATAGGCTGCTTTTGTTACTTCACGTACAAAATCGATAGCATCAATATCTGCGTTAATCACAACAGTCTGTCCTGCTTGTACATTTAGTCCGACTGCAACTACAGTTTGAGCATATTTTTTTACGATTGCTTCATAATTCATATTTCGACCTCCAATATCATAAATTAATATTATTATATCGGAAACCGAAATAAATTGAAATATAAATTAATTAACGTAGTGTAATAATTACAAGACAACAAAAAAAGAGACACGTGAATTGTCTCTTAATCCTCAAATAATTCGATTTTCTGTACTTTATCTTTTTTAAACATAAATTTCATACCGATATGATGTTCTTTATCTTTAAAGTGAAATTGTGTTTGTTTTTTCGGAAGTATCGACTTCTTATAAGTATCTCCGTATGCATCAATGACTTCTTGTTTAGAACTACCAATCGTTATATCACGACTTGTTGCGATATCCTTATCCTTAAATAAAGTTACCGCTGTAATACGGTCATGCTTATTTTCTTTACGTACAATTAATCCATCATTCTTTTTCGAACGGTAAAACGTCTTACCTTCAAGTTGTATTAATGGGTCCACAACGAATACTTTATCTTTATTTTTAAACGTTTGTTTCACACCGACATTACCTATATGTTCGTCACTTAAATCATTATCAGGTGTTGTACAATAATTGTAAAGCCACATTCCTATACAGAGACATAAAACAACCGTTAAAATTACTGTAAGATATTTTTTCATGATTCACACACTTTCATTATTTGTCACAATAAATATACCATAAAATAACAAGTCAAAAAACAAAAAAAGCGGGTAGTCAGACTACCCTTAGAGAAGACTTACATGTATGAAAAATTATTAGCTGAATAAAGCTTATCATATCGGTATATCCATAACATCCGTATATACCGTAATTTTTTTGAACATATGTTCAAAGTTTAGATGAACATATATTTTTTGTTTGATTATTCTGAAATTGTTATAATGATTGTATATATTATTTAGGAAATATATATTTAATATAGTATAGAAAGTATAAATTATATAGCTATTAATCATACAATATACACAGGAGGCCCACATGACTACTTTAATCGATTATTTTGAACAAGGTTTAACACTTGAACAGTATATCAATCAAATGAAAGTCAACAAAGCTGAAATGCATAAAATTTATGAGACATTTGAATTGCCTGAAGATACACGTCTCGATACTGTTAAAGCAAAAAATTTAAAAGCGATTGTCATCACTGAGGACTGGTGTGGTGATGCAATGATGAATCTTCCTGTATTAATGAAGATTGCTGAAGCTACAGCAATGCCAATCAGCATCGCATTACGTGATGATAATCCAGAACTAATGGATCAGTATTTAACGAACGGTGCGCGTTCTATTCCCGTCTTTATCTTTTTAGATGACAATGACACAGAATACACTCGCTGGGGGCCACGTGCTGAGAAAGTTCAGGATTATGTGACAGATATCAGAAAAGACCTACCTGCTAAAGATGCATCTGACTTCGATGCAAAACAAAAGGAAGTACATCACAAAATTCATGAAAAATATAAAAATACGCCTGAATTCTGGAATGAAGTATACGAATCAATTATGAGACAACTGACGCACTAGTCAGTTGTCTTTTATTCAAATAATGGAATATCGCTGATATCTCCGCCAAATTGTTTGATAGCACTATGCAGTTGTGCACGATGATGTGTGAGATGCATTAAAATGACAAGCAGCCAGTCTAGATACGAGTGTTCTGTCTGCCAGTACGTCATCTTTTGCTCAAGCAGCTCATCTTCTTCTAATACACGATAGAAATCACTGAGAATATTCATACTTAGTTCTAATCGTGCTTCAAACATTTCAATGGTCGATAATTCTTTTTGCCAATACATATAATAATCATCCATCTCCTGTTTGTCAGCGCCTTTAATAAGCAGTACGTCCGCTTCTGGAAGCAATGCAATATGCGTAAGCAACTGAAAGCAAGTTCTCCCTCCCGGGTAAATCTCCTGCTCTAACATAAAGATATCCACTTTATTTGCCAGTAATTTAATACTATCTACCTGAAACTGAATCTGTCTGAATACTGGATTTAGAATACTAATCACTCATATCACCCACTAAATAGAGATTACGTGTCGCTCGGCTTGTTAGTGTATATAGTAATAATGCATCTTTTTTCATATCATACTGATCATAACCGATGATAAATACATGCGAAAATTCGAATCCTTTCGCCATATAATCCGGCATAATTACCTTTCCTTTTGTAAAAGTATACTTATCATGGGTAAGCAATATACAGTCCTCTAATACATCATGGACTCGACGTGCATGTGCGACATCTTTCGTAAGAATAGCAACACTTTCAGAGTCCAGTTGCTGCACGAAACTTCTAAAAGTCTGAAAGTCTAAATATTTTACTTCGTCTCCTTCAACACCCAGAGACTTGGTATCAGTACTTCCTATCAGTGATTTCGTAAACTCGGTAATTTGTACTGTTGAACGATACGACTTAGTCAGTCGAATGACATTCATGTCTTCTGGCACCTTGAACGTAATTTGCGGATGTACGATTTGGTTACTATCTCCGAGCATTGTTTTACGCGCATTTGGATAGACTGCTGAAATTGCTGCCATCTGTACTACTGAATAATCCTGCACTTCATCGATGATGATATGCTGAATCATACCTTCACGATTTAATCCTTTTATCTTTGTTGATAAATATACGAGCGGTGCGATGTCTTCATATTGCATCTGTTTATTTCTAAATTGTTGAAGTGTTGCCTGGTATACATCACTATTTAATGATCTTAAGATATTCAGATAAATACGTTCAATATTAATGAACTGAATATCTTTAATATAGTTTTTCAGCACTTTATACTGTTTTGTCTTTTCTCTTTTAGCTTGTACTTCAAGTTCTTCATCCGTTCCTATATACGATGTCACTTTCTTCAGAGCTTTCGTTCTATCCTTGATCGCTTGCTGCAAGTGCTTATGATATATCGGTTCAAGTTCAACCTGCATTTTTTTAAGACGTGCATCAATTGGAACATGACGAAACTTTTCATAGAATAAATAAGTCAGATGTTCTTTTGTTACAAAAGGGGTTCCTCCAATGGTCAGGATATTAAACTTGATATTTTTATGTGCAATTGATGCTATTTTTTCATCCATAAACTGAAGTAGCTCGTTACTGTTCTTAACTTTAAACTTTTCACGTTCTATCTCACTAGCTTGACGCATACGTTCTATATTTTGAAACAAAGTTTCTACTTCAAAATGACGACGATTTATCTTATCTTTTAAGTGGTAGAATGTCTTTGCGTTAATCGGCGATTCTCCGAGCTCTGGTAATACATCTCCAATGTAATCTCCAAACATGTCATTTGGTGTAATAAATAACATTTGACGGGCCGTCATTTTATGGCGATGCAAATATAACAAATATGCAATACGCTGCATCGCAATAGAAGTCTTACCTGAACCAGGTGGTCCAAGCACTAAAATATCATGTGCACTCGTCATGCGGATAATCGCATTTTGGTCCTGTTGTATCGAGTTCACGATAGACTTCATCTTATCTTTAGCTGTATCAACTAGTAAATGTTGCAAGGCATCATCGCCAATGTAAATTTCTGAGTCAAAGACATCAAGCAATAGACCTTCTTCAATCACAAGCTGAATACGGTCCTCTACATTCACATGCTGTAGGCCAACACCAGGCACCTCATAACTTACTAATCCTAACCGATTCTCATAATAGGTGCTTGCCAGTGGTGTACGCCAGTCATAGATGACTAAATCTCCTGTCGATGGATCCTTTAAACTATTTAGCCCTATATAGAATTTTTCAGTTTCACCGTCAGCATCTTTAATCGTCACTGCACCAAAGTATGGTCTATCTTTCATCTTACTGATTTGTTCAGTAACTTTGCCTCGACTGACCTGAATTTCTTCCTGCAATTTCAGTGAAGGCAGGACTTGTGAATATTCTATCTGAGCGTCATCCGAAATTTCTGTCCCTAGTTCTTCAAAGGCAAAACGACGTTCTTCAATTAACTCACTCGTCGTTTGAACAAGCTCACCCGTTAATTGTTGTCTTATGATATCCATCAAAGCATGTACTGCCTTTAAATGTTTAGCTTCACGCTGCTTTAAATTCATTATTTACCCCCTTCATGCAATACACGATTTAAATGTGATTTCCTGAGTCTTCTATGTTTTAATAATGCACGAAATTCTCTCGGTGTTAAATATGATAAGCGTGTATGATAATAATTGATATATTCTACAATTGCAAAACCTGTAATAAAAAAACTTAATCCAATATATGATTGCTTTGAAAATAAAGCATGGATAAAAAGTATACTACAGATTACCAGTAAGATAATAGATATGTTTTCTAAAGTTAAAAATAACTTTTTCTGACTTGGTGTTAGCGTCATCTTTTGTCCACTTATCACGCGACTTAGCATCAGCTTCCAGAAATATGTCCCTATTCCGAGCATTAAACATAATACTATAACCGGTAATGCAATATGAAGTTGCCTTGCGATATGCTGATACTCATGATTAAAACAGCAATATAGCCATATCAGAAAGAATGCAGCGCTTGAAAATCCTTCGCCTGTATATAAGCTTCTTAATTCTTTTATTAATGAATTTTGCATAGTTTCTCCTTTTTAATGTCATAAAATAATTCTTTCAGGGTATAAGTAACTATCAAACTGTGAGGTGAATCGGATGAATAACAATAATCAAATCTATTCGGAAGTTAAAAATTCAAGAGATGAACTATTAAATCAGATTAAGAAGTTAAGTTCATCGCAATTCAACTATAATTTCGGCTCTAAGTTCAAAAGTATTAAGTATAATTTACTACAGATAGCATATGGCTACCATGAAGGTTTAGCACAACATAAAGATTCAATCGGTGATTATGACCTATTTATGGAAAAAGGTCACACGTTATCAATCCATGATGTGCTTAATTATTTCGATAATATCGATTACGCTATCGAACAAAATCCAGTACATCCTAATGACGTGATGCCACTGATTTTTAATGAATATGAATATCGTGGTAAAATCCGTTTTCTGATGGGATTCTTTGAAGTGTTAGATAACAACTTAGATACTGAAATTCAAAATATGAAAGTCACTAGACAATAAGCGAAAATTTTAATACCAGATTACAGAAAGTGTCACACTTCTCTATAGAAGTGCGACACTTTTTAATTGATATGACGATGACTTAAGAAGAATGTCTGCCTTTCGAGTAATGATGCAGGGATATGTCTCAGTGCACGATTTCTTGCATTGATCAATAGTTTGTTCTCAAGTTGAGCGGATTGACCAATCTTACGAGATTTTAAGATGACTTTCTTAGTATGCTTAACACTTAAATTGTCATATACCTTCAATGCTTCATCAAGTGGGTAATGTTTAATCTGATTTGCAAGGCAAACGGCATCTTCAATTGCAAGCGACGCACCTTGTCCCATATTAGGCGTAGTAGCATGTGCAGCATCACCTATCAACACAACACGTCCTTTATGGAATGATTTCAACGGATTGATGTCATATATATCATGATGTACAGAATCACCAATGGTTTGGGCAATAGTTTCCTTGACTTCGTCTGGAAAGTCCTTGAAGTAATGCATTAATTTCTTCTTATTATAGTTTCTAAATTCCGGATCACGTTCTTTAGCGTTCATACAGCAAAACCAGTACACTTGATTATCCTTTAACGGTACGATTCCAAATCTACCCGCTTCTCCCCAGTATTCGATGGCAGCTTTATCATCGATGCCTACGTTGATACTTGTTCCTCTAAAGCACGTATAACCTTGATAGATTGCATCACTTGATGTATACATTTGACGTCTGATATTAGAATGGATGCCATCTGCAGCGATGATGAGATCATAATGAAACTTTGAACCATCTTGCAGTACTAAAGTCGGATTTGCATAATCTTTGATGCGAATGACATCTTTTATCAAATGAATAGGCGCACGGTTATACTTTAATAAAATATCATGCAGATCGGCACGCTGTATCGTCACATTCTCTTCTTCAGATAAGGAAAGCATTAATGTATTCAGTAAAACATCACGCTCAGTTCTAAATTGACATTCAAGAAGCACATTGCCCTTCTCACGAATCGCCGTATCTATACCAAACTGCTTTAATGCCCGAATCGCATTACCACCAATACCTAAGCCGACACCCAGCTGTTTAAGTACATGGCGCTTCTCAAATATCTCAACTTCATGACCTTGTGCTTTAAGTGCAATTGCAGCTGTAAGACCGCCAATCCCTGCACCAATGATTCCGATGCGCATGTCATTCACCTCTTCATTCATACTCACTATACTTAAATCCATTATAACGCACGATGTATCATTTTACAGTTTTAAGGATGTCGCCATATATCTCACATTACTTCTTAATTAACCTTAAACTATTCAGTGTAACCAGCAAGGTTGCACCCATGTCTGCAAAGATAGCAATCCATAGTGTTAACCAGCCAGGTATAACGAGCAGTATAGCAATCAGTTTAAGCGCTAAGGCAAAACTGATATTTTGTTTAATAATCTTTAACGCACGTTTACTAAGTTGGATCACTTTTGGCAAATCACTTAAATCATCTTTCATAAACGTAATATCTGCTGTCTCAATCGCTGTGTCTGTTGCAGCACCACCCATAGAAAATCCGACGTCAGCTTGAACCAGTGCTGGTGCATCATTTACGCCATCACCAACCATCGCTATATGATGTTGCTGCGCTTGATAATCTTTAATTAATTTCAGTTTATCTTCAGGTAATAACTCTGAATGCGCATGTTTGATTGCTAATTTAGTGCAAATCGCATCAGCAACATCTCTATAATCACCTGTTAGCATGATTGTATCAATGCCTTGTTGATTCAATGCATTGATTACACCTTCCGCTTCATCTCTAAGAATATCCTGGATAAAGAAGATGGCCTTGACCATATTTTCAGTACCAAATAAGACTTTCGTCGCCCCAGGTCGTTCAATATTGTCAATAATATGTGCATCACTTTCATTGATATTAAAGAACTTACGCTTCCCGATACGATATTTTGTACCACGAAAGATCGCCTGAACGCCATGCGCAGTCACAACTTCATAGTCAGTAATATCAACAAAACGCTGATCTTTAAGACTATCCACAATGGCTTTTGATAACGGATGTCCTGCATCTTTCTCTAATGAATATGCAACATTTAAATCTTCTTTAGATAAATCAACTAAATCTACGCGTTCAACAACTACTGGTTCACCTTTTGTAAGTGTGCCAGTTTTGTCAAAGGCTACTGTATCAATACGTCCGGCATTCTCTAGATGAACGCCACCTTTAATAAGTATGCCATTACGTGCAGCACTTCCGATTGCTGTAACAATCGCTACAGGCGTAGAGACAACCAGCGCACATGGACATCCTACAACAAGTACCGATAATCCTTGATATAGATAGTGTTTAAAGTCTCCACCGAATAGCGGTGGAACAACAATAACCAGTAATGCAATGAGGATAATCAGCGGTGTGTAATATTTTGCGAAACGATCAACAAATTGTTGTGTTGGCGCTTTTTTGCTTTGTGCTTCTTCCACTAAATGAATCATCTGTGCAAGCTTTGTCTCATGACTCCGTTTCGTCACTCGGATATCAAGTTGAGCTGATTCATTCAATGTGCCTGAGAACACTGTATCATTTTCTGATTTTACGACCGGTATACTTTCTCCTGTAATACTCGCCTGATTGACATTACTCTGTCCACATAATACGATGCCATCAATCGGTACCTTTTTTCCTGGTAATATGCGTACGATATCCCCGATCACTAGCGCTTCAACAGGTGTTTCCTGATAGTTATCTCCGACAAGCTTTAGCGCAACTTCAGGTGATAAATCAATTAGGCTCTGTATACTATTACGAGATTTCTCCATCGCATAAGTTTCTAACGCTTCGCTTATTGAAAATAACAGGACAACCATGGCTCCTTCGCGCATTTCGCCAATCAATGTGGCACCGGTTATTGCAACCGTCATCAGTACATTCATATCAAAGTTTAGTTTAAAGAGTTGAGATAATCCTTCTTTAAAGAGTGAATATCCTCCAGTAATAATAGTCAAAATAAAAAATCCGCGCACATACCAGCTATCTTCTCCAAATATGTGACCCAGCACAAAACCAATGACAAACAATACTAGTGCTACTGCAAAGGGTAAATTCGCTTTATCTTTATAAAAATGAGTGCGTTGTGTAAGTCGTTCATTTGCAGGACGCACTTTAATATGATCAAACTTACCTGCTGCTTCTAATTGCTCAACCGTCACACTTCCTGCAACATTCAGTTTCGCTGCACCAAAGTTAAGGTCAACCGCTTCAACGCCAGGAATCTCTTCAATATTTTTCACGAATTTTGCTGCACAGTTGGTGCAACTTAAACCCTCTAAACGATATTCATGTGATTTACTCATCAGTCTCACTCCCATGGGCTAAAGCTGTGCGAATCAACGTTTTGATATGATCATCTTTCAAACGGTAAAAGGCATTTTTACCTTCCTTTCTGAAATCCAGCACTTTCGCCTGATGTAAATATCTTAAATGATGACTTGTCGTCGCAACACTTGCGCCTAAAATATTCGCCAAATCACACACACATAATTCATCTTCCAGCAATAAACTAAAGCAAATCCTGATACGCTTTTCATCAGCTAATGCTTTATAGATTATGCGAACAGATTCAAGATTTACTAAGTTTTGCTGTACTTTAATGCGGTCGACCTTCTCTTGATCATAAATATAGATATCACACACATCATCGCGCATTATTCCACCTCATTCAAATGATTGTTTGAATGTATTGTACTATATATCTATCATTCAAACAATCATTTGAATGTTATGTTTATTATCATGCTATGCGGGAATACCAATTACTGAAGAAGATTATAATATTATTTAAAGGAGCTTTTATTTCAAATGGATGCTGAAAGCAATTATTTAACAATTGAAATTCAATTAGACAACGGAGAAACAGTTCACCATCAAGAATTTTTTACGACAGATGAAAAAATCGCATTTAATAACTTCATGAAAAAAGTAGATCTTAATGAAACAGGATTTTTACCTATTAATGAAGAAAATGCAACATGTACAATCAATATCGATAAAATCGTTAAAATCACTCCTAAGAGTGTTCAAAATATGGGATAAAAAAAGTGGACCGTGTGGTCCACTTTTTTTAATAATCACTTTTTAGTACTTTTTCGATATAAGTTTTTACTAACTTACCCTGTTTATTAATTAACACAGCGGCAAGTGCATCATGGTTGCCTGCCCCTGCATCGACATTTAATACATGATACTTTTTCATGTAAACGGGCTTACCGATCTCAGTTGGCGTATGTCCGATGACTTGCAGTTTCTTCATCTTCTTTAACTTCCCGCGAAATCTTAATACACTCCACCTGCTGTCCTGGTTAAACTTTCTGAACCCTAAAAAATTCACACCTGCATGTGAAACATAGAGTGTACCGTTCTCGTAGTACATCGGTAAATCTCTCATCCACTTTGCATCATCGATAAATTTATTGCGCAAATCATAATGAGTTAATGTATTTTTATAGTTATCTTTCATTTGGGTTTTAGGCGTATGATTAAAGATATACTGCGCCATCTGATATTCATGATTACCCATAATACACTTTGTTGAAGGATAATCCTTTTGCAGTTGTCTTACATACTGAACAACCTCTTTGGAATGTTTTCCCTTGTTGATATAATCACCAACAAAGATTAACTGTGCATCATCAGGTTCCCAGTGCTTTAATATTTTCTTCAGTGTATGATAACAGCCATGTATATCTCCAACAATAAAATAATTCATCTATAACATCCTTAGTCTGTAAGTTTCATAGTTGATTATAAAGGAGTTCGTATTAAAGCTAAAGTTAAGATTGTGTTAAAAGATAAACTAAAAATAAAAGAACATACCTATAAAAGTATGTTCTGAAATATTTAATACTATCATTCGTATAATCATTAATATTATTAATGATACAGATTGAAGACAAACTCATTTTCATTACATGAGTTTGTCTTTTTTTAAAGGCTATATTCTCATTTATTCGAAGAAATTTCTTCGAAATTTAAATTATTGACTATAATGCTAAGCCAATTGAGTATCTTTGATAACCCAATTGGCTAACTTTTTTAAATTCATGCATGCACAAATAAGCGTGGTTTCCATGGACACTTTTTTCAATCCTCTAAACTTTGTCCATCTCATACCATGCTGTTCTTTAGCGTCACCAAATCTTCTTTCAATAGTTTGAGACCTTAATTTATATCCCATTCTTCCTTCTTCTGTATGTCTTATTTCTTCAACATCTTCTAAGTATTCTTGCCAAATATGTCTTTGAATTTGCTTTTTATATTGTTTATTTTCTGTACATTTATTTAGAAATGGACATTCTTTACATACATTTGGGTTAGAATGATACAATTTAAATCCTTCACGATCAGTACGTGTGTATTTAAGGGGGTGATTTGCAGGACAAATATATTCATTGTAATATTCATCATAAACAAAATCATTTTTTCTGAAACGGTCCTTTGGACCTCTTGGTCTAGTATATGGCATGTAAGGAGTGATTGACTCTTTAAATAAAAAGTAAGCATTAAAAGGTGTTTTATATCCAGCATCTACAGCCAAGGTTTTAGGTTTAATTCCTTTATCTTTCATTCTAGAAATCATAGGTGCCAATTGAGTACTATCATGAATATTAGCTGGTGTTACGTGGTGATCTACAAAAAATCCATTTTTATCAACACAAGCATGTAAACTATAAGCAAACTGTTTCTCACGTTCACCTTTAACATAGTAACCAGCGTCAGGATCTGTGAGACTTTCTTTCTTTTCTTTTTCTTCTGTCTTATGAGTTGGGGTGAACTCCTTTTTTCCTTCAGATTTACGAACCTCGTTTATTTCTTTATCTAATTCATCCTTATAATGAGCGACTGATTTTTTTACTACAACTTTTCTAAATCTATGTTTATTAGCATTTGCTTTTATATGAGTAGAATCAATAAATAAAGCTGAGGTATCAATCAATTTATGTTGCATCGCCAACTGTAGAATGTGTTCAAATATTTCTTCAAAAAGTGTATTATCACTGAACCTTCTAATATAATTCTTACCGAAGGTAGTGAAATGAGGAATCTTATCCTGAAAACTGTATCCAAGATACCAACGATAAGCAACATTTGTTTCGATTTCTTTTATTGTTTGTCTCATTGATTTTATTCCGAATAATTTTTGTATTAATATTATTTTTACTAAAATCACAGGGTCTATACTTGGACGACCATTATCAAGACAATATTTATCTTCGACTAGAGGATAAATAAAATTCAAATCCAATACTTTATCTACTTTTCTTAGTAAATGGTCTTGTGGAACTAAATCTGAAATTGCAACAACCTCTAATTGATTTCTTTTATCTTCTGATTTACTCAACAAAATAATCACCCCAAATCATTGTTAATATTATTGTATAAAAAAAGACTGAAAACTTCATCTCCGAAGGAGACTTTGTCTTCAGTCTGAATCATTAATATTATTAATGATATTATTTTCTAATTTCCTTAGCTGTTAAATAAACATAAGTTGTCTCACCTGAACGTACAAATTTATTGGCAATCTTTTTATTATTAACATAAATATTGTAGTGTGTACCTACAGTAATCTTATTAGTAAATTGCGCAGAACCATTTGATTTTGTTTTTTGTGATCTTACTTTTTCCGTACCACGATATAAGTCTACTTTTTGATTTTTAAGCTCTTG
Organism: Macrococcus equi; assembly: GCF_047426745.1. GTDB lineage: Bacteria > Bacillota > Bacilli > Staphylococcales > Staphylococcaceae > Macrococcoides > Macrococcoides equi. The sequence goes on along the minus strand of NZ_CP179732.1, from coordinate 1,298,344 downwards.
TGCATTTTCATCAACGACAACCACTTTGGCAGGTTGTGTCGCGACATTATATTTATAAGCACCTTTTTTATTAACATAGAACGTATTGTTTAATGTTGTACCTTCTACACCACGAATTGTGTAACCTTGGTTAATCCCATTAATATATACTGCAAAGTTACGTTCAACAGGTAACTTTGTAAAACTTGCTTTTCCGTATTGATTAGTTTTCTTTTGTGCAAATACTTTACGACCACTCGTAATATCAATCAGTTTTACGTTTTGATTTTTAACATATTGATATTTGTTATTAATGACGTATGCATTAAAAGTCACACCTTGTTGTTTAGCTTGTTCTAATTGAGCAAGTTCTACTGATACCCTTACATCCTGTCCGCTTTTGGCATAAGCATTCTTCATTTCAATGCCTGATACATAGATTTTATACATGACATTGCTTTTTACGTTATTAAAAGTAGCTTTACCTTGAGCATCTGTCACTGCTTTGATTGTATCATTTCCGTTCACCAAAGTAATTTCTGTATTACTGATTACTTCCGCATTTTCATCATTTAAAACAACTGTTGCAGGCTGTACAGTAGTTTCTGCTTGAACAATTTGTGATTGAATCGGTGCCACTACACCAAACATCATTGCTGAACTTAATAATACTTTTGATACTGAATTTTTCATATGATCTCTCCTCTTAAATCGTAATGATTACGATTTAAGTATATACCTTATACCATTTATTTCAAGATATATTTTTTACACTTTTCTTTAAAATAAAAGTTTTTTACCTTAAAAACAAATTGTAATTTCCATACAATTCATGTACGCTATATTTACTTAAGTAAACAATAAAGAGGTTTAAAAATGAATAAGCATAGATTTAGATTTAAAAACCCTTATTTAGTTATTATCAGTGCATTTCTTGTCTTTTTAATTATCGGTACATTGCTATTATATATGCCCTTTGCACAAAAACAGCCGACATCTTTCGTAGATTGTCTGTTCATTGCGACAAGTGCATTTACAGTTACCGGTCTTGCAACGATTGATATCACCGAACACTTTAACCATGTAGGATATACAATCATTATGCTGCTTATTCAGGCAGGGGGACTAGGTATCATTACTTTAGCGATGATCGTCTTTATCATGTTAGGTAAAAAAGTAGGATTTAAAGGTCGTTCATTAGCAACCGAAGCCTTAAACCAGCAGAATACAGGCGGGATATTACGTCTTGTACTGATTTTATTCTTTGTCAGCTTAATCTTTGAAATCATCGGTGCAGTATTACTTGCTATGGAATGGGTGCCAAAACTTGGACTACAAAGAGGTATCTACAATAGTATCTTCACGGCAGTCAGCGCATTTAACAATGCCGGATTTGCATTGCATAGTGATAATTTAATGCAATATCAGACCAATCCGATTATCAATTTTATCATTACCAGCTTAATCATTATTGGAGGGTTAGGGTTCACGGTAATTCTGGACTTATATAAGACAAAGCATTTTCATAAACTGCGCGTGCACACAAAAGTCATGCTTGTCAGTACGTTAGCCATTAACTTTTTTGCTACACTTATTATATTCATATTAGAATATGGTAATAAAGCAACCCTTGGTGGACATTCAACTTTCGATCAGTTTCAGATTGCTTATTTCCAAGCTATTACAACTCGGACAGCTGGATTTAATACAGTTGACATCGGTGCATTAACGCCCCCTACCATTTTAATAATGATGCTTTTGATGTTTATTGGAGGAGGATCTACGTCAACAGCCGGCGGGATTAAATTAACGACAGCTGTCGTTATTATCCTTGGAACATTAAGTTATATAAAACAGCGTGAACATTTAAGTTTATTTAAACGAGCTATTGATTCAAGATTTCTGTTTAAAAGTTTGGCAATTGCTGTACTAAGCTCAGGTTTTTGCTTTACAATAGTCTTCGCATTAGTATTATCTGAACCAAAGCTACCTTTCCTACCTCTAATGTTTGAAGTCATATCTGCGTTTGGTACTGTGGGACTTACAATGGGGATTACCGGAAAACTATCCGTAATCGGTAAACTACTGATTATTCTCATGATGATGATCGGTAAAGTAGGTGTTCTTACCATCGTGCTCACATTCTCTAAACCAAATAAACAACTTTATAGCTATCCTAAAGGTGATATATTAACAGGATAAAAAAATCGTAGCGAATCGCTACGATTTTTTTACATTATGAAATCACTTGTTTTGGATCTTCACCGTATTGATTAGGTCCGTGATTGCCACGAATGAAATTACAAATGAATAAGAATAACCAAGGAATAACAGTAATTAATGAGAAAACAACTAAAGATGTCATCCCACCCATATTTGTAAAATCTATCGGGAATATCGGAAACACATGCGTTGAAATAAAACTAATAATCGTACCAAATGCAATAATCACAATAGCAAATATCCCGTTTATATTAATATCCTGCAGGCGACGACTCGCTTGAGCCATACCAGGAATAGCAGTAATATAAGGGATTATCTCTGATGAAAAGAAATGATAATGTTCCTGCAGGTGAAACTTTTGCCCTGTGAATACATCAACCAAGCTAAAAATCCCCCAGATGAGTAAACCTATCAAAATCATTGCCACAACATTCAACCAGTACTCGCTTCGACGTGCACGCCCGCTAAACTGAAAACCTTTCGTCCAGAATGCAATGACAGCATCTTTCATCGACATATTATTTTGCATCCTGTTTACCCCCTACTACAGCAATATGCATATGTTTATGTTTTAATGTGTTGCTATACTTTTTCAATTTCTCGTTATCCTGCTGGAAGTGCACTGTGAAAAGTATACCTTCAACCTGTTCTTCCATACTCACTTCAACAATATCTTCAGATTCAAATGTGAAGCGCTCATACTTACCGGCAATAAACTGATTATCCTTTAATCTCACTGGTACAATCGTATACTCGTTAAATTCAGCGACTTGATTGACATAGACATAAAAGTTCATATCACGCATCTTTATAACACCAAGTCGTTTGCCAAAGTCATTCTGCTTAACAGCATTCACCGCTGCATCTTCAGTAGGATAAGCCTTCGATTTGTTCTGCATACCAACCTTAAACTTCGCGTGATCCAGCCAGACACCATTGTCATTCATCTCAATTACACCCTTCTTCGGTGTGTAGTCAATACTCATGCCAGCTGACTCATCATCGTTAGTGATGATACGATTATCAATATCATTTGACCAAAAATCTCCAACATTAAAATGAAACTTTCCAGCTTTACTGTTCACATCCCATGACTTATTCTTATAATCATTATTCACACTAATAAGTTCCCACTTGTGTTTCGGAAATTCAAGGATTGAAGTATTACCATTCTGCGTCTCAATTAATCCCGTATAAAGATAAGACGATTGCTTCTTCTGTGCATCTAACATCTCTAATGTATAGTAACTTTTATTCGGTAATTTAAAAATACGCTTCATCTCTGCATGTGAATCAACATCGATTAACTCTAACGCATAACCCATCTCATCCACTGCTTCCTGTTTTGTCTGATAAGAACCTGCTGGATCATAAGGGTTTAGTTCAATGTTATTCCCCTGAATATAATTTTTCGTATCCAAAAACGCACCCGTTGCAAGCATCGCTGCAAATAAACTCAATAATATCTTCTTCATAGCCCACCTCGAACATTAATTTCAAGTCATTTTTATATTTTCCATTAATTACATGATAATTGTAAATGTGGAAGTGTGTCAAATTGCATGTGAAATTAAATTTACAAACAATTAGTTTAGTAGTTCCAAAATTAATACCTATCCTCATACTTTAAATCTCATACCGAATGTGATATATTTGTATCATAAAGAGATAAATATATCACATTAGGAGATGACAAAATGTCAGATAAAAAGTGGTCATGGCTCATTGGACTTCTTGGATTTTTAGGATTTATAGGTATTAAAACGCCAATATTCCTGATTTACTTCATATTCTTCGGAGGATTCAGATATATCTGGTGGAATAAAATTGGTACTGCAAGTGATGAAAGATTAATAGAAAATAAAAATAAGGCAGCAACAAGAGCTATCAAAATCACTTTCATATTCATCCTTATTTCTACGATTATTTTAAATATATTGATCACCGACTACAAAGTACTCTATCAAATCCAGCTATCGCTATTTTCATTAGGATTTGCGGTTGGCATAAATTTATGGGCATATTATACGTATCAATTTGAGAATGAGGAGTAAAAAATGGTGAAATTTACAACACAAATTAAGAAATACCGGCTACTTCAAGAAATGACTCAGGAAGAATTAGCAGAACGTGTGAACGTTAGAAGAGAAACGATTATGCGATTAGAAAACGGAAAATATAATCCTTCTTTAGAACTTGCGATGAAAATTTCAATAGTATTAAAGGCTTCAATATATGATCTATTCGAATTTAATTTTGAAGGAGAGATATAATATGTATAAAGCAGTCAGTCTATTACTTATGGGATTACTGTGGATTGTCATCGGCTTAATTCAATGGCATCCTGATGATCACAGCTTTACAATTCTGTACGGAGCGATTGGCGTTGTCTTTCTATTCTTCGCTTATATTAATTATAGAAAGGCAGCGAGGTAATACAATCAGGAAAATGTTCCTGATTGTATTATCAAAATAAAAAACAGTGCATTGTATACACTGTTTAACTTAACCACTCTTGCCCGTGATGAGTTGATAAATTAGCTGTTTCCTTACTGATCAGGTTACCTTCAAAATCCCTTATAATCAGTTGGTCATAATACTTAAAATCATTTGTCTGAATATCCAGTTCTTCATCCCAGCCCTCTTCAACCCATTGATTGATATATACTTTATCCTCATCAATCAATACAATAGATTCAGTTGGTTGTAACTTCATCTGAAATTTTTTTGGATAATAACTACAAAAATCATTTAAGTTACTTACCACGTTTATATTAGGACCAATAATCATCAAATTACCCAGCTCAACTTCATCCATATTCAAACTAACATATGTACGAGCAGGCTGACCTGGCAAATATTCAATTACATTAACTTTCCTTGCGGCGTAATCGCATTGCAAGAAATAACAGTAACCATCAATGAATGTGACTTGACCATAGCCAACGTTCTGCTTCAAGTCAAATGGACAATGAACTTGTCCAGTGTAAAAATCATAGAAACTGATTGTCATCCCGTCATACTTGCCCGCATGTTGAATGACATCTTCAATTTCGTAAAGTTCTATCCCTTCACTTAAACTATAGCCATATCGAGATTGATTATATATTTCTAATATTTGATTACCACGAACAATATCAAAGCGATTAATTTCTACCATTACATTCACCTCACATTACTTTATTAACTAATCCACCATTTACCATCTTTATGCTGCTGCAAATAACCAATCTCTTCGCTTAAACTTTCACCTTCAAAATTCTTAATCACAAGTTTATCGTAATAATTATATTTCGGAAATTCATCTCCCGTATCAATCTCTTCTTCAATCCATTGATTGATATATAACTTGTCTTCATCCATCATGACAACCGTTTCCTCGTCTTCCAGTTGCAATGCAAATGATTCAGGATAATAACAAACGAAATCTTCTTTCTGATTAACCACGTGAACGCCATTACCAATAATCTTTAGTTTATCTAAATCCATCACATTCATATCTAAAGTAGTAACCACATTAGTCTCCTGATCTGGATAATAACTGATTAAGTTAATTACATTAGAACCAAAATCAGCTTGAAGAAAATAAAATAACTCATCATGAAATACTACATTGCCATATGCAATATTTCTAGTAACCGGAAAAGGCTCAAACGTTTCACCTGAAACAAAATCGAAAAAACGTAAAGTCATCCCGATAAAATAACCTTCATTATTAAAAATTTCTTTAGCGTCATTTAAATCCAGCCACTCTCTAATCCCATAACCAAAGCGCGACTGACCATTAATATCCTCTATATAAGTACTATCGACAACAGGAAATCGTTTAGAGTTTATCAAACTACATTCCTCCATTCATGCAATGATTATTCAACATAATCATCAGGATTATATTCAATACCATTTGCTGCAGCTTCTCTTTTTCTAATTTCAATTTTTTCTGCTTCAGTAGCAACACTACATTTAAATATATTTCCTAATTTTACTATATCACAATCAATATATTGTAACTATTTGTAAATATCAAATCGGATTTAAATGTACTAAAATTTATCAACCTTAAACCTACCTTAATTCTCTCTCCCATCTATATACATTCATATAATCTGGTACTATCCTTTTATTAAGAAATGACTGATTTCAATGAAACAATTAACAGCTCACGGCATTACAATCAAATATCATGAATCGATTAATATCGTCCAGGATGAACGTCGCATTGCTATGTTGAGTAAGAATTTAGATGAAATTCAATGTATCATCGACTTCAACTACGATAACGGTGAGTTCAAGAATATCAATATTAAACCCCGTTTCAATATCGATATTACAATTGAAGATGGTATTTATATTTTCGATGTTAATTATGTCGAAGAATAATTTAGCGGGAGATTACCTATGAATAAAACATATGTACTTACCGCTAAAATCCTGCTGACAATTTACATTATTATTTCCTTCATTATTTTTATCCAAAATGATACAGATATTGTATACGTTATCGGCAATATAGCATTTGTCAATTTACTTATCTTAGTTATTAACTACATCGGGTCAAAGTGGTTTAAAGAATAAAATTACATAAAAATTAAATTAAATCTTCTTACCATTTGTTTCACTTCGACTTTAAACTTTCTCATATAACATGTAAAAATTTAACTTCAACTTTAAAGTTTTTGTTATGTATTTTGTTAATAATAGTAATAAATAAGATTAATATTGATTCTTAAAAAATTAATCCGGTACGTTAAAATGTACCGGATTATGTCTTACTTTTATATTCATTTTTATATTTCTTCTGCAGACATCTTCTTAAGTTTTTTTAGTAATGCTTTCTTCTTAGACATAGATATCCAGAATATCGTCTGACCGTCCTCATTCTCTGTAACTTCATATCGATTATATCCTGTAACTTGATATAATCTCTCTCTCGGCATATTCAGACGTTTGACTTCATGATCTAATAAACGGTTCATTTCCTCTTCGTCACTTATCGTCACAAAGAATGTCATTACAGTGCATAACACAAGTATTCCGTATGCGATACTCCACCAGATACTTTTATTCCCTATTGTATTAAGCATGATATAAATCATAGATAATATGAGTAAGATGATAAACTGACGTGGATTTCTTTTGATGTGTCTCAATTTTAATACACCTCATAAATATTTTCTTTGATTTAATAATAACCTAAAATCAATAAAATGGAAATTATTTGTTAAATTCTTCAACTTTAAAAAAATCATACTTTTATATCTTGTTATACAAATCTTCCGTAATAGAACATATACTTCTGATTAATAAAAATCTATATGGGTATATTTACAATGTAATAAATTATTGAGGAGGTTTTACTAATGGAATTAAAAGATTTCGGACCTAATCCTTTCGTTACGAACATTGAGGAAGCTACAAAAGAAAACACAAACTATCGTACTGCTTACTGGACTGGCGAGCACTTACAAGTGACTTTAATGAGTATCGAAGTTGGAGAAGATATCGGTTTAGAGGTACATCCTGATACTGATCAATTCCTACGTATCGAAGACGGTGAAGGTCTTGTACAAATGGGAGATAATAAAGAGCAATTAGATTTCGAACAAAATGCTTCTGCTGACTACGCTATCTTAGTTCCAGCTGGTAAATGGCATAATGTAACGAATACTGGTGATAAGCCACTGAAAGTTTATTCTATTTATGCACCATCTCATCATCCACATGGTACTGTTCATAAAACTCGCGCGGATGGTATGGCAGACGAGTAAAATGTTTTAATATATATGAACCCCCTAAAGTTGAATTGACTTTAGGGGGTATAATAATGTCTAGTTTATTAGTTATCAGATAAATACAATCTCAGGTTCAGGGTGCGATAGGAAGTTGATATGACTGATGTCATAGCTATATGCACCTGCATTATGAAAGACAACCCAGTCTCCTGTAGTAATCGTTTCAACTTCATAGGGTAACCCGAAGATGTCGTTTGGTGTGCATAATTTTCCTGCATAATATGCTTGTTGATTTTGTATCGTTTTCTTACGTTGCTGATTACTTTGTGAATGATAGATGCTATGCGCATGGTGGTGATTCCATGCTTTCGGAAATCTAAAGTGATTTGTGCCACCGTTTAGTAATATGAAATGTTTGTCATGCATCGTTTTAATGTCATAAACATTTGCTGCATAATATCCTATAGGTCCTACAACATAGCGTCCTAGCTCAAATGTCATGCGTGGCATTTGATTAACCGCTTCGCTGAACGCCTCAAAATTAAACTGCTCCTTCTTCTGATAATCAATGCCAATTCCTCCACCAACATTGATAGTATTTATTTCTTCTATCGCAGTATGTCTGTAATTGAATGCTTGTTCAATAAATGTTATATGCTTATCTGCCTGCAGGTTATTACTCATAGCATGAAAATGTAAGCCGTCGAATTCAATATTTGGTGTGTTTCTTATGATGTGCATCGCTTCTTCGATATCTTCTTCGGGTAATCCAAATTGTGTTGCACCTGACATCTTTAATGTTGCATCCGCATTTACTGCAGCCAAATTTATACGTAGACATACTTTAACTTTTTGATTATATTGCGTCGTGAGCTTGCTTAATGCATCGAGTTCAAATAAACTTTCCACCTGAATCGATGCGACGTTTCTAGTTATCGCAAATTCCAGATCTTCATATGTCTTCACAGGTCCACCGTATATCATTTTCGCTTCTCCAGATATTTGTCTTACTTTTTCTATTTCTCCTCTTGATGCCACTTCAAATCCTTGAACGAAGGGTAATAAGGTATTGATAATTCTATGGTGACTATTAGCTTTCACAGCATAATATACATCATGATTTAGTGCTGATGTAATATACTTGATGCGTGCTGCTAATGCATTTAAATCATATATATAATAGTCCGTTGCCGGATTACTTAATATCTGGTATATATGTTCCATCTTTCTTATCCTCCCACTTCATATATAGACAAACTAACGTCATAAATATTAGTCCGATTAACATTGTAAGGTACATTAATTCTGCACCATAGGTTGTATAGATATAAGTCATCATCATCCCACCTAGCGGTATAAATCCTCTATCCATCATAGTAATTGACAGTACACTTCCTTTATATTCATCCTGCGTATATTGCTGCACTAACACACGGTGCGTCGTTCGGAATCCTTGTGATCCAAACCCCATGATAAAAATTGCTATTAGAAATATATAAGTATTTTGAGACATCATCAGTGCTATAGAAACCGTGAAAAGTACTGCCCAAAATATTAATGACTGAATGGATGACTGACTGTTATGATTCATAAATATCAGTAGTACTGTTACCGAGCCAAGCGCAAGTATCGCTGTATACAGTGCATAAACAATCGCCCCTTGATGCAACGTATGTTTAACAATGATTGGCAATACGATCGTAAATGAAAATCCAAAGAACATCGATATAATACTCGTTAGCATAATATGAATGATTACTTTGTTATTGTTTAAATATTGCATTATTTTATATTTGTTGCGTTGTTTTAACTGGCTTTCCGGTAGTTGTTTATTAAGTATTAGGACGCATAGACTACTTATTACTGGTATTAATAGAAGTAGTTCAACATCAAAATATACTAAAAGCATACCACCGATAAATGGCCCGATAATTCTTGTAACATTGATCAGTAGTGCATTCATACTGATGATTTGTTTTAACTTATCGCTGGTTGTAAAGCCGGGCAATACTTTATTGCGCTGAATGTTATCAATGGATTGAATATATGCACGTAATGCAATAATGCTATAGATTGATAAAATATGTTGTTCGTAAAAGCTGATGCATAGAAAGATGGTAAGCACTATATTTAATATATGTACGCTGTACATCAATTGCTTTGTACGCATTAAATCAACAATCTTCCCGGTAACTAAAGCAAATAATAATTGCGGTAATAGCCTCATCATGTTCAATATCGCCAGTGCCATCGGTTGATGTGTGACATGTAATATCGCCCAGTTCAGCACGATAATATCTATCCAGTCACTTGTCCTTTGAATCAATTGTCCCGCAAGGAATCTTTGTAACGGTTTATTATTGTTTAACAAAAGATGCATACAGCGGATTTTCCTTTTCAATGTATATATCTTTATTTGAAGTTGATAAACGCATTGTCATCAATGCTTTTTGTTTAAGATAAGGTGATTTGAAGCGTTCACAATCCTGCTCGAACCATGTAATATCCTCTTCAAATGTTGCAAATATTTTATCAATCGCACTAGCTACGATTGCCCAAAGATGAGTGCTTGATAATTGATAGTCTTCCGAAAAATGGGCAATGAGTGTTTCCAGATGATTGGCCAGTAATGTATTCAGTAATTTCTCATGCATCTCTACAGTTGAAGCATGTGTTAGTCCTTGCTTTAATTGAAGTTTTCCATGTGTGCGTGAGACATCGATACGTAACCCACCGAAGTCTCTATAGTAAATATGGGTTGGAATACCTGAACAAAAAGCTATGGATATATTCTGCATATGCGCTTCCAGGCCTATACCGTATTTTGTCATTAAAGGGACTGCAGTATCGATTAATAGCGTTGCATACTTTTCAAACCATTTATCTTGTGACATTTGAGAGTGAGCAATAAGTTGCTGATAAATTTTCTGCCCAGTTTCATCTCTTTCACATAAGCATGTCGCTGTATAAACTTTATCGAACTGTTTAAATTTTTGAGTACTGTTCTCTCTTAATATGAATGATAAGTTACGCTGTTTTCTTTCGTCATCATGCGGGTAAGTCATACCACCGTATTCCATAATCGGTGTGCTTACCTTCTTCAAGTCAATATCATTGTTATATACACCTTCTATATAATCACTTATCTTTTTACTGTTAATGACACTATTATTACTGATTGAACGTACTGTTGATGTCATTTGTGCGTGAACTGGTAGCTTAATGATGGGATAATTACTATCAAGCGGGCATACTGTACGGAACGAAGATGTACTTTTCACAACGCCACCTTTATAGTCGAGCATAACAATATCTCCTGTTGCAATTTCTTCCTGGTAAACGTCATTTAATACATGCTGATATTGAAATGGATGCACAGGTATTAATGTATACTTTTCATCGATAGGTTTGTCATATCCACTGAATGCCTTTAACTGATTTATATAGATTGTTTCTAAATTATTAAATAGCAATGTCTTTTTAACGAGTATCCAGTTCAGTTCAAAGACCTGATTATATTCAGGTGCATAACGCATCACTTCTTCAAACGACATTCCAAGCTTTGTTTTAGCACAAGGATGAATGTTATGGCCTGTAACCACCCACTGCTCTCCAGTCAGTAATGGATGATGACTTTTCTCAACTTGTGCGCAATGAATAAAACTTAGCGCCTGGTTGATGAGATGATTTTCTATTTCCTTGATAAAGTCGTTATAGTTATATTCAGATTGAGCCCCACACCATTCCAGAAAATTTAGAGGATCTGTCATTACTTCATCACCAATTGTAATTTGACACGTTGCTTTATCATAGCTCACGACTGTTTCGTTGGTGTAAAGTAAAATTTCATTTGAAGTGTCTTTCACTTTTGTAAAAGGAGAGATACATTCCTGGACAATTGCATTGATTATTTTTTTCATGGAAAGCCTACGAGCTTGATGAATATATTTCGTTATTATACTTAAAGATATATTGTCACTATGATTTTGCACTACTTTTTCCCACATTGAAATACCTCGCTAAATAAAGGATTGTTGATACTAGAATATCGATAGTCATAACTATCACCATAAAGTCTCATTTTAAGTAAAGACTTTACCTTTAATACCGGTGCTTTGAGTACATTTACTTTCGGCTTAAAATTATTATTGATGGATTCAATCTCCTTATAAATCACTTGGTATAACGCACGTTTATCAGATATTTGAAGCGTTTCTATCATTTGAAACAGGTGATTATATAGTACTGCATGCGTAAACACAGCATGTAATGCTTCAAATGATTCTGTATATAAACCTGTACTACAATCGATATCTATCTCTTTATTGGATAGTCTGACACCACCAAAGTCACGAATATATATTGCAACCGGCATCCCGTCTTCCAGCACGACAGAACTATTTTGCATATGTGCTTCTAAACTAATATGGTGCTCTAACATCAAGCGATAAGTTGCTTCAATCAATAGCTTGGCGTATTTAGTAAAGAATAATTTTATTGCTTCTTCCTGTGAAATTTGCTGTTTATCAGATATTAAGTCGATCGCTTCATGAATCATTGGTTGATCTGTAATAAAACTTTTAGTAATTAAACTTGCACATACTAAGACGTCCTGATTTTCACGTCTTTGGATAGTCTCTCTTATCATGCAGCTTATTTTGTTATTGTGTTCTGCACTACGTAGAGACATACCTGCTTTATCTTGTTGAATAAAGCAACCATCATATTCCTTATAAATTTCACTTACATATTTGCTGAGTGTGATACCGTTTTGTATTGAAGCTTGCGATACATTTCGCACAGCACTAGTCGCCTGTGCATTGACCGCAGTTTTAATCACGCAGTTAAACTCAGGTACGTATAATGTTCTAAATGACAGTAACGGATGAGCCTCGACCGCCAGTTGATATATCGGTATACACACGCCATTGATTAATAAATCACTATTGTGTTGTTTAATATAATGGTTCAGCTGCCATTCATGAACAAAAACAAAAGCAGGATGATTTATCTCGAGCTTGCTCGCTATATCTCTAAGTTGCTCAGTATAATTTTCAGGTAGTACATATTCTCCAATAGTCTCAACATTCGATGCCTCGCAAATGAGTGGTATGATCTTCACACTATTTCTAAACTCCGGAGCATAGCAGATGACTTCATCTGTTGATAAGCCAAGTTTTGTCTTAGTCATCGGATGAAAAGGATGTCCTAACGTTACAGATTGTTCATAGATAGTGTCATTAACATCATAAAAATGAGCAAATTCAAATATATTTTTATATTTACTTAGATAGTTTTGTTTATCTAAATCATATTGGATGAGACTTAACGTCAAGTTTTGAATAGATTGATCAATTTCTTCCTGAATTACATCAAAGTTTTGAGTCTCGATTGTTTCTACTTGAATACACTGACTCACTCGTTCATTTATCTCTTTATGAGCTAAGTGATAATACTTTATCAACTCATCTTTACTTAAACCATCAAAATAACGTAATGCAGATGTTTCAAGCGTTTGTGGCATAGAATTCATAATATAACTCCTTTTAAAAATAAAAAATCCGGTACAATGTAAGAAAAATAAATCATCATTTTCTTGTCATTGCCCGGATTCCCCTAAAATATATTACATCTGTTTAAACCTCTTACTAAATAACAAATACATAAAAAACGGTGCACCAATTAATGCGGTAAACACACCAGCCGATATTTCTACCGGTAAAAAGATCGTTCTGCCTATCAAATCGCTAAATAATACAATCAATCCACCTATACATCCGCTAGTAAACAGTAATTGTATAAATGAATAGTGTTTCATTTTCTTCGCAATATGCGGAGCGATTAATCCAACGAACTGAATACCCCCTATAAAGCTGACACTCACTGCACTCAAAATACTCACACACAATAGCGTTATAATTGTCATAGTTTGATAACTTAGTCCTAAACCATGTGACATATTAAACCCTAGCTGATGAATATCCAGATGCTTCGTATAATATGCCATGACCAAAATAATGAGTATGATGATTATCGTAATCACCATCACCTGATAATATTCAGCAAGATGTACTGATCCTGTAATCCATATTTGTGCCTGTGCACTACGTTTGTTCGATGACATAATCAGAAACATAATTATGCCTTGCAGGAAAATATTCATACATATCCCAAGCAGGATTAATCGTTCCTTCAAGAAAGTTCTACGTAATGCAAAGTGATATAACATGAGTGTTACTACCATCGCACCAATCATTGAAGCAACGCTTTGAAACGCTATAGGAAATAGCAGCTGTTCTGTTTGACTAGTTAGCACTATAAGAAAAAACAAACTACCGACGACTGCACCTTGTGATATCCCAATCACATCAGGTGATGCAAGCTCGTTCTTTGTAATGCGCTGCAGCAGGCAGCCTGCAATACCGAGTGCAGCACCTGCTGTAACCGCAAGTAACACTCTTGGCAGACGCAAGGTAAAAATGATTAACTGCGTATAATCATCACTAATTCCAGCAAAACTTTTGATGATTTCAACCGGATTAATCCATCCATCACCAAACATAAGCGCGGTCATCATACCTAGTAGCAATAAAATTAAATTCACTACATATTTCATGACAAATGCTCCTTACGTTTAAGAATCAGATAGAAGAATATCGGTGAGCCAATCAACGCTGTCGCTATCCCTACCGGCACTTCCTGTGGGAACAATAAATAACGGCTTAATATATCACTCACTACTAATAAGATTGCTCCAACTATCCCCGCTGAAGGAATAATTATCAAATGGTTATGGCTTGTTATCACCATCTTTGTAATATGCGGGGTAATAAGTCCGATAAAAGCAATCGGCCCTGCAATAGCAACTGATGCTCCGCTAAATAGTGCAACACTAATCATTGCAAGCAATTTAATCACGATAATATTACCACCAACTGCTTTCAGTGCATTATCATCTAATGCATAAGCATTTAGATTCTTTATATTAAAAGTTGTGATGAATATGGCAAACAGTATCAGTGGCCATAAATATGTAAGCATCGATAGCTTCTTATTGCTGACTGAGCCACTAAGCCAGTAGATAACCTGTTCAATTGCTGATTCATTGTATATAAGCATGCCTTGCGTAACAGCCATACAGAATGCACTGATACTCGCTCCAAAAAGTGTGAGTTCCATGATTGATAATGATCTAACAGGTAACGTCGTCGCCAAAACAATTAATGCTGCAACAAATAGTGCACCAATGAACGCTATAACACTTAATTGAAATGTCCCATTGATATTAAATATGATGATAGCCGTTACTACGAATAAACTTGCACCACTATTAACCCCCATAATACCTGGACTCGCAAATGGATTACGTGTTACTGTCTGAATCAGTACACCACTCATTCCTAGCATCAATCCAATCAGTGCTGCAAGGATGGTTCGAGGTAATCTCAAATCTACCAAGATGTTCTGACCTTCGATTCTTTGATGATGAAATAAACTCTGAAACACATCTGCAATGCTAAACACTCTATAACCCAACATTAGACTGCATAACATACTGATGATAAGCAGTATTGAAAGTAAACACAGCTTTAAGTAATTACTTTGCACTTATTTTTTCCTTTAAGTCATCGAGCATCATATGTGCAGACAGTACACCACCTGAAGTATTCCAGATAGAATCATCTACTTTTATAGCGTGATTTTTCTGTGACGCTTTTAATCTTTTAAATGCCGGATCATTCACCCATTCTTTTTCAACTGCTGTTATATCTTCTTTCGGTGTATTAAATGTAAAGTAGAATAGATAATCTCCGTCCATTGCACTGATTCTTTCTTTTGTTAAGCCTTTCTCTGCAAAGTCATCTTTATCCTGACCTTTCGGACGCTTTAATCCAACTTCATCTAATATTACGCCAGAGAAAGTATCTTTATGATAAATACGCACGTCGCCTGGCATGAAACGTACCATTGAAATTTCTGAGTTAATTTTATTCCCTATTGCGTCACGTGTTTTATCAACATGCGTTGTATAATCTGCTAATACTGCTTTACCTTTATCTTCTTTGTTAACAGCTTGAGCATATAATTTAAAGTTTTCTTTCCAGTCACCGCGTAACTCTTCAGAGAATACCGTCGGTGCAATCGCTGATAATTTCTTATATTGCGCTTCTTGTCTGAATTTATTACCGATAATTAAATCAGGTTTCAGTTTTGCAATACGTTCGATATTAATTTCACTTTCATTTCCTACAGGCTCAATACCTTTATATTTATCTTTTAGGTGATTATACCAAGGATCACCTGCATAAGAATTTGCTGCTCCAACCGGTTTAACGCCTAATGCAACGAGTGCTTCAGTCCCTTCATTTGTCAGTACGATAACACGTTTTGGGTGTTTCGGAACTTTAGTCGTTCCCATAGCATGTTTTACTTCAATCATATCTTTAGGTGATGCCTCTTTATTGTCTGACTGTTTACCGCATGCTGTAACAAACAGCACTAAACTTAAGATGATAAAACATATTTTTTTCATTTCGAATTGTCTCCTTTAATTGATAATCGTTATCATTGATAACCGTTATCAATTGTAGATTTATTTTTTTAGCTTGTCAATTATTTTTTTGTTTTTCCATACAAGTTAAAAAATAAAAAAGACCGGATCGTCAAATGACAATCCAGTCCAATTCTAATAACTCTATTTATTTTATCCTAAAATTACATCATCCCTGGCATGCCACCCATACCCATATCAGGCATAGCTGGTTGTTGTTCAGGTAATTCTGCAACGACCGCTTCAGTCGTTAAGAACATTGCGGCAACTGACGCTGCGTTTTGTAATGCTGAACGTGTAACTTTCGTAGGATCCACGATACCTGCTTCAATCATATTTACCCACTCATCTGTTGCTGCATTGTATCCAACACCAGTATCAGCATGTTTAATCTTCTCAACAATCACTGATCCTTCAAGACCTGCATTAATTGCGATTTGACGGATTGGTGCTTCTAATGCTTTTAAGACGATCTTAACACCTGTTGCCACGTCACCTGTTGCTTCAACTGCTGCAACTTTATTGTAGATTGATACTAATGCAGTACCACCACCTGCAACAATACCTTCTTCAACTGCTGCACGTGTTGAGTTTAATGCATCTTCAATACGTAATTTACGTTCTTTTAATTCTGTTTCAGTTGCAGCACCAACTTTAATCACTGCAACACCGCCTGCTAATTTCGCTAAGCGTTCTTGTAATTTTTCTTTATCAAATTCAGAAGTTGTCTCTTCGATTTGAGCTTTTAATTGACCAACACGTGCGTCGATATTTGATGCATCTCCGCGACCTTCAACGATAGTTGTATCGTCTTTAGTAACGTGAACTTTTGCTGCATTACCTAACATATCAACTGTTGCATCTTTTAAATCTAATCCTAAGTCGTCAGTAATCACTTGACCACCTGTAAGGATTGCTAAATCTTCTAACATTGCTTTACGACGGTCACCAAATCCTGGCGCTTTTACTGCAACCGCTGTAAATGTACCACGTAAACGGTTTAAAACGATGTTTGTTAAAGCATCGCCATCAACGTCTTCAGCGACAATTAAGATTGGACGTGATGTTTGAACGATTTGCTCTAATAACGGTAAGATGTCCTGGAATGATGAAATCTTCTTATCTGTAATTAAGATGTATGGATTCTCTAAATCTGCAATCATCTTATCAGAATCAGTAACCATGTAAGGTGACGCATAACCACGGTCAAACTGCATACCTTCAACGACTTCTAATTCAGTTTTGAATCCTTTAGATTCTTCGATAGTGATAACGCCGTCGTTACCAACTTTCTCCATTGCTTCACTAATGAATTGACCGATTTCTTCGTCAGCAGCTGAAATTGCCCCAACTTGTGCGATTTCTTCTTTACTGCTCACTGGTTTTGAAATTGCAGCTAATTCTTCTAAAGCAACAGCAACTGCTTTATCAATACCTTGACGAATGCCTACAGGATTAGCACCACTTGTTACGTTTTTAAGCCCTTCCTGAATCATTGCCTGTGCAAGTACTGTTGCAGTTGTCGTACCGTCACCTGCGATTTCATTTGTTTTATTCGCAACTTCAGCGACAAGCTTTGCACCCATGTTTTCATATGGATCTTCTAATTCAATTTCTTTTGCGATTGTCACACCATCATTTGTAATTAAAGGTGCAACGAACTTCTTATCTAATACAACATTACGTCCTTTAGGTCCTAAAGTAACTTTAACAGCATCAGCTAATTTATCAACACCTGCAAGCATAGAACGTCTTGCATCTTCAGAAAACTTAATTTCTTTAACCATTATTTATTCCTCCAATAATTAAAATTTATATAAAAGATTCGTTATTATTTACTATTCAATAATTGCAATAATGTCTTCTTCTTTTAAGACAATATACTTTTCGTCTCCTGCTTTTACTTCAGTGCCGCCAAATGGTTCATACACTACGCGATCACCTACAGCAACCTGAATATCAATTCTTTCTCCATTCTCAAGGATACGGCCTGTGCCAACTGCAATGACTGTACCTTCGTTAGACTTTTCTTTTGCAGAATCTGTTAAGACGATTCCACTTGCAGTAGTTTGTTCTCTTTCAGTTTTTTCGATTACAACACGATTTCCGTATGGTTTTAACACGATAATTTCCTCCTTGAAAAATAAATACTTGTTTTTTAGCACTCTATACCTTTAAGTGCTAACATAATTTTATAATAATCAAAGAAGGTCAAGATTGCAAATATTTTATTTTAACTTTTAGATTATTTTTTTAAGGAGCAGATTAAGTTTTTATTTGATGATTTTTTAATGTACAATGATAAAAGTATTGAAATGAGAAGGAGAATTTATTATTAATGAAACGTATTTGGGTTAATGTACTAACAGTGTTTATCTATATCGCTTCTCAAGTGAGCGTATTAATTCCTCAAAAATATTTTATAAGACACGGTCATTCTTTAGCTGAGGCGATTAAACTATCAATTCCTTATTATGTATTATCGTTTGTCATCGCTTCTATTATCGTTATACTGATCAACCTTAAGATTAAGAATAAAACTCAACTTGAACGTTCTCATAAGAGCGATACCTTAACAACCGTAGCCTATATTATCGGCGGGTTCTTTCTGTCATTATTTGCTCAGATGATTTTCGGTATGATTAATACATATATACTGAAACAACCTACAATCAGTCAGAACACAGAAAATGTAATGGGGATGGCAATGGATGCTCCTATATTTATTATTTTGATTGCGATTGTTGGGCCAATCTTAGAAGAGTTTGTCTTTAGAAAAGTTATCTTTGGTGAATTATATGAAGCTATTAAAGGTGCTCGCTGGATATCATTCACGATCTCAGTATTAATCAGTGGATTCATCTTTTCATGTGCACATATGGATTTCGATCATACCTTGATTTACATGGGTATGTCATTAGTATTTAGCGCACTATACGTGTGGTCTAATCGAATTATTGTTCCGATTGCTGCACATATGTCGATGAATGCTTTTGTAGTGATCATAAACATCGTATTCAAAGACAAAGTACAGGAAGCACAGGAACAACTAAAAGCAACAACACATATCATTGTGCCTGTCGTAAAATCATATTTTAATATTTAAAAAAACTCCGAGTGCTGTAGTAATTTACAACATTCGGAGTTTTTATTAGAAAATGAAATTACATTTGGTTAGCATGTCTTAACGCAAGTTCGACAGCCTCAAATGGCGTCTCACAGTTGGCTCAAATGGCGTCTCACAGTTGGCTCAAACGGCGTCTCACTTGCAGACATTCAACAAACTTCAGTAATCCATTCGAAATCAAAAACCGATTTCTTTGGATTGCTTCCAGTTTGGATGAGTCATAGCGCTTTGATGACAGCCTCTTACCATAATTTCTTTACACCCCACAGGCGTTCTTCACATGCTGTAATGATTGTCTTTAATGCTTTAATACGAGCAGCACGTTTATTATTAGCAGGTATAATGACCCACGGTGCGTCTTCTGTAGAAGTTTCGTCAATCATATCTTTACTTGCCTCCAGATATAGATCCCACTTCTCACGGTTACGCCAGTCTTCATCAGTTATCTTCCATTGCTTCTCAGGTGTCACTTGTCGTTCTTCAAATCGCTTCAACTGTTCATCTTTATCCAGCACTAGGAAGAACTTAATCACTATCGCACCTTCTATCGTTAGAGCACGTTCAAATTGATTAATCTCTTGATATGCACGTTGCCATTCGTCTGTAGAAGCAAACCCTTCCACACGTTCAACAAGTACTCTTCCATACCAGCTTCTATCAAAGATTTCAATATGTCCTGAACGTGGAACATCTGTTGCAAAGCGCCATAGGTAATGATAGCTTAATTCTGTTTCCGTCGGTGCACTAATGGCACTAACTTCATATCCAGTTGGATCTAAACTTTCACGTACGCGTTTAATATTACCACCCTTACCTGCTGCATCCATTCCTTCATAGACAAGCATCATCGGTATCTTCTTCTCATATAATGCGTATTGCAATTCACGTATACGATTTTGTAATTTCGGTAGTAGTTCTTTATACTCAGTTTTCGACATATCATCTGATGTATCATCAAACATGTCTGTCTTGAATGCTTCTGTAAACTGGCCGTCTGTTTTTTTCTTTTCTTTATTTTTCTCTTTATCCTTCAATGCTTTTTCTAAGCGTTTAATGATTGTTTCATACATTTCATTTGTCGCTTTACCACGTTCTGTATAATCGATATGCGTCCACGGTGAGATTTCTTCTGTCGCTTTCATCAGATCAATCATACCGTCCTGATATTCTTTAACCGGAATCCCTGTTTCATATTCTTGTGCTTTCCAGCGCGTTAAAGGATTTTTCTTTGTCTGCTGAATATGTTCAAGACGCTTCTGTTCATTGACTGATAAATAGAATTTTATGATGATATAGCCGTCATTTTGTAACATCGTCTCAAATCCTACAATTTCCTGCGTCAGTAGTTCGTAATCTTTAATGATATCTTTCTTATATTCGTGCACTTCAAAATCCAGTTTCTGTGCATACCAGCTTCTGAAGAATAATGTCACGCCACCTTTATTCGGTATATTCTTCCAATATGGATACAAAAACGGATAGCGCAATAATTCAGCGTCCGGTCGTTGTGTCGCATAAAAGTTCGTGTATTTTGCATCTAATGTCAGTAATAGTTCATTCGATAGTCTTGATTTACCTGATGCCGGTATACCTTCAAAAACAAACATGACCGGAATTCCTGCTTCATGGGTCTTTCTTACGAGTTCAGCTGTTTTCAGTGCTAATGCTTCATCAATCTTTGTCATGTTCATCCCCCTCATTTTTCACTTAATTATACCATTTCACCTAAAATAAATATATTCCTTCTCACGGTTATATAGAGTATTATAAGAATAGTAAGAAAAATTAGACAATAGAATGCAAAGGAGAATACAATGGCTACTTTCAAAGACTATGAATATATCAGACCGGATTTAAATGAAGCAAAAGAAAAATTCAAAGCGCTGTATGTTGCCTTTGACCAGGCAGATTCAGCAGCGACACAGATGAAAGTTATTGATGACATCAATGCGCTACGTAATAAGATTGATTCAATGTTCAACCTGGCATACATTCGTGCTTCTATCAATACAAAAGATGAATTTTATGAACAGGAACGTGATTTCTTTGATGAGAACAATGGAGAGATTGTCTACTTTGAATCTTTATATTTCAATGCATTGAATAGAAGCGCGTTTAAAGAGGAATTAAAAGAAGTATACGGTGAGCAATTATTTGATCTTGCTGAGTTATACGTTAAACAGTTTGACGAGTCAATTAAAGATTTATTAAATCAAGAGAATAAAATTGCCTCTGAATATTCTAAACTCGTTGCCTCTGCTGAAATTGAGTTTCAAGGTGATACCTATACATTTGCTCAAATGGGTAAATTTCTTGAATCAAGTAATCGAGAAGAACGTAAAAATGCAACACTTGCTGTACAAAATTATCGTGCAAATCTATTAAATCAATATGATGATATCTATGACCGATTAGTGAAGGTACGTCATGAAATTGCTGTTAAACTTGGCTTTGATAACTTTATCGAATTAGGTTATGTCCGTATGCGTCGCGTCGATTATACACCTCACATGGTCGAAAATTATCGTGAGCAGATTGCAAAGTATGTTGTACCTCTTGCGCAAAAACTATACATAGCACAACAAGAACGTATTGGTGTAGATAGCTTAAAAGTTTATGATGAACCGATTTTATTTACTAGCGGCAATGAATCACCAAAAGATGACGCACGCACAATCCTTGAAAATGGTCGTAAAATGTATCGTGAACTAAGTCCTGAAACAGATGAATTCTATCAGTTTATGATGGAACGCGATTTATTTGATGTTGAAGCAAAAAAAGGAAAACAAGCAGGAGGATACTGTACTTATATCGATGATTATAAATCACCGTTTATCTTCTCTAACTTTAATGGGACAGACCATGATATTACAGTACTGACTCATGAAGCTGGGCATGCTTTCCAAGTGTATCGTTCACGTGATCAAAAGGTTCCAGATTATTTGTGGCCAACGCACGAATCTTGTGAAATTCATTCGATGAGTATGGAATTCTTTACATATCAATGGATGGATTTATTCTTTAAAAATGCAGATAAATTCAAATATAAACATATCGTTGATGCTATTCAGTTCTTACCGTACGGCGTTGCTGTAGATGAATTTCAACATATTGTGTACAGCAAGCCTGATATGACACCAAAAGAACGACGCAATGCATGGCAGTCATTAGAAGAAAAGTATCTACCACATAAAGATTATGACGGTATTGCCCCACTTGTCGATGGCGCATTATGGCACAGACAAGGTCATATCTTTGAGTCACCATTCTATTATATCGATTATACATTAGCACAAGTGTGTGCTTTCCAGTTCTTTAAACGTTCAACTGAAGACTTTGCAGCTGCATGGAAAGATTATCTGCATATTTGTAATATTGGTGGATCATTACCATTCAACAAGATTGTCGAAACAGCACATCTATCTTCACCTTTTAAAGATGGTACCTTAAAAGAAGTTATGACATTTTTAGAAGACTACTTAAATAAAATTGATACAACACAGTTTTAGGAGATAAAATTTATAGATTTACAAAAATAGAACCCAACAATCAAGAAAATGATTGTTGGGTTCTAAATTTATAAAATACTGTTTAATTTTTACGAATTAAAATTGAACCAGCAAATATTAATGCTGCCATATAACCTAGCAATGAAGTGACTTCACCTGTGTCAGGTAAAGATTCTAATGATGCACTTTCTTCATCCTTTTGTTGTTTTGACTGTGCGTGCTTACCAGACGTCTTTTTCTTCTCCGGCTTATCTAATTGTAGATCAGTGTCCTTAGATTGTTCTTCCTTTTCAGTAGCTTCAGCAATCGTCGGTTTATGGTCTCCAAACTTTTCGATCTTAGCTGTTACTAAGCCTTCAACATGTTTATCAAGTTCTGTATAGTATTTCTCACCCTTACCCGGACAGAAATTGTCGGGTTTACGTGTGGGCTTAACTTGATTATCTGTTTCATCCTCATGAGGAACTGTCGGCTCTACTATGACCGGCTTGTTCGGTTGCGCAGGTTCAGTCGGTAAAGATGGTGTTGATGGCACAGATGGCGTAACAGGCTTCACAGGAGGCTTAATAGGTGTCTTTGGTAATTCAGTTGTCACAGGATTAGTCGATGGTGCTGGTGTTGTTGGTTGTGTCTGAACAGGTACCTCTTTTGCAGGTTCTTTGACCGGTCTTTCTTCAGACTTTATATTGTTATGTGATTGATTAGTCGATTTTGGAATCTCTATTTTATTTTCTTCTGATTTTTTCTCTGTTGTAGGTGCCTCAGTCGTTTTCTCTTCAACTGAAGGTCTTTCTGTAGATTTATCTTTCGTAGTATTATTCATTTCAGTTGATACAATCTCTACTGTACTTGCTGGTTTAACGGGTGTTACACTTGCTTCACTTGAGTTAATGTCTAATGCAGATAGACTTAAAGACAGTGCAGCCGTCGTCAAAGCAATCGTATTAAGCTTTTTTATACGCATTATACATTCCTCCAAATTTCCAATTAATTTCATTATAAAGCACAAAAATTATAATTGCTATCTCACGGGCACAATGTTACATACATTTAACATTGTATATATAAATGCAATAATTTTATAAAAGTTGATATAATAAAATTAATTGATGGCATATTACATTGCTTTATGATATATTTTTTATATTAAGTATATATAGTATATTAAGGAGTTTTTCTATGGAAACTAAATATTTTTCAAACGATACACATGTCGGTGCAGTTCATTTAAATGTTAATTTTATGGATAATAGTATTAAGTTCTACAACGAGATTTTAGGATTAAACGTACTTGAAAAAAGTGATGATTATGCAGTTCTTGGTACTATTCACCGTCCTTTAATTTATCTTTATCAAACAAATAAACGCCGTGTACAGTCGGCAGGATTATTTCATTTTGCGTTACTTGTACCGTCACGCGCTGCATTGGGTAATATTTTCTTTCATTTAATTAAGACAGAGTATCCGTTAGCCGGAGCAAGTAACCATGACGTATCAGAAGCCATCTACTTACAAGATCCTGAAGGTAATGGTATTGAAATCTATCGCGATATTCCTTCTGAAGAGTGGGAATACGAAGAGAACGGAAACATCGTAATGGGTACAACTGAAATGGATTATCCTGGGGTACTCGCGGCAAATAACAATCAACCTTTTAAAGGCTTAGACCCTGAAACGATTATGGGGCACATGCATTTATCTGTTATCGATCTAGAACGTTCTGTTACTTTCTATGAAGACTTCTTCGGAATGGATACAATGACCACTTACGGACCAAGTGCTGCTTTCTTATCTGCCGGAGGATATCATCACCACCTCGGTCTGAATATCTGGAACAGACAGACAGCACAACCTGAACTAGATGCTCCCGGGTTACGCCGCTTTGATATTAATATGCCAAATGATGAAGACGTTGAATATTTTAAAAAGTTAATGCAGGAAAAAGGATTAGAAATGTATAAAGACGGGAATTCAGAATATATGAAAGATCCAAATGGTATTGGCATCCGCTTAATGATTCGAAATAAATAATTTAACTGCAAAGGGGCAATTAAAATGAGTTTATTTAAAAAAGATTTAGCACAAAACTTTGAAGAAGCAATTGAAAACAGACGTTCAATTTATCATATTGAACCTAAATCACCTATCTCAGATGATGAAATCGAAAAAATTATCGGAGATATCGTTAAACACGTACCTTCTGCATTCAACTCTCAAAGTACACGTATCGTTTTATTATTAAATGACGAGCATAAAAAGTTCTGGGATCTGACAAAAGAATGTTTAAAAGAAAAGATGGGACCAGATCGTGACTTTAGTGCGACTGAACAAAAAATTAATAGTTTTAAAGCAGGTTATGGTACTGTTTTATACTATGTTGATACAAAAGTTACAGAAGGACTTCAGGAAAAATTCGCATCGTATGCTGATAACTTCCCGGTATGGGCACACCATTCAAGTGCGATGCATCAATTTGCGATTTGGACAGCTTTTGCAAATAAAGGATTAGGTGCATCTTTACAACATTATAATGGCGTTATTGATGACAAAGTAGTCACAGAATTTGATATTCCTGCTACTTGGGAACTTGTCGCTCAAATGCCATTCGGTACAATCGGCTCAGAAGCAGGCCCTAAAGAATTCCAGCCTGTTGAAAATCGCTTTATCGTAAAAAAATAACTATAAAAAACCATTGAATGTATGACATTCAATGGTTCAGACTGAAGACAAAGTCTCCTTCGGAGATGAAGTTTTCAGTCTTTTTTTATACAATAATATTAACAATGATTTGGGGTGATTATTTTGTTGAGTAAATCAGAAGATAAAAGAAATCAATTAGAGGTTGTTGCAATTTCAGATTTAGTTCCACAAGACCATTTACTAAGAAAAGTAGATAAAGTATTGGATTTGAATTTTATTTATCCTCTAGTCGAAGATAAATATTGTCTTGATAATGGTCGTCCAAGTATAGACCCTGTGATTTTAGTAAAAATAATATTAATACAAAAATTATTCGGAATAAAATCAATGAGACAAACAATAAAAGAAATCGAAACAAATGTTGCTTATCGTTGGTATCTTGGATACAGTTTTCAGGATAAGATTCCTCATTTCACTACCTTCGGTAAGAATTATATTAGAAGGTTCAGTGATAATACACTTTTTGAAGAAATATTTGAACACATTCTACAGTTGGCGATGCAACATAAATTGATTGATACCTCAGCTTTATTTATTGATTCTACTCATATAAAAGCAAATGCTAATAAACATAGATTTAGAAAAGTTGTAGTAAAAAAATCAGTCGCTCATTATAAGGATGAATTAGATAAAGAAATAAACGAGGTTCGTAAATCTGAAGGAAAAAAGGAGTTCACCCCAACTCATAAGACAGAAGAAAAAGAAAAGAAAGAAAGTCTCACAGATCCTGACGCTGGTTACTATGTTAAAGGTGAACGTGAGAAACAGTTTGCTTATAGTTTACATGCTTGTGTTGATAAAAATGGATTTTTTGTAGATCACCACGTAACACCAGCTAATATTCATGATAGTACTCAATTGGCACCTATGATTTCTAGAATGAAAGATAAAGGAATTAAACCTAAAACCTTGGCTGTAGATGCTGGATATAAAACACCTTTTAATGCTTACTTTTTATTTAAAGAGTCAATCACTCCTTACATGCCATATACTAGACCAAGAGGTCCAAAGGACCGTTTCAGAAAAAATGATTTTGTTTATGATGAATATTACAATGAATATATTTGTCCTGCAAATCACCCCCTTAAATACACACGTACTGATCGTGAAGGATTTAAATTGTATCATTCTAACCCAAATGTATGTAAAGAATGTCCATTTCTAAATAAATGTACAGAAAATAAACAATATAAAAAGCAAATTCAAAGACATATTTGGCAAGAATACTTAGAAGATGTTGAAGAAATAAGACATACAGAAGAAGGAAGAATGGGATATAAATTAAGGTCTCAAACTATTGAAAGAAGATTTGGTGACGCTAAAGAACAGCATGGTATGAGATGGACAAAGTTTAGAGGATTGAAAAAAGTGTCCATGGAAACCACGCTTATTTGTGCATGCATGAATTTAAAAAAGTTAGCCAATTGGGTTATCAAAGATACTCAATTGGCTTAGCATTATAGTCAATAATTTAAATTTCGAAGAAATTTCTTCGAATAAATGAGAATATAGCCTTTAAAAAAAGACAAACTCATGTAATGAAAATGAGTTTGTCTTCAATCTGAACCATTGAATGTATGACATTCAATGGTTTTATTCATTTTATGACTATTATTTATTTTGACTGTGATGCGCATTTTCAATATTCGTCAAACTCTTAATGACCTGTTCACTTTGAATCGAACAAATTCTTAAGAACAGGGCATCAATGATAGCAAGTTGAACGATGCGAACGGTCATCGTTCCAATGTTTGTATCCTGCTCTTCTCTTGTCATGGTCAGTGCTATATTGGACATACGTAATGCGACTGATGGTACTTTCTGAGTCACAGTGATAATCGTCACGTTCTGCTTTTTTGCAAATTTCATGACTTCTATCATTTCTTTACTTTTTCCATTAGACGTAATCACAAATAACACGTCACACGCTTCAAAATTGGCCAGAATTGAAAGTGCAGTATAAGAATCATTTGTCTGAAAAACTTGTTTATCGATCTGGGCGAGTTTTAATTTGAAGTCTTCTCCTACTACATTTGAAATACCCTGCCCAAATATCATCATACGACCAGCATTCACAATCGCATGAGCCGCTTCATCAATTAAGTTTGGTGATAGAATCTTCTCCGTATTGTATAATGCCTGAATTGAATTGTTAAATACTTTTTCTTTTAATTCTTCGACTGAGTCTGAGAATTCAATCTTAGAAGGTTTTTTCTCTGTTTCAATTGTATGAAGTTCTCTTGCCAGTTCTACCTTAACCACTTTAATACCTGAGAGTCCTAGGCGCTTACTGAATCGTACGATAGCAGCTTCACTTGTACCTGCCAGCTTCGCTATTTCTTTTATCGGCAAGTTCACTACTTTTACAGGTTGATCGATCATCAAATCTGCAATACGCTTTTCCACTGGCGTGAAAGTTTCATACATTTGCGTAATCTGGCCTAAAACGGAATACATGCTAATAACCTCCATATTTTTCATTAAAAATAAAATAATATTAATTAATATTATTTTGAAATTACTGCTTATATATATTTTATACTATATGTTGGTAATAATTTAAATAAATTTTTTTATTTTTAATAAAAAAACTACAATTTTTACAAATTGCAGTTTTAGACGATTAAATCATATTTCGTAAATTTAAAATATACTTGACCAGATTCTGTTGACGTTCTGATACCTGTAGCATCACTAGAGGTGAAAATTCTTGTGGTCATCACTTTTTCCCCATCATTTAAAAATATTTCAATTGATGAAGTATCCACAAAAATTTGAAGTTGCGATAAATCACTATCCAGTACAACTGAGCGACTAAATCCGTCCACACCGGTTGGTTGAAGTCCACTATCAAAGCGATCTAATGTCACGCGACGCTCTGATTGATTATAAGTAATCATTGTACTTTCTTTTTTAGACACTCTTAACTCGATATAGAATTCTGTAGATTCGTTCTCCAGTACATCTACAATCAGTTCATATTGCTTACCTTCATATGGATGAAGCTTCACATTCTTCTTCGTTGCATAACCTTCTGCTGTCTCTACTTGACCTCGTAGTTTTTTAAGTGACGGAACAGGACGCTGACGTAGTTTGTTATCTTCTACAGTCAACACACGAGGTAACGTCAGACAGTGTGCCCATCCTTCTTTGTCAGACGGATAACCAGTGTCTGGTAAACCCATCCACCCGATAAGAATACGATTCCCGTCTTTATCTAAAGTTGTCTGTGGCGCGTAAAAGTCAAATCCATTATCCAGCTCGATGAACTCACCGTGCGTCATTTCAAAGGTTTCTTTGTCCAGCGTACCTAATATATAACCCGATTGATAAATATTCCAGAACTTATCTTCAAATTTATCAACCCCTTGCGGACAGAAAAGTACTACATCCATATCCCCAAGCTTAAAGTAATCCGGACATTCCCACATGTATCCGAAATTCGTATAATCTGTCTTCAGTTCAGAAATCAATGACCAATCAGTTAAATCCTTCGATTGATACACCAGAATCGTTCCCGTCTCATCATTACGCTGTGCACCGATGACCG
This sequence comes from Macrococcus equi, assembly GCF_047426745.1. Taxonomy (GTDB): domain Bacteria; phylum Bacillota; class Bacilli; order Staphylococcales; family Staphylococcaceae; genus Macrococcoides; species Macrococcoides equi. The sequence continues at coordinate 1,268,973 of NZ_CP179732.1, read as the reverse complement.
CATAATAATTACCATCTTCAAACCAGACTTTCGGATCGCGGAAATGCTCTGTATATCCTTCAGGCGGACTTGCTATAACAGGCGAGGTTGATTTAGTAATGACACCCTCCTTATCCATTGAAGCAAGTAATTGATAACTCTTACGGTCCCAGTCTTCTGTCCGATGATTTCCTGTATACATGAGCTTCAGTTCATCATCTACTACGATACCTGAACCTGAATACGCACCATGACTATCAAATTGTGTGTCCGGTCGTATGGCGATACCGTTATTTTTAAATGTCGCTAAATCATCACTCACAGTATGATACCAATACTTCAATCCGTGCACTGCACCTAATGGAAACCACTGATAAAATAAATGATACTGACCATTAAAATAGGCAAATCCATTCGGATCATTTAACAAACCTGTCGGTGGCTGAATATGATATTGCTGTCTATAAAGTGATGACGTTACCATCTCTTCTAAAGCGCTATATGCCGCTTCAGGAAATGTTTCAAGTGTTTGATAACGTTCTTCACGTGTCCATTCAATCATAATAACGCTCCCTTTCATGTTGTATATATTTTAGCATGTTTTAGAAATTCGTGATATAAAGATAATATAATCTATTCAAATAACTTACAGGAGATAATGCAATACTTCCCACACCTAAAAATCTCCACAAAAAAACTAACCACCAGGCAGTGATTAGTTCTCAAGTTCTTCTTCAATTAATTTCTGTTCACCCTTTAAGTACTGACGATAACCGATTTTGCTAATTTGAATACTTACTTCATACAGTAAGATCATCGGCATAGCAAACATGAAGTACGTAATTAAATCGGGTGGTGTAATAAGTGCTGCCACAACAAATAATGCAAAGTATGCATATTTTCTGTTCTTCTTCAGAAACATCGGTGTAACTAAACCAAGCCTCGTCAAAAACAATAATAATATCGGCAACTGAAATAAGAATCCGAATGGTATCGTAAATCTCAGCATCTCATTAAAGTATTCCCGAACACCTATCATCTGATTGACACCCATCTCACTTGCAAGTCCAATTGTAAAATGTATTAAATACGGGAACACAAAGAAATAGCTAAATGCCAGTCCACCCAAAAATAAAATCATACTAATTGGAATATAAGACAATGTTGCGCGACGTTCTTTTGGATGTAATCCTGGTGAGATAAACGCCCAGAGTTGATATAAAATAACCGGTGAAATCAATATTAAAGCAATAATCATAATTACGGTAATATAAATTGTTAACGGATCACTTACTTTAAAATAATGTAACTCAATTTCTTTTGGCACATCATCTCTTGTTAAGAACTTCGTCACTGGTTTCCCGAAGTAAAATCCCACTGCCGTCCCTGCAACTAAAGAGTACAGTACAATCATAATTCGCTTACGAAGTTCTTCCAGATGTTCGACTACCGTTAAATCATCTTTATTCATTTAAGGAAATAACCTCCTCATAAAAAAACGGCAAACATGTTCGCCGTCTTAAAAATATAAATTATTTTAAATCTTTATCTTCTTTATCGTGGTCTTTCATGATACCATCTGTTGCATCTTTAAATTCCTTTAAAGATGTCCCCATTGCTCGACCAAATTCCGGTAACTTCTTAGGACCGAAAATAATTAAAGCGATAACACCTAAAAAGATAGCAATACCCGGTGAAATCAAACCAACCGTATTAATAAATAACATCAATATAACCCCCTAATGATTTTTCATAAAAAATATCAATGATTGTAATTCAACGCCTAGATCAATGTGATGTACGTGAACGCCATTTGGTACTGTTAAACGTTCTGGTGTAAAGTTTAATATACCTTTTATTTGAGCTTTTGTCACTCTATTTGCGACATCCTGAGCAACAGCTCCTGGTACTGTTAATATTACAACCTGAATCCCTGTTTCTTCAACTACTTTTTCAAAATTGTTCATATCTTCAACTTTAATCTTACCAATTGTCTTACCGACTGAATTAGAACTTGTATCAAACGCTGCCGTAATTTTCATACGATCATTAATTGAAAAGTTATAATTCACAAGTGCTGTTCCTAAATTACCGACACCGATAATCGCAACTTTCGTAATAATATCCTGCTGCAGCGTCGTTTTAAAGAAATTGAGTAAGAAACTAACGTTATAGCCATATCCTTTTTTCCCTAGCTCACCAAAATAAGAAAAATCTCTACGTATTGTGGCAGAATCAATTTGTAAACCTTCACTTAACTCTTTACTGCTGACTCTTTCTACATTTGAATTATATAATGTATTAACAAAACGATAATATAATGGAAGTCTCTTGAGTGTGGCTTTAGGAATTTTTATTTCATCTTTTGACATCCTATTCACCTTTTTCATTTAATTTGTGATACTTTTCACATCTCTTAAAATTATATCACTTTATATGTGAAATGACTATGTGAATTTTCACATTAACGATTAAAATATTCCCTCGCTTTCACACTTCATGTACAATGAAATAGAGGTGAAAGAACGTGATATTATTACAAGCAAGCAATCTAACAAAATCCTACTCAGGTGAAAATATATTTTCAAATGTGAAATTCGAAGTAAAATCGAACGATCGAATTGCTATCGTCGGACGTAACGGCGCAGGTAAAACAACATTAATGAAAATTCTTGCCGGAACTGAGGATTATGATTCAGGTAATCTTTCCATGGCAAAAAATATTAAACTCGGCTATTTAACACAGCAAATGACTTTAAATGCTGAAGGTACTGTATATGAAGCGATGAAAAAACCATTCCTTCATTTAGAGAAGATGCAACAGGAATTAAACAGAATCGCTCAGTACTTAAGTGAAGAAAGTCATAATGCGCATACTGCTGACTATCAGGACAAATTATCAAGTTATGAAAAACTTCAACAACAATTTGAAGCACAGGATGGTTACCTCTATGAAACTAAAATAAAAACTGTATTAACCGGACTGAACTTTAAACCTGAAGATTTCGATCAAAAAATCGATACTTTCTCGGGTGGACAAAAAACACGTCTCGCGCTTGCTGAAATGTTACTGCATAATCCAGACTTATTACTGCTAGATGAGCCAACCAACCATCTGGATATGGATACGACAGCCTGGCTTGAAAACTATTTAACGACTTATAGCGGTGCTATCGTGATAATCTCACACGACCGATATTTTCTAGATAAGGTCGTTAACACGGTCTATGATGTTGCACTTGGCCAAGTTCAGAAATATGTGGGAAACTATTCTAAGTTTATCGAACAGCGTGATCAATTTTACGAAAAAATGCAGGCACAGTACGAACGACAACAAGCAGAAATTAAGCGTCTCGAAACGTTTGTCCAAAAAAATATTACACGTGCTTCAACAAGCGGTATGGCGAAATCGCGTCGTAAAGTACTTGAGAAGATGACAAAGATCGATATGCCAAAGCAAGATGATCATTCAATGAATTTACGCTTTAATATTCAAAAAGAAACAGGCAATGATGTGCTTAAAGTAAGTGATTTATCAATAGGATATGATACACCGCTCGCTGAACATCTAAATCTGGATATTAAAAAACAGGATGCAGTCGCATTTATCGGACCGAACGGGATCGGTAAGACAACATTTATTAAAACCATCGCTAAACAGCTCAAAGCACTGCACGGTGATATTCACTACGGTGCAAACTTATCAATCGGATACTATGACCAGAAACAGGCAGAATTTTCTTCGAACAATACAGTGCTGGAAGAACTGTGGCAGTATTATCCACATTTACCTGAGAAAGAGATTCGAACTGTTCTCGGACGTTTCTTATTTATTCAGGATGATGTTAAGAAGATTATAAACGATTTATCTGGTGGAGAGAAAGCACGTCTTCAACTGGCAAAACTCAGCCTAGAAGAAAACAATGTATTAATTCTTGATGAGCCGACCAACCACTTAGATATTGATGCTAAAGAAGTACTGGAAGAGGCACTGATTCATTATCCGGGTACACTACTATTTGTCAGCCATGATCGATACTTCATCAATAAGATTGCAACGAAGATTTTTCAGATGACAGATAACGGCGGCAAATTATTTCTTGGAGATTATTCTTATTTTATCGAAAAGGAAGAAGAACGTCTTGCGCATGAAAGCTTGATGGCACAAGAAACTGTAGAAAGTTCGAAAGAAATAACACATAATGATTTCAAAGCTTCTCAAAAAGAACGTCGTAAACTTGAGCGACAATTAGAAAGTACTGAAAAAGAAATTCAGTCAACTGAAGCACAAATTGCTTCTATCGAAGAAGAATTGACATTGCCAGAAGTATACAACGATCACGAGAAATCGAATACTTTAAATCAGGAATTAATTGCACTCAATCATAAACTCGAACAGATGGTCGAACAATGGACCGAACTCGAACTTGCTTTAGAAGAATAACCGGCATCTGCCGGTTTTTTTGTGCACAAAGTTATGCACAAATAAAAGCCTAAAAGTAAAGTAATCCACAAAGTTATCCTACTTATCCACAGAAAAATTAAAAGATATTATGATATTTTTAGTGTAATACTCTCCAGATAGCTAAAGTTACACACATTTTATTCACACGATGTGAACAAGTACGTACGTTCGCCAAATAAAAATAAATGTTTTTTTGATTAAAAATGCATCTATTGTGGTATAAAGTAATAAAGCCATATTAAAGGAGTACATTAATGTATAGATTTCCACGTAGCTGTTTAGGAAGTATTATTCTTTCTATTATACTATCGATTATATTAACCGTTTTACTTAACGGTTGTGTCGCTATAATGCATTAAAAGACAAAGTCTAAATCGACTTTGTCTTTTAATTTATAACGCTATATTTGATCTTCCGTTTAAGTCCATACCAGTAAATTGCTGATTTAAGTATTGATAATACGCTGCTGCACCTATCATTGCAGCATTATCTGTACATAATTCAAATGGTGGTATCATTAACTTAATACCTTTTTCTGCACATAATGTTGTCATTTTCTCACGTAAGCCTTTATTAGCAGCTACACCACCACAAATCAGTAATTGATTGATATTATATGCGTCTAATGCTTTAAAGGTCTTCTCAGTCAGTACATCAATCACACTCGCTTGAAAACTTGCAGCCACATCTTCTTTCCTGTAAGTTTCACCTTTTTGATTTTTGTTATGAAGCGTATTGATAACCGCACTCTTTAAGCCACTAAAACTAAAGTCATACGCTTCTAATATTGGACGTGGTAAATTTAAATTATCTTCACCTATCGCTGCTAATCGATCGATATGCGGCCCACCTGGATATGGTAGCTGAATTGTGCGTGCTACTTTATCATACGCTTCACCCACTGCATCATCACGTGTTTGCCCTATAATCTCAAAATCAAGGTGATCTTTCATCACAACAAGTTCAGTGTGACCACCTGATACCACTAAAGCTAATATCGGAAATGTTAAACGTTCTTCTATATGATTAGCGTACACATGTCCTGCAATGTGATGCACAGGAATTAACGGTTTATTGTGTGCTAATGCTAATGCTTTTGCCGCGTTAATCCCCACCAGTAATGCGCCGATTAATCCCGGACCTTCAGTTACTGCAACAGCATTAATATCATCCCATGTTAATCCAGAAGCAATTATTGCCTGATCTATTACGATTGTTATATTCTCTACATGGTGACGACTCGCTACTTCCGGTACAACCCCACCGAAGCGTTTATGAGATTCTATCTGACTATTTACAACATTGCTTAAGACTTGATGACCATTCTTTACAATACTTACTGCTGTTTCATCGCAACTTGTTTCAATTGCTAATATGATTACATCACTCATTTTAGTTTCACCCACATTACTTTTGCATCCTGATTCGGACCATAATAGTCACGTCTAACACCACCATATGTAAATCCTAATGACTCATATAATCGACGTGCCGCTAAATTTTCTTCTCTAACTTCTAAACTCATCATCTCACACGTAAGTCGTGCATAATTCATAACATAATCTAATAGTAAACGACCTAAACCTTTTCCTCGTAAGGACTCATCTATAGCAACAGTTGTGATTTGCGCCTGATCAATCACTATCCACATACCCAGGTAACCCACAACTATGTCATCCTGCAGCATAGTAAAATAGTGTGCAAATTCATTTTTCTCTAATTCATGATAAAAAGCATCTAATGTCCATGAACCTGATGGAAAAGCTTTTTGTTCAATCTGATAGATAGCAGGTACATCCTGTGGCAACATTTTTCTTATTGTGAGTCCTGATTGTTCAGCCAATTACGCTCAGCCTCCGAAATTCTTAAATACGTAGGTTCAAAAGTATGCGTATCTACAATATCAGCATCACTGATTATACGTCTAAATTCAGCACTGCGAGGAATACAGTAATAAGTCGGTCCTTTTAACTGATCTACAAGTTTTTCAGCATCCATACCGATAAATAAATATGGAAGATGCTGCTCTTTTAACTTCTTATTAAGATCTTCAATCGAAATGTAGCAATCTTCTTCAAGACATTCCAATCTAACACCTTTGTAACGATATATACCCGCATATACATGACTACGACGGGCGTCAATAACCGGGACAAGTAAAAATTCATGCATTCTTACAGTTGCCGCAAGCGCCGCTAAACTAGAAACCGCATATAATGGTATACCAAGCGTATAAGCTAAAGTTTTTGCAGCTGTTACACCAATACGCAGTCCTGTATATGAACCAGGCCCTTTTGCCACCACGATACCTTCTATATCTTTCATCTCTAAGTTTGTATATTTTAATAACGATTCAACTTGAGACATCAGTGTAATAGAATGATTAATCCTCATTCCACTATTAAACTCAGCTAACACTTCATTATTATCAGTAATACTGACTGATAAAGGCTGATTACTCGTGTCGATATGTAGCAATCTCATTTGCAATTAACTCCTTCATAGTTGTAGAACGTGGACCAATAGACGTGATATTAAAAATTCGTTTTGATTCATCAACACGTTCAATCTTAATTTGTAAATAATCATCAGGCAGAAAGTCAGTGATCATCTGCGGCCATTCTACTAAAGTGACTCCATCACTGTAAAAATAATCATCAAAACCTAAATCATCCTCCGCACCTTCTAAGCGATAACAATCCATATGATGAAATGGCATACGGCCTTCATATGATTTAATAATATTAAATGTTGGAGAACTAATTACACTTGTAACACCCAATCCCTTACCAAAGAACTGACTAAAGGTTGTCTTACCTACACCTAAGTCCCCTATTAATAAGATGACCGTTTGAGGCTTAGAGCAACGTGCAATGATTTCAGCTATACTTTGCGTATCTTCTATTGAATTAATTTGAAGTTTCATATGTATTCACCTATTTTTAAAATATGTATTATTGTATCATGAAAAGTTAATCTTTATATAATTTATAAGATATGTTTTCCATCATATTATTAAATAATGCTGAGTGGTCGAATTATAGTATTTTTCGACCACTCAATCCAGTAACAAAGATAATCTAACATTTATATAAAAAAAAGAGACCCCGAAGGATCTCTTATGAATTGCCCGGCAACGTCCTACTCTCGCGGATCGTAAGACCAACTACCATCGGCGCTAGAGAGCTTAACTTCTGTGTTCGGTATGGGAACAGGTGTGACCTCTCTGCCATCGTCACCAGACAAAGTATACTAAAGGTATTGTACCTTCAAAACTAGATAAACTTAAGAAGAAATATGATGTACCAAACATCACCGTGCAAAAAATCTTATAAAATTGATTAAGTCTTCGATCGATTAGTATTCGTCAGCTCCATACATTACTGTACTTCCACCTCGAACCTATTAACCTCATCATCTTTGAGGGATCTTATAACCGAAGTTGGGAAATCTCATCTTGAGGGGGGCTTCATGCTTAGATGCTTTCAGCACTTATCCCGTCCATACATAGCTACCCAGCTATGCCGCTGGCGCGACAACTGGTACACCAGAGGTATGTCCATCCCGGTCCTCTCGTACTAAGGACAGCTCCTCTCAAATTTCCTACGCCCACGACGGATAGGGACCGAACTGTCTCACGACGTTCTGAACCCAGCTCGCGTACCGCTTTAATGGGCGAACAGCCCAACCCTTGGGACCGACTACAGCCCCAGGATGCGATGAGCCGACATCGAGGTGCCAAACCTCCCCGTCGATGTGAACTCTTGGGGGAGATAAGCCTGTTATCCCCGGGGTAGCTTTTATCCGTTGAGCGATGGCCCTTCCATGCGGAACCACCGGATCACTAAGTCCGTCTTTCGACCCTGCTCGACTTGTAGGTCTCGCAGTCAAGCTCCCTTGTGCCTTTACACTCTGCGAATGATTTCCAACCATTCTGAGGGAACCTTTGAGCGCCTCCGTTACTCTTTAGGAGGCGACCGCCCCAGTCAAACTGCCCGCCTGACACTGTCTCCCGCCACGATAAGTGGCGCGGGTTAGAAAGTCAACACAGCCAGGGTAGTATCCCACCAACGCCTCCACGTAAGCTGACGCTCACGTTTCAAAGGCTCCTACCTATCCTGTACAAGCTGTGCCGAATTTCAATATCAGGCTGCAGTAAAGCTCCACGGGGTCTTTCCGTCCTGTCGCGGGTAACCTGCATCTTCACAGGTACTATGATTTCACCGAGTCTCTCGTTGAGACAGTGCCCAAATCGTTACGCCTTTCGTGCGGGTCGGAACTTACCCGACAAGGAATTTCGCTACCTTAGGACCGTTATAGTTACGGCCGCCGTTTACTGGGGCTTCAATTCGTAGCTTCGCTAATGCTAACCACTCCTTTTAACCTTCCAGCACCGGGCAGGCGTCAGCCCCTATACGTCACCTTACGGTTTTGCAGAGACCTGTGTTTTTGATAAACAGTCGCTTGGGCCTATTCACTGCGGCTCTTCAAGGCTTGCACCCTAAAAAGCACCCCTTCTCCCGAAGTTACGGGGTCATTTTGCCGAGTTCCTTAACGAGAGTTCGCTCGCTCACCTTAGAATTCTCATCTTGACTACCTGTGTCGGTTTGCGGTACGGGCACCTAATTTCTAACTAGAGGCTTTTCTTGGCAGTGTGAAATCAACGACTTCGCTACTATAATTTCGCTCCCCATCACACCTTGACCTTAAGAGTACCGGATTTGCCTAATACTCAGTCTCAGTGCTTGGACGTACATAACCAACAGTACGCTTCGCCTATCCTACTGCGTCCCCCCATCGTTCAAACAATCTTAGGTGGTACAGGAATATCTACCTGTTGTCCATCGCCTACGCCATTCGGCCTCGGCTTAGGTCCCGACTAACCCAGAGCGGACGAGCCTTCCTCTGGAAACCTTAGTCAATCGGTGGACGGGATTCTCACCCGTCTTTCGCTACTCACACCGGCATTCTCACTTCTAAGCGCTCCACATGTCCTTGCGATCATGCTTCGACGCTGCTTAGAACGCTCTCCTACCATTGTCCTACGGACAATCCACAGCTTCGGTAATATGTTTAGCCCCGGTACATTTTCGGCGCAGCGTCACTCGACTAGTGAGCTATTACGCACTCTTTAAATGATGGCTGCTTCTAAGCCAACATCCTAGTTGTCTGGGCAACGCCACATCCTTTTCCACTTAACATATATTTTGGGACCTTAGCTGGTGGTCTGGGCTGTTTCCCTCTCGACTACGGACCTTATCACCCGCAGTCTGACTCCCGTGTTAAATTATTTGGCATTCGGAGTTTGTCTGAATTCGGTAACCCGAGGGGGGCCCCTAGTCCAAACAGTGCTCTACCTCCAATAATCATCACACGAGGCTAGCCCTAAAGCTATTTCGGAGAGAACCAGCTATCTCCAGGTTCGATTGGAATTTCTCCGCTACCCACACCTCATCCGCTCACTTTTCAACGTAAGTCGGTTCGGTCCTCCATTCAGTGTTACCTGAACTTCAACCTGGACATGGGTAGATCACCTGGTTTCGGGTCTACGACCTGATACTCATTCGCCCTATTCAGACTCGCTTTCGCTACGGCTCCACATATACTGCTTAACCTTGCATCAAATCGTAACTCGCCGGTTCATTCTACAAAAGGCACGCCATCACCCATTAACGGGCTCTGACTACTTGTAAGCACACGGTTTCAGGTTCTATTTCACTCCCCTTCCGGGGTGCTTTTCACCTTTCCCTCACGGTACTGGTTCACTATCGGTCACTAGAGAGTATTTAGCCTTGGGAGATGGTCCTCCCGGATTCCGACGGAATTCCACGTGTTCCGCCGTACTCAGGATCCACTCAGGAGAGAACAACTTTTCGACTACAGGGCCTTTACCTTCTATGGCTGACTTTTCCAAAGTCATTCGTCTAAACTGTTCCTTTGTAACTCCGTATTGAGTGTCCTACAACCCCAGAATGCAAGCACTCTGGTTTGGGCTCTTCCCGTTTCGCTCGCCGCTACTAAGGGAATCGAGTTTTCTTTCTCTTCCTCCGGGTACTTAGATGTTTCAGTTCTCCGGGTGTGCCTTCTCATATACTATGTATTCATATATGGATAACATGACATAACTCATGCTGGGTTTCCCCATTCGGAAATCTCTGGATCAAAGCTTACTTACAGCTCCCCAAAGCATATCGTCGTTAGTAACGTCCTTCGTCGGCTTCTAGTGCCAAGGCATCCACCGTGCGCCCTTAATAACTTAATCTGTTATTAATATTGTGATGTCTACATAAATGTAGACGCGCGATTTTTTTAAGAATTCAAAAATGAACTCACTCGGTTTTGCTTGGTAAAATCTTTTATTTCTTCTTACTTTATCTAGTTTTCAAAGTACAATTGAATGTATGGACCATCGGTCCTATAAACATTCAAAACTGAATACAATATGTCAAACGCTATTCCGAAGGAATTTCAAGAATTCCTTTTCCGTAATATCCTTAGAAAGGAGGTGATCCAGCCGCACCTTCCGATACGGCTACCTTGTTACGACTTCACCCCAATCATCTGTCCCACCTTCGACGGCTAGCTCCTAAAAGGTTACTCCACCGGCTTCGGGTGTTACAAACTCTCGTGGTGTGACGGGCGGTGTGTACAAGACCCGGGAACGTATTCACCGTAGCATGCTGATCTACGATTACTAGCGATTCCAGCTTCATGTAGTCGAGTTGCAGACTACAATCCGAACTGAGATTGGTTTTATGGGATTTGCTTGACCTCGCGGTTTTGCTGCCCTTTGTACCAACCATTGTAGCACGTGTGTAGCCCAAATCATAAGGGGCATGATGATTTGACGTCATCCCCACCTTCCTCCGGTTTGTCACCGGCAGTCTCTCTAGAGTGCCCAACTTAATGATGGCAACTAAAGATAAGGGTTGCGCTCGTTGCGGGACTTAACCCAACATCTCACGACACGAGCTGACGACAACCATGCACCACCTGTCACTTTGTCCCCCGAAGGGGAAAGCTCTATCTCTAGAGTTGTCAAAGGATGTCAAGATTTGGTAAGGTTCTTCGCGTTGCTTCGAATTAAACCACATGCTCCACCGCTTGTGCGGGTCCCCGTCAATTCCTTTGAGTTTCAGTCTTGCGACCGTACTCCCCAGGCGGAGTGCTTAATGCGTTAGCTGCAGCACTGAGGGGCGGAAACCCCCCAACACTTAGCACTCATCGTTTACGGCGTGGACTACCAGGGTATCTAATCCTGTTTGATCCCCACGCTTTCGCACCTCAGCGTCAGTTACAGACCAGAGAGCCGCCTTCGCCACTGGTGTTCCTCCATATCTCTGCGCATTTCACCGCTACACATGGAATTCCACTCTCCTCTTCTGTACTCAAGTCTCCCAGTTTCCAATGACCCTCCCCGGTTGAGCCGGGGGCTTTCACATCAGACTTAAGAGACCGCCTACGCGCGCTTTACGCCCAATAATTCCGGATAACGCTTGCCACCTACGTATTACCGCGGCTGCTGGCACGTAGTTAGCCGTGGCTTTCTGGTAAGGTACCGTCAAGGTACGTTCAGTTACTAACGTACTTGTTCTTCCCTTACAACAGAGTTTTACGATCCGAAAACCTTCTTCACTCACGCGGCGTTGCTCCGTCAGACTTTCGTCCATTGCGGAAGATTCCCTACTGCTGCCTCCCGTAGGAGTCTGGGCCGTGTCTCAGTCCCAGTGTGGCCGATCACCCTCTCAGGTCGGCTATGTATCGTTGCCTTGGTGAGCCGTTACCTCACCAACTAGCTAATACACCGCAGGTCCATCTATAAGTGACAGCAAAACCGTCTTTCACTATTGCTTCATGCGAAGCTAAATATTATCCGGTATTAGCTCCGGTTTCCCGAAGTTATCCCAGTCTTATAGGTAGGTTACCCACGTGTTACTCACCCGTCCGCCGCTAACGTCAGGAGTGCAAGCACTCCATCTGTTCGCTCGACTTGCATGTATTAGGCACGCCGCCAGCGTTCATCCTGAGCCAGGATCAAACTCTCCATAATAGTTTGTTTGATAATGCTCTTTGATTGCTTATGGCAATCACTCTTGGGAGTGAACTAAGTTCACTCAAATTATTGGAATTAACGTTGACATATTGTCATTCAGTTTTCAATGTTCATTTAAAATAATTAATGGAGCGGGTGATCGGAATCGAACCGACAACATCAGCTTGGAAGGCTGAGGTTTTACCACTAAACTACACCCGCATATAAAATTTGTTAAAAGTATTAAGTGCGACCGAGAGGATTTGAACCTCCACTGGATTGCTCCAACTAGGCCCTCAACCTAGCGCGTCTGCCGTTCCGCCACGATCGCGCGTTGGCATTTGCTCACTCATCATCTCTTTTAACGACAAGATTAAGTATATAACAATCAGATTAAGAAGTCAACACTTATTTAAAAGTTTTTTAAATTTCTTTAATCTTTTATTAAGTTTGTAAAATCATTAAAAGTGACCCCTACGGGATTCGAACCCGTGTTACCGCCGTGAAAGGGCGGTGTCTTAACCGCTTGACCAAGGGGCCGTGTTTCAACAACGAAATTAATCTTATAATGATTTGAACATAAAGTCAACACTTTTTACGAAAAACTTTTACAAAAAGTAAATATTCTTTAAAAACGCTTATTTAAGCTATGAAAATTACACAAATAGATACAAAATAAGCGCAGCTATCGCTGCGCTTGCACTACCATTCTTTCGTAAGCTTAATTTCACCTTGGCATTTTGAACATCTATATTTCTTTATATCAACACGGCGTTTCCTCAGAAAGGTTTGATTACATCCTGCACAAGTATACGTATACTTATAACCATGAACGGTAGGTAACATTTCACAAAAACGTGGAGCGCCGACTTTTAGTGATAAGTTTTTAAAGTCTTTATCTCGATGCATGTACCCTTTTCCTTCTATATGAAGATGATAATGCACAAGTTCATGCTTAATAATATTTATGATGGCCTCTTTACCAAATGTACGGTATTGTTTCGGATTAATTTCGATGTCATGACTCTTTAACAAATATCTTCCGCCGGTTGTACGTAACCGTTCATTAAATCGCGCTTCATGTGCAAAAGGCTTTCCAAAATATTTTAGGGAAATCTCTTCAACTAGCTGTTGTAATGCACTATTTTCCATTAGGATCCTTCATCGTAAGTGCTACTTTCCCTTTATCTTCAAAGATGTCTTCTATCCAGACTTCCACAATATCACCGACTGAAACAACGTCAGTTGGGTGTTTTACATATTTATTTGACAGTTTCGAGATATGCACTAAGCCATCCTGCTTCACTCCAATATCAACGAATGCACCAAAGTCGACTACATTTCTAACAGTACCTGATAACTTCATACCTTTACGTAAATCTTCAATAGAAAGAACGTCAGATTTTAATAAAGGTGTCTCAAAGTCCTCACGGGGATCACGTCCCGGAGCAATCAGCGCTGCAATGATATCTTCTAATGTCGGTATACCGATAGATAATTCTTTTGATACTTCATCTAAATTTAAAGCGTTTAATTTTGCTTTTAAAGCATCTGTCCCTAAATCATTGATTGTAAATCCTAGTGAATCTATTAGTGTATATGTTGCTTCATAACTTTCAGGATGGATACCCGTATTATCAAGTGGTTCTGTACTTTCCGGAATTCTCATAAATCCTATACTCTGTTCAAACGTTTTCTTACCGAGTCTTGGAATCTTAGCTATTTCCTTATGGTGTTTAATCGGTCCATTCTCTTCGCGATGTTTGATGATGTTTTCCGCAACTGTCGCTGAAAGACCTGATACATATTGTAGTAACGGTGCCGAAGCTGTATTTACATTGACACCTATCTTATTAACTGCCGTCTCCACCACAAAAGTAAGTGCCTCATTCAGGGCTTTTTGGTTAACGTCATGTTGATACTGACCAACGCCAATTGATTTTGGATCAATTTTTACAAGTTCTGATAATGGATCCTGCACACGACGTCCAATCGATACAGCACTTCTTTCCTCAACCTGGAAGTCAGGAAACTCTTTACGTGCTAAGTCACTTGCTGAATATACTGATGCACCCGCTTCATTTACAATAATATATTTCACATCTAACTGATGCTCTTTGATGAGCTGTGCTACAAACTGCTCTGATTCACGACTCGCCGTACCATTTCCGATTGCAATCAGTTCTACATTATTCTTTCTGATCAAATCTAATAATTTCTTCTTAGCTTCTTCACTCTTACTTACCGGTGGATGCGGATAAATTACTGCTTTCTCAACAAATGTACCGAATTTATTAATGACTGCAAGTTTACACCCTGTGCGATATGCTGGATCCAGACCAAGAATCATTTTCCCTTTAAGTGGTGCTTGTAATAACAAGTTTTCCAGATTAACAGAAAAGATATCAATTGCTTGTGATTCTGCTTTCTCTGTTAATTCATTTCTTACTTCGCGCTCAATTGAAGGTAAGATTAATCGTTTCAGTGCTTCTTCAATCGCTAAATCAATATATTGATTTGAAGATACTTCTTTTTTAATCATTTGTTTACGAATATATGATTTAATTCGCGTATCATCCACTTCAACGCTTACTTTAAGTACACCTTCTTTTTCACCGCGATTCATTGCAAGTGTACGGTGTGGTACAATCTTACTTACTTTCTCAGAATAATCATAGTACATTTCAAAGACGCCTTTTTCATCTTCTGCTTTTTTCTTCTTAGTGGTCACAATGTTTCCATTCGACTCAACAAACTTTAGAATATATTCACGATACTTCGGCTCATCTGAAATTATTTCAGCGATAATATCAACTGCACCACCAATCGCTGCTTCAACATTTTCCACTTCATCATTCAAAAAGTTAGCAGCTTCTTTAATGATATCTACCCCTTCAAAAGATAGAATCATTTGTGCTAATGGCTCAAGGCCTTTACGTTTCGCTTCAGTCGCACGTGTTTTCTTCTTTTGTTTAAATGGTCGATATAAATCCTCAACACGCTGCAATTTAACTTGTTCCATAATTTCTTTACGTAATTCATCAGTTAGCAATCCTTGTCCTTCAATCGCTCTGATAACATCATCTTTACGTTTTTGAAGAGTTTCCATATAGCGATATTCAGTTTCAATATCTTTAATTTCAACTTCATCCAGCCCGCCTGTTACTTCTTTTCTATAACGTGCGATAAACGGAACCGTATTTTTTTCTTCCAGTAAATTTAATACTGCTTCAATTTGTTCTTTCTTAAATGGTAGTTTCTCAATAATAAGATCAATAATATGTTTTTGCATAGTTGCCTCCTTAAGATACGCTTATTTTACCATAACAAAAAAACTGCTGAAAACATTCACTTGTCTTCAGCAGTTTACTTTTAACTTTTTTGAACAGCATCTCGCAATTTTTTAATTGCCGTACGTTGAAGTCTTGAGACGTGCATTTGACTCAAGCCAATCTTCTCGCCCGTTTCTTTCTGACTTAACCCTTCAATAAATGTACATTGAATGATTTCTTTCTCACGGTCAGATAAAATTGGTAACACTTTCTCTAATATCATGCGCTTTTCAGTAAGCTCATAACCTTCTTCCGTATCACCCATTACATCTAACAATGTTACAGTTGAACCATCTTTGTCTGCTTCGATTGAATGGTCTACACTTAGAGCATTATAACTTTGCCCCATCTCCATAGCTTCCAGCACTTCTTCTTCCGATGCTTCTATGTGATTTGCAATTTCGATAATCTTAGGAGAACGACCTAATTCGTTAGTTAATTCATCTGTTGCTTTTTTAATCTTAGGACCGATTTCTTTTATACGTCTTGGAACATGAACGCTCCAAGTTTTATCTCTTAAATAACGCTTGATTTCTCCGATAACCGTAGGAACTAAAAATGCTTCAAACTTTCTGTCAAAACTCACATCAAAACGATTGATCGCACCTAATAAACCAACCATTCCAACTTGCACAAGGTCTTCGTGATGACTCTGACCTTTAGAATAACGATACGCTAAAGATTCAACTAACTTCTGATAATGCATCACAAGTTCATTTTGTGCAAACTCATCTTTTGTGTCTTGATAGAGCTTAATCCAGGCATTGATCTCCTCTGGAGTAACATCATTATAATTTGAACTTGCCATGAAGCTACACCTGCTCCCCCGCAATATACTTTGTCATACTGATTGTGACGCCGCTATCTTTTTTCACGTTAACTTCATCCATTAAAGATTCGATTAAGAATAAACCTAAGCCACCCTCACGAATGAAATCAATGTTTTCATTCTCCTGATATGGACCTAATTCAGATTTCGTACGTTCATAATCAAAGCTCGTACCTGAATCAGATACAATGACTTCTACTTTATCTTCAAAGATAACGTATCCTACCAGCACGTCACCTTTAACATCATCTTTATATGCGTGTTTAACCGCATTAGTCACCGCTTCACTAACTGCAATCTTAGTATCTTCAATATCATCATAAGAAGCGCCGGCACGATTAAGAATACCAGATAAAGTTAAACGCACTAAACCAACATACTCAGCAGCTGCTGGAAATCTCATTTCAACGTAATCATAAGTTTTTTCCATATTATTCTCCCTCCACCGGCTGGTTAACATGCATTAAATCTTTTAATCCAGTAATATCAAATAATCTTTCAATACGACTATTTACACCTAAAACATATAATTCTTTATTGTTTTTGTTTAATTCTTTTAATGTTCCTACAAATAGACCAAGACCTGTACTATCCATATATGTAACGTCATCAATATGTAAATGAATATCGTGTGTCCCTTGTTGACGGATTGGCACTAATACTTCCTGTAACTCAGGCACTGTTGCAACGTCTAACTCTCCTGCAACTTTTATGTCATAGTAATTTTCTTTTTCGATTGTCTCAATGTTTAAGTTCATTTATTTTCTCCTTAGCATCATCAAAATATTTATATTGCAAATAATCTTTTACTGTCCAGAGTACCCTATATTTTTCAATGTAAACTCATTATTTGGTTCTTTTTATTATCAATATCGTTAAATCATCTCTTTTTTTCGGATCACCAATTGTAATCAATTGTTCATACACTACCTGTACAATATCCTGAGGATGTAAATCCTTATATTGATGAATATAGCCTAGTAACTCCTGCGTGTCGATAAATTCTCCATTTAAATGTCTGAGTTCTGACACACCATCTGTATACACGATGATCATATCACCAATTTCAAGTTCAATCTCCATCTGGTCATAGCGTGCTGAAGGATGGACGCCAAGCACCAATCCTCGCGCATTCAGTTCTTCAAATGTATCTGTGTTCTTACGATAAACGTATCCTGGTTCATGACCGGCAGATGCATAGTAAAACTTATTATTAATTTCTTCGTACAGACCATAGAACATCGTAACGAACATGTTCTGATTGACATTCTTCTCCACAACACGATTCAAACGTTTTAAACCATCACTCGGTAATTGACTATGTCCATAGGAGTCCATTCCAAACTTAATCATACTCATGGCAAGTGCTGCGGGAATGCCTTTACCAATGACATCAGCAACCGCAAAACTCATTGTTCCGTCCTTATGATCAATCAGGTTAAAATAGTCGCCGTTCACACGATGAGCCGGGACGCTGATTGCACCTATCTGAACATTATTTAAATGTGGGATTTGAGTTTTGAGCATCGTTGTCTGCAAGCTCGCCGCGACATCCATCTCTTTATCATGAGCTTCCATGACTTTTACAAGTGCTTTATAATCACGATACGTAAATCCGAATCCTATAATCATCTCTGTTAAGACATCTAATGCATAATGTTGCTCAACTGCATTATATCCTGCTTCAATCACAATATCTTTATGAAGAATCACTAGTTCTTCAGGAGAAATATCCAGTTCGATGGCCTCAAAACTTAAAACCTGAATATCTTCTAATGCAGCTTCATTTTTCTCTTCTACATATTGTTTAAGAATTTGCGAATACCTTTCCACAATCTTATCTATTTGACGCATAAAACTTTCCTCCCTATAAAACTCTAAAAGAGACTTTAAGATAACGAGTGTTAACCTAAAGTCTCCGAGTCATCAATAGATAAATTTAGACTGACTGCAAGTGCCGAATTAACTTCCTCCATTTTTTCTTTAGGAAGGTAAGTTAATTTTTCAATGAGTCGGTTTTTATCGATTGTCCTTATTTGCTCTAATAAAATCACAGAATCTTTATCTAGATGATGATTAGTTTTACCAATCTCTACATGTGTTGGGATTTTTGATTTATTAATTTTAGCAGTGATTGCTGCTACAATAACTGTCGGACTATATTTGTTGCCTATATCATTTTGAATAATCACAACCGGTCGTTTACCGCCTTGCTCTGAACCTTTAACAGGTGACAAATCAGCTAAATAAACATCGCCGCGTTTCATTTATTCACCTTCAGTTTGTGTGCGTAGATGATGCTCAGCATCACAAACTTCACATTCTAATGCATAATGCTCTGAAGCAATTAATAAATTAATCTCAGCCATTGATTGGTAGCCTTCAATTAACTGTTGTTCAAGTAATTTAGTCATATTGATTCCTCCAGTTACACGATTACTATAATTTTATCAAAAATTATAAAACGACACCAATTTTATTTTAATAATTCATTATATTTTTTAGTATCGCCACTTGAGATATAACATTTAGGTAATCTTCTACCTAGACTTGTCAAAACTTCATAACTAATTGTACCAAGTAATTCAGCCACTTTTTCAATGGACTGATCGCTATCATGATGGTGATCGATGATAATCGCTTTTGTGCCGATCGCAGTACCCTTAGGCACTCGCGCTAAAAACTGATCCATACAGATGCGGCCAACAATCTCAGCAGATTGTCCAGCAAGATTAATGTGATAACCTTGTAACTTTCTATTTAATCCGTCTGCATATCCAAGCGGAAACGTCGCTATCGACTCATCAGTTAATGCGTGATAAGTTGCACCATAACTAATTGTATCGCCAGCTTGAACCTCTTTTACGAAGTTAACCGTTGAAACAAGTTGCATTGCCGGCTTTAATTTTACCGTTGCAATATCTCGGATAAATTGTGATGGATAGTATCCATATAAACTGATTCCTAGTCTCACCGCTGTACAATCTGAAGCATCAAATCTAAGAATCGCTGCACTGTTCTGGCAATGTACGAATGGAGGTAGATCTTTTGTATGAATGATATCTAAAAATAATTGATAGGCAATTTGTGCACTATCATTATCTTCATCTGCACAACTAAAATGAGTATACACACCTTCAAAGATAGTTTGACTACTTTGCTCCACTAAATCAACAACCTGTTGATATTCCTCGGCATCACGCATACCAATACGTCCCATGCCGGAATCTACTTTCAAATGCATCCATAACGGCTTATCATCTTCTTCTAAATAATCCAGTGCTTCACGTAACCATGATAATCCAGGTACAGTTAATGCCAGACGATGCTGACTTGCTTTACGGACATCTTTAGGCTCTATAATGCCTAGAATTAAAATTTTTGCTTTTATGCCATGCATACGTAATTCTATTGCTTCATCAAGCGTTGCAACCGCAAAAAATTCAGCACCTTGCTGGTGAAGATGCTTTGCAATCTGTGTAGCACCTAAACCATAGCCATTTGCTTTCACTACAGCAATGACGGTCTTATTAGGATGAAGCCTACCTACCGCCTTATAATTATCACTGATCGCATCCAAATCAACATTCACATAGCTGGGGCGATATATCCTGTCACTCATTTCATTCACCTCTCATTATAATAAATAAATTTTATCACATTTTATATTTTAGTCCATTATTCCTCAATCACTACATAGGCTATTGCCACAGTGTCAGAATGTGCGATACTGACATGTGCATTTAGTCCTTTAAGATAAGGCTTGCCATTTGGGTCATTTAAGCAACATATATCATTGAATCCAAGTTCGCCGATACCAGTACCTAATGCTTTGCTATAGGCTTCCTTGACACAAAAACGCCCTGCCAAAAACTCAATACGACGTTTTTCACTCGAAAAAGATTCAAATAACTCAATTTCTTGTGGATGTAATATACGTGTTATCAGTTTTGGGTTTTGAATCGCTTTTTTTATGCGTTCAATTTCAATGATATCTGTTCCTATACCTTTAATCATAATATCTCCTTACGTTCTGCTTCGAGCATTTTTGTATGAATACACTGCTTCAAATGTTCCGCTTCAGTCTCATGAATATATTCAATTTCCAGGTCACTTTCCGCTGTAATAACTTTTAACGATTTTATATTAAAACGTTTCATGATAGGCCCTTGTTCTAATTCAACATTTTGTATCGTTACATAAGGTACGATGCGTTTCTCCTTATTCCAAATACCGTTTACCGTTATAATTTCTTCATCACCCAGCTGAAAGAGAGAAGTGTCATAGGTCAGCTTCGGAAAAATAAAGAAATCTAATATAAAAAAGATAATACCAATTATCGCGATACCGATAAATACATAAGGATGCACCGGAATCCACTCCTTATACTGCACAAACCAAAGTGCTGCGAGTACGATCAGTATAACACTCGCTGTAAGACATGCTCCAATCTTCATTAACTTTAAACTATCTCTATGCATCTTTTTCATATTGCCTGCGCTCCTTTACTAAGAACCAGTCATAAATATTTGCTGCATCTTCTTTTTCAATATAATCCAGCGCACAAGTCACACTATCACTTCCGGAAGATATATCAATCTGAACACTACGTAAATCTGCACGATTCATAAAAGGTGTACTAGATACATTCAGACTGATAATATTTTCTTCTTTAATAAATGATGTCTCCATCACCAGTGCACCACCATTACGAATATTTATTTGATTATCCATTAAGATAAAGCCTGAATTTTTATATTTAATCCATGCAGTTATCAGTGTAAGTATCATCAAAATAATTACACCGATCCATGCCTTATCAAACCAATAATACTGCACGATGCCACCTGCGATAATGAAAAAAATCCATGATACTTGGAAATAACGGCGGATACTTCTTTTAGGTATGACATGGGCAACATCCGAAAAATCATATTCGGGCACAAGCTTACGGATTAAATCATAAGCTTCTTCTCGAGAAATAAACGGGAGGATTTCTTCAACACCAAAGATGCTGTCTTCTGATCCTTTCATTTCACTTGTTGTTGTTACTAAAAATGAGGTTTTATTAAAAAGTTTACGAATATAACTTTGACGCTCAGTTACTTTTTGAATGTTTTTTACGACAATATATTTATTCTTTCGTTCAAACAGACCATATCTAATGTTCAGTAACTCACCGTCAAAGTTAACAGTATAATGATAATACTTTAATGCAGTAATAAAAATACCGATAAAGTAACTTAATAACAATGAGATGCCCAGTGCGATTGCGATGAATAAATAACTCTCTGCAATCATTGATTCCAAATCATTAAAGTACTTATCCAGATTAAATATTTCATTCACCTGACTATAAGCCCCAAAGACAATTGCCATTACCGTAAACATCGAAGCACTAGTTGAACTCATAAATATTAAATCTTTAAAGGATAAATGATAGATTGTATCGAATTGTTTTTCTTCAATAATAATTTGTTCTTCTGCTTCACGCTCTGCAGTCACAGGTACAAATTCATGCTGTAATATCGCTTTACGTTGATTAAGAAATTTACTTAAATCTTCCGCGTCATGTTTACTGATACTATTTAGTTCAATACCATCACCTGCTGTTTTTACATGCATAATGACCCCACCAAGCAATTGATTGGCAAGACCGGCTGAGGTATCCATCGTCTGAATTTTACCAATATAAATTTCTTTTACAGTACGACTAATCACACCAGTTTGCATCATCAACTTATCATCTTCAATCCAGTATTTTGTAATCTTTGCTTCTATCATACTGAACACGGCAGATAACAATGTGAAGAGCAAAATAAGTAAAGCAAAGCCATTATCGAGCAATGCTTGTTTAGAGAATCCATCCTTAATAATGAAAAAAATACCTAAGCCAATCGGAAAAATATTACTTTTTAATGATTTAAGTAAATTTGATAGATAGGTAGAATAATGTAATGATTTTTTAGTTGTGTTCATAATGAATCTCCTTAATCCTTGTCAGTATACGCTCTGCAACAATTTCTGCTTCCTGGGTTTGCATGTAGGGTAAAACAACCATATCACCACGTGTATATACTGTAATGAGAGCCAGATTAAAGCGCTTCATAATAAAACCTTGTTCGATTTTTACAGATTGCATTAAGTCAACCGGGATAATCTTTCTCCCCATAAAGTATGCACCGCTACTTATTTCAAGGGTAGAAGCTTTCAGTTCATAACGCGTCATTCTAAAACTTAAGTATATCCCTAAAATCAGTGTATAAATCGGAATGAGCATCAGCAGGAAAACAAGATATGCATATTGCCATTCAAACCATCGATCCATGCCTAAATATAAAAGCGTACATAGTATGATAGTAAGACAAGTGTAGATGCTCCATTTCAACCGTCTATAATTCGGGGTATTTGCCGGCTGAGCATCTTTTAAAGTATCGAAATACAAAATAATCGCCTCCATTTATGTAAATTATAACAAATATTTTTGGAATATCATAAAAAGCGTTTAATCATACGATAGTTGTAGTGAGAGCTTTGACGATATTCATTGTACAGCCGGAAAAGTTATGCGTCGGAAATGACCATGAACATTTTTCTTGGACGTTTTCTCAAGGCGTTCTGATTATGCTTCTGTGGAAACGACCATTAATTTTCTACTTGGACGTTTACTCACGCGCTCAAGCTTGTCTATCACCGGAAACGACCATAATCATTTTTCTTGGACGTTTTCTCAAGGCGTTCTGATTATTCTTCCACAGAAACGACCATAAATTTTCTACTTGGCCGTTTCCCCACGCGCTCAAGCTTGTCTTTCACCGGAAACGACCATAATCCATTTTCTTGGCCGTTTACTCAAGCGTTTCTACTTATTCTTCTGTGGAAACGACCATAAATTTCTCACTTGGACATTTCCCCACGCGCTCAAGCTTGTCTTTCACCGGAAACGACCACAATCATTTTTCTTGGACGTTTTCTCAAGGCGTTATGATTATTCTTCCACAGAAACGACCATTAATTTTCTACTTGGCCGTTTACTCACGCGCTCAAGCTTGTCTTTCACCGGAAACGACCATTAATTTCCCACTTGGCCATTTCCCCACGGCCACACACTTCTCCAACCCCATACACTTCAATTCATAAAAAACACCCTAACCTCATCGAATTATTCGACAAGCTTAGGGTGCTATTTAAAGTATTATTTTTTATGGTCTGCAAATGTTCTAGCTTTGAATGGCTTTTTACCGCCTTTAGAAGCGCCAGATTTACCACCACGGTCAAATGACTTACGACGACCATCTTTACCGCCATCTTTAGAACGGCTACGAGATCCACCTGGGCGGCCTCCACCATTTCCACCACGTCCGCGTCCATAAGATTTACCACCACTACCTTTACGACCAAGTGGTTTTTCAAATGTTAATTGAACGTCTACATCGTTGTTTGATTTAATTAACTCTTGTAATAATGACGCTACTAATTTCACATCACCATGTTCGTTAATTAATTCTTGAGCGATTGATTCAATACGTGCTTCAGTTTCTTTTTCGATCCAACCGTTAACTTTAGTCTTCACGTCTAATTCACGAGCTTTCATTACTTCACCAGGTGTTGGTGGGCGTAAAGCTGTCATTGTACGATTTTTAGACTTTTCAATTTGACGGATATAATCCATCTCAACTGGGTTAACGAATGAAATCGCCATACCATGTTTACCGGCACGGCCTGTACGACCGATACGGTGAGTATAACTTTCAACATCTTGAGGAATATCGAAGTTATAAACGTGAGATACGCCAGAAATATCTAATCCACGTGCAGCAACGTCTGTTGCAACAAGGATGTCAATTTGGTCGTTCTTGAATTTCTTAAGAACTTCTAAACGTTTCGCCTGTGTAATGTCACCGTGTAAACCTTCTGCACGGTAGCCTTTAGAGATTAACGCACTTGTTAACTCATCGACACGACGTTTCGTACGTCCGAATACGATAGCTAATTCTGGTTGGTGAACATCTAAGAAATTAGTGAAAGTATCAAACTTCTCTAATTCTTTAACGATTGTGTAATGCTCGTCGATATCAGGATTTGAATCAACGTTTGTCATTGTTTTAACAATGATAGGATCTTTCATGAACTTTTGAACGAGTTCCTGGATTGCTTTCGGCATTGTCGCAGAGAATAACATCGTTTGACGTTGTTCTTTCGGTAATTTATCCATGATAAAACGCATATCATCGATGAATCCCATGTTCATCATTTCGTCCGCTTCATCTAAGATTAACGTATTAATGTCTTCAGTCTTTAACGTACGACGGTTTAAGTGATCGATAACACGACCAGGTGTCCCAACTACAATTTGGGGTTTCTTCTTTAATTCTCTAATTTGACGATCAATCGGCATACCACCGAATACTGTCGCTACCTGAATTCCTTGTCCACGGCTAAATGCTTTTAATTGTTCAGCAACCTGGACAGCTAATTCACGTGTAGGAGCAAGAATTAAACTTTTGATCCCCTCTTGGCCTCTAACTTTTTCAATTAAAGGAATTCCAAAAGCACCAGTTTTACCAGTACCAGTTTGCGCTTGGCCTAAAACGTCACGGCCTGCCATCGTATGAGGGATACTATCCGTTTGAATCGGTGTAGGTTCTGTAAATCCCATTTTCTCCAGCGCATTTATGGTAGGTTCGCTGATACCTAGGTCTCTAAATTTTTGCAATATTATTTCTCCTTTTATCTTTCATAAATTACGCCTCTATAGTGTGCGCATTCAACTTGTGCTCGAGCACAGAGTAATTTTCCACCCTCGTGCTTATTCAACTTCTCTATCTTAGCACCTATCGTATATTTTTACAATCAATAGAATTGTAAATACATGTTTAAAAGCATAAAAAAAATGACTGTAAGCTATACAGCCATTCATTTTAACTCTGATTTAAAATTTTTTATTTCTTTTGTTTCCAGTCAATTTTATAAGATCGCTCACTAAATTAAGTGATTGATAATCGTTTCAAGCGCCATACCTCGACTTGCTTTGAACAATACGACAGTATCTGCATCTAAATACGGCGTTAGTGCTTTCTCCAGTTCATCTTTTGTTTCAAAATGAAGAGCCTGTGTAAAGTTTTTAGCCTTTGCATGAATAGAGGCCGCTTCTTCTCCCACCGTAAACAAGTAATCGATAGTCTTACCTTCAAAATACTCTCCTACAGTTTCATGATATCTTTTAGAATCCGGACCTAATTCAAGGACATCACTAAAGACAATTATTTTCTTAGGAATATCCATGATTGATAACGTATCGATGGCAGCACGCATACTTGTAGGGCTTGCATTATACGCATCATTGATGAGTCGTGCTTTATTTATGCCAATCATCTGTTCCATACGCATATTGGTTAAATGCAGCTTATTTAAGTTTGCATTGATAACGTTATCTGTTAATCCCAACAAGCGTCCAATCGCAATAGCGATGGTAGCATTACGCGCATTATGGGCACCAAGTGTCGGTACACTGAACGTATCGTCTCCTACTTTAAATGTAATACTCTGTTCAAAAGCTTGTAAATCATGAATATAGAAATCATTATGTTCATTAAATCCAATACTATTAAATTCACCTGAGCTATTTGCTACAAGGTCATTTAGTAATGGCTCATCGCCATCATAAAACAATGGCCCGTTTAGACCTGTTGTAATTTCAAACTTGGCTTGTGCAATCCCGGCACGTGAGCCTAAGTCACGCATATGACTTTCGCCGATATTCGTGATTGCCGCAATATCTGGTGTAACAAGATTCGATAAGAACTCGATTTCATGAAATCCTGACATACCCATTTCTAAGATCGAAATCTCAGTATCTTCATCAAGCTGACATAATGTAAGTGGCAGACCGATTTCATTATTATAGTTCCCTTGCGTCTTCTTAACTTTAAATTCAGGTGCAAGCACTGCCTCCACCATATCTTTTGTTGAAGTTTTACCATTACTTCCTGTAATAGCAATCACTTTCGGATTCACTTCTTCTAGATATGCTTTACCTATCGCCTGCAGTGCTGCAAGTGTATCATCCACTATAACTAAAGGTAATCCCTCGGGTGCTTTCACATCACGCTGCCATAATGCAGCACTTGCACCACTCTCAAGTGCTTGTGCTACATATTGATGTCCGTCAACATTCTCACCCTTAAATGGAATAAATAATACCCCTTCACTGATGCGGCGAGAGTCTATAGAAACACCTTCAATATTTACATTGTTTTCAGTCGTTAATTCACCATTTGTTTTCTCTGCTATCCACTGTAAACTTCTTTTTATCATTTTAATCAGTCCATTTTGTATTTGATTTTTTTCTTTTCTTCATATCTTTCTTTCGCGAGCTCAATCAGTTCTGTAATTAATTCACTATAACTCACACCCATGTTCTCCCATAATAAAGGATACATACTAAATTGAGTGAATCCAGGCATCGCATTCGTTTCATTGATATAGATCGTATTATCTTCTGTTAAGAAGAAGTCTGCGCGTACGAGCCCTGAACAATCAGTCGCTTTAAATGCTTCAACGGCCATATTACGCATCGTTTCCTGAATTTCAGACGGAATATCAGCAGGGATTTCTAACTGTACTTTTCCATCTTTATATTTTGATTTGTAGTCATAAAAATCTACATCTTTTACAACTTCACCTGGTAAAGTCGTTTTAGGCGCATCGTTACCTAATACGGCTACTTCAATTTCACGTGCTACTACACCTTGTTCCACAACTAATTTGCGGTCAAACTGTAATGCTTCTTCAATCCCCTGAATAAGTTCTTCGCGATTCGTACATTTAGAAATACCTACTGATGAACCTAAGTTCGCAGGCTTTACGAAAACGGGATACTCTAATTTGTTTCCGACTAACTCTAAAATATTATGTTTATATGTTTCATACTCACTGCGCAGGAAGCTCACGTACGGTAATTGCGGTAAGCCACGGTTCGCAAATAATTGTTTCATGACTAATTTATCCATCGAGCTTGCAGCTGCTAATACGCCGTTACCCACATATGGTAAGTCAAGTACTTCAAATAATCCCTGAATCGTACCGTCTTCACCGTTTGGTCCATGAAGTAACGGAAATATTGCATCATATCGTTCACCATTTGTAGCAGCAGTCAATAAATGCATGATTGATTCATCCTGCTTTCGTGAAACTCTTAACGACTCACTATCTTCAATTCTCTCAGTGATTGCTGGACCTTTAATCCACTCACCTTCATTCGTAATATAAATGGTATCTACAGCGTACTTTGCTTTATCCATTGCATTAATTACAGATTGTGCTGTTAAAATAGATACTTCGTGCTCAGCACTTTTTCCACCATAGATGATACATATATTTTGTTTAGTCATTTTAATTCCTCCAGAATATTAATATAATTATACTATCACGATATATTATGATATGCATGTTTTTTATCGAATCGTCGCACTTCCTTCATAAAATAGACAATTAAACTATAATGTTCTTACAGATTTATGTATAATAATGACTATAATTTATTTAAGGTTAGGAGTTTGACCATGGCTCAATCAAGTACTTCAAGAAGTAAATTTAAACGCCCATGGATTGAAAAGATCGATTGGTGGTTAATTATACTCATATTATGTTTCTTTACCGTAAGTTTAACGATAATCACCTCTGCAATGGATGGTCAGCAGTATGGTACTAACTTTGCTGAACGACAAGTATTTTACTATGTACTTGGATTTATACTGGTATTTTCAATCATGCTCGTAACACCTAGAAGAATTAATCAGCTCGTCTTTTTGCTTTATTGCATAGGAAATATTGCTTTACTAGGATTACTCATACTACCGGAATCATCACTCACACCTACCATTAACGGTGCAAAAAGTTGGTATGTATTCTTTGGCCGTCTGAGTCTGCAGCCATCAGAATTTATGAAGATTATTCTCATCCTGGCGTTGAGCAAGGTTGTTTATGACCACAATCGCTTTACATACTATAAATCATTTCAGACAGATATCATGCTGCTGCTAAAGATCGGTTTGACATCCATCATTCCGATGATTTTAATTCTTTTACAAAATGATTTAGGGACTACCCTTGTGCTGCTTGCAATCATTTTAGGGATAACAGTCGTGTCCGGTGTCACATGGCGCATCTTAGCACCATTTTTAATCGGATTGTCAGTGATAGGTGCATCACTTATTTTAGCAATCATCTATAAACCAGAGTTAATCGATAAAGTGCTTGGTATTAAATCCTATCAGTTAGGACGAATTAATTCCTGGCTGAACCCAGCTCAATATAGTGACGGTGAAGGCTTTCATTTGATGGAGTCTTTAAAAGCAATTGGATCAGGTGGATTATTCGGAAAAGGTTTTAAAGGCGGAGAGGTCTATATTCCTGAAAACCATACGGATTTTATCTTTTCAGTTATTGGTGAGGAGTTCGGTTTTATTGGTACCGTTGTTGTACTCGTATTATTTTTAGCATTATTTACACATCTCATTCGTATGGCACAAGTATCGAATAATCCATTCGCTTCGTATTTTCTGGTTGGATTAATCAGTATGATTATCTTCCACGTCTTCCAGAACATCGGTATGACGATTCAAGTCGTTCCAATCACAGGTATCCCACTACCCTTCATTAGTTATGGCGGGAGTGCACTTTGGGCACTCATGTGTGGCATCGGTATCGCATTATCAATTTTTTATCATTCCGATGCTGAACAAATCAAAAAATATAAATCTATCAAATAAAAACGTCACTTCAGTGGCGTTTTTATTTTTGTACAACAAAAAAAGACACTCACCCATAGAATGTCCTTAGCATATGTATATTATTTTAATTTTGCGGGTGCTACATGTGGTAACGTACGCATAACTTCAAGTCGTGATTTTGTTTTTGAAATATTAACACCAAGTGAAGAAAGCAGAGTGACTACATTTTTCATTTTTTCTTGAGACTGTTTCATTTTGATCACTCCTAATCAATTTGTTAATACTAGTGTACCCGATATTTGACAAGATATCTATAGGTCCATGGACTTATTTATGTAAAGATTTTGTGAACATTCATCGTTATTTGTAAATATTTTTTACAGCGTTAAATTTATTCAATCAGGAATCAATTGTATGCATCTTCATGTATAATAAAGCTAAGTAAAAAGGGGGCTAACTTTGTCAATGTTCTATAATGTCGATTATTCACAAGTGTTTTCGATTCTGTTTTTTGTAGGATTTGTATTTAATATATTCTTAGCATTTGTCGTGATCTTTTTAGAACGCAGACAGGCTGGTTCTACCTGGGCATGGTTACTGGTATTATTTTTCCTTCCGATCATCGGTTTCATCTTGTACTTATTGTTTGGGCGTCAAATCAAACAGTCGAGTATCTTTAAATTAGATGAAGAAGATAAGCTAGGGCTTCAGCAAATTGTGCAGGAACAAATACATGCAATAGATACAAATGATTTAATGGTAAAATCTCCCGAAATTATGAAACATAAAGATATTATCCGTATGAATTTAAACAACTATTCATCATTTCTTACGACAGATAATGCAGTTGAAATTCTTACCGACGGGCGAAAAAAGTTCGATAATTTATTGCAGGATATAAAAAATGCAACCGATCATATACATATTCAGTACTATATCTTTAAGCGTGATGGTATCGGAAAGGAAATACTTGATGCACTCATGGAAAAACTTAAAGAAGGTGTAGAAGTAAAGATGCTATACGATGACATCGGCTCCCGTACTTTAACTTTATCGCGATTTAAGACGTTTAGAAAGCTAGGCGGACAAGTCGAGGCATTTTTCCCTTCTCATTTCCCGCTGATTAACTTCAGGATGAATAATCGAAATCACCGAAAAATTGTTGTCATAGACGGTAAGATTGGTTATATCGGTGGCTTTAATGTGGGTGATGAGTACTTAGGATTAGATAAACGTTTCGGTTACTGGCGTGATACACATCTACGCGTTGAAGGTGACTCTGTGAATGCCCTACAACTGCGTTTTATGATGGACTGGAATTCACAGTCAACACGTAACTTCATGCATTATGACAAAAAGTATTTTCCTGATGTAGATAGTAAGGGTGAGATTGGCATCCAAATTTCATCCAGTGGTCCTGATTCAAGTGAACAGCACATTAAATTTGGTTACTTGAAGATGATTACTTCTGCTAAAGAATCTATCTTCATACAGTCGCCTTACTTTATACCGGATACATCATTACTGGATGCACTAAAAATTGCAGCACTGACCGGTGTTGAAGTCAATATTATGATTCCTAATAAACCCGACCATCCCTTTGTCTACTGGGCGACTTATTCCAATGTCGGTGAATTGATTGAAGCTGGTTGTAATATTTTTATCTATGAGAATGGTTTTATCCATACGAAGATGATGGTCATAGATGATGAAGTCGCAAGTGTCGGGACAGCGAATATGGATTTTAGAAGCTTTGAATTAAACTTTGAGGTCAATGCCTTTATCTACGATCATGACGTTGCTTATAAACTAAGAAAAACATTTGAAGATGACGTCAAAGTATCAAGTCAGCTGACTCAGGAAATTTATGATCAGCGTGTCCTGCTCATCCGAGTGAAGGAAGCTTTCGCCAGACTATTATCACCTATTCTCTAAATAGCCAAACAGATACAAAAAACCGAACGAAACTATAAATCCATATGATTTATTGGTTTGGTCCGGTTTTTATTTGTATCAGAAATCATTTGTTTGTTCTCCAGTAATTATTGTAAGAATAAAAAGTCTGCTGCTAAATTTAAGAAAAATACACTATGTACTAATAAATATGTAAATCCTAATTTCTTTTGTTGTTTTGTTAATTCAAAATGATATGTACCGTTCATGATTTACATCCCCTTTAATTAAATTATAGAATTTTCTGATAATTCGTAATATTATTATATCAAGTTTTAATTAAAAGTAAACATAAAAAAGGAGTTTTTTTCACATGGATAGCCAAAATATTATTAAAATCACGGAAAAGTTTGTGAAAGATATACACAAAGAGGAGTCAAGTGGTCATGATTTTGCGCATATTGCACGCGTCAGAAAAATGGCTTTACACATCGCAGCACTTGAAAAGGCTGATATGTTTATTGTCGAAATGGCCGCACTGCTCCATGATACCGTTGATGAGAAGTTATTTGATAGTACACACGCATGGCAACGCCTCAACGAATTTTACGAAAGCATTCATTTAGCACAGGAAAGTCAGGATGCCATTAATCATATCCTTAAGTATATGAGCTTTAACGGCGGAAAGAATGCAGGTAAACTAAAATCTCTTGAAGGCAAAGTTGTTCAGGACGCTGATCGATTAGATGCACTGGGCGCAATAGGGATTGCAAGAACATTTATGTTTGCCGGTAAGTTCGGTGAAGCGATGTATGATCCGTCTATTCCTGTGCGCACTGATCTTGCAAATTACAGAGAACCAAGTACTGCAATCAATCATTTTTACGAGAAATTATTTAAACTGATTGATCTGATGAATACTGAAAGCGCAAAACAGATGGCACAAGAACGTAATGATTATATGAAAGCATTTATCAATCAATTCATGAAAGAATGGCAATAATTACCACACAAAAAAAACGCACGCTATATCTCAATAATAGCGTGCGTTTACTTATATAAACTATTTACGTTTTTTCTTCTTACTTGAAACAACCTGAACATTTTTCGGTTGCTTAGCCGCTTCATTTTGTTCATGCGCTTCTACTAATGGTGCAATCTCTTCATGCACTTTCTTCTTGTAGAACTTATTCCCTAACCAAGTTTGGAATACTAAGAAAATACCACCGACTGCCCAGTATAATGGTAATGCAGCAGGTGAGATAGCAGACATCCAAACAATCATAATTGGTGAAATGAACATCATCATTCTCATTTGAGCCTTTTGCTCATCTGGAATGTTTTGCATAGAAACATATGCTTGTAACGCATAAACGATACCAGCGATTACTGTCATCGCAATATCGACTTTTGTTAAGTTAAACCATAAGAAGTCCGGATATTGCGTAATACCGCCTTCAGTTGGATATTTTAATACGTAGAATAATCCTGTAACGATTGGCAATTGGATAAGTAAGGGTAAGCATCCCATGTTCAGTGGATTGATACCATTATCTTTGTAAAGTGCCATCATCTCCTGATTGGCCGCCATCTTTTCTTCCTGAGTACGTGCACGTTTTACACGTTCCTGAATTTCAGTCATTTGTGGCTTGATTAAAGCCATTTTCTCTTTCATCACATATTGATTTTTATATGTACGCATCATAAATGGGAATAATGCTAAACGTACGATTAGCGTAATCGCAATAATCGCAAGCCCGTAGTTATGTCCCATGTGTGAACCTAACCAATGGATTAACTGATCTAGCGGATGTACAAATGTATCATAGAAAAATCCTGTACGGTTCTTTTCCTTTGAATAGTCACAGCCTGATAAAAATAATGCAATTGCAATGATTAACGGCCATATCGCCTTTTTCTTCATTCTTTCACCTCATAATATTATTCACATAGAGGTTATTTTATCACAAAAAGTGATATTCATAAACAAAAACCATATATTTTTATTTATCTGTATAATATTTTAAGTAATCTGTCACAACTTGCTCAATATTATTGCTACGCGTAATTGAAGAGATAGTTGAAATACCATCTGCACCAGCATCAATAATCATTTCACAGTTTAATGGTGTGATACCACCGATCGCGACAATCGGTATCTCTTCATCATATAAACGCATTTTGCGAATCAGTTCAACACCACCCGGCTTTTTCGCATCACTCTTACTACTTGTTTCATAGACAGGACCCACACCAATATAATCAACATGTGTTAAATCTGACTGATCATATTCAGCAAAATTACCCACTGATAGTCCAATAATCTTATCGCTAAAATCGTTAATAATATCTTCTATCTTGGCATCATCCTGTCCGAGATGTATGCCGTCTGCATCAATCTTGTGTGCAAGTGCTGTGTCATCATTGACAATAAACGGCACATTCTTAGCTTTACACATGGCAAGAAGACGGCGTGCAAGTGCTTCTTTTTCTGCACCCTGCTTAGCTGTCGGACCTTTTTCTCTAAATTGATACAATGTAATACCTGCATCCAGTGCTTCCTTTAGCACGCGTTCCAGGTCGCCATCTACTGTATCCTGTGTTCCTGCAATAAAATAAACACGTAATGATTTTCTATCAAACATAAGCTACACTTCTTTCACAAGTCTATTCTCTGCCACATCACTTTCCTGTATTGAGTATAACTGGTCAATTAAATGTACAGCAAAATGTCCAGGCAAAGTACCGTTAGGAGACTTTTCAGCAAACTCTGACGCTACTGTATACGTCGTCAGCGCTTCAGTTAATACTTCTAACGTTGGTTTAGTTTCATTATATATGAAACTTGCTACAACTGCCCCTAATAAACATCCACCACCGGTAACTTTTGTCAGTAATTCACTACCGTTATCTATCAAGCTCACTTTACCATCTACACAAATTGCATCTGTCTTGCCGGTTACAACGATTGCACAACCAAATTGCTTATTGGCGTTACGTGCCACTGTTTCAGTAGATAGGCTCGTATCAGCATCTGTTCCTTTCATACTGGCATCACCAATCAATGCCTGAAGTTCTGAGGCATTCCCACGGATGACTGCTACGTCATATGTACCAAGTAATTTCAGACAGAAATCTTTACGAAACTTTGAAGCTCCGCATGCAACTGGATCTAATACAATCGGTACATCATGCTGATTTGCAAATTTTGCCGCTGACATCATATTATCAATATCACCCGCTTCAATCGAACCGATATTAATTAGTAATGCCCCAGCATGTCTTAAAAACTCTTCCATCTCAAGCTTTTCAGTCGCCATCGCTGGACTAGCACCTATTGCTAGTAATCCATTTGCAGTAAAATTTTTAACGACATCATTTGTAATACAGATAATTAAAGGATTATCTTTTCTTAGTTGATTAAGCATTGTAAACCTCCTGGTATTTAAAGTGATTCACCGGACCCTGCCCGTGCCCAAGTTCAGGTGTATGTTTAATTGCTAAATCCATATACCTTTTAGCAAGTTGCACAGCATCCACAATCGATTTTCCTTTAGCGAGCTCTGCAGTAATTACTGCAGAATACGTACATCCAGTCCCATGTGTATGTTTAGTATCGTAACGATCACCTTTTAGTACAACAAACTCATCACGTGTAAATAAATAATCGGTCGCATCACCTTTTAAATGACCACCTTTAATCAGTACACTTTGAGCACCGATTTCATTAATAAAAATTTTACCGGCACGCTTAATATCATCCATCGTTGCCACTTTCATCTGAACAATCTCTTCAAGTTCAGGAATGTTAGGTGTAACGACTGTTGCGATATCTAATAACTTAGTACGCACTGCGCTTCTTCCCAGTTCATCGAGTAATGCATCGCCACTTTTAGCAACCATTACCGGATCAATGACATACGGGATATCATGTTTTAAGATATACGGACGTACGACATCCATCACGTCACTCGTTGCAAGCATCCCTGTTTTCACAGCATCTGGCACAATATCGCTATATACACTCTCAAGTTGAGCAGCGATAACCTCCACCGGCTGATTGAAAACATTTTGTACACCTAACGTATTTTGCGCAACAATACTCGTTACCACACTCATACCGTACACACCACGCGACTGAAAAACCTTCAAATCAACCGTTGTACCCGCGCCGCCTGTCGGATCAGTTCCTGCTATTGATAATGCTGTCTTCATATTAAACTACCACGCTTTCCCAAGTTTGTTGTGTAAAGGCCATATCAAAGAAACGTTTTTCATGAATACAACTCTCTTTAAAGTTCTTCGCTAAAATATCACGCTCAGCCTCACTTGCCGTGTTGGCAAAAGCATCCACCCAGCCATCAAGATGCTCCATTAACGGTTTCATTTCTACCGCGTAAAAATCGACCCAGTCCTTAAAAGGATTTCCTGTAAAATCATGACGCTCTTTCATCTTTAAAGCCAGTTGCTGATAAACATATGGACAAGGTGCCATGGCACAAATTGTGAATGCTGCATCACTATAACGATACGCATTAAAATACATATGCTTAATATAATGATCGCTTGATGGATACCACTCACCATCTTTAATAATCTCTTTATAATCAACCTGTGCATAATCAGCTAACGTGTAATGTGCTGTGACTTCACCATTCATTACAAAATCAATTTGCTCAAGTAAAAATTTTATACCTTCTTTATCATCAAGCTTTGGAATTAGCAAACTATATATTTTAGCAAACTCATTTAAATATAGGTGATCTGCTTTTAAGTAATGGATGACAGCTTCCTTACTTAAATCACCACGAATCATTCCCTGGATAAATCCGTCCTCATAAATTGCTTCAATAATCGGCTCTACTTCCTGCTTTAACTGTGCTGTAAACATTAAATTACCTCCTGTAAAATAATAAAAAGCCTATCTCCAAATAGGAAATAGGCTAAATACCAATATTAAATAGAATAAAAAATAATAAAGGAACTTAACTACTTTCCTACGCTGGTATTATCCAGATCAGGTCAAAAGAGTTTGACAAAGTCATCTCAGCCATACGGCACCCCTAGTAGTAATATATGTAATTAAGTTCAGTGTAGCGTAAAGTAATATTGAACGCAAGTTCGATAGCCTCTATTGGAAATGGCATCTCTCTTGCAGTCGCTCGATAAACTTCAACAATTCCTTCAAAATCAAAAAAACGATTTCTTGTGGATTTTCTCCAGTTTACTTGCGACTGAACGCAAGTTCGATAGCCTCTTATAGGTTTCTACCACAAACCGGCCACGGTTGAGCGCCACGCATGTTATAAAGAATTTGCGCACGTTTTGTCTGTTCAGCAGCAGATGCCTGATGTGGATATCCATATCCACCTACACCACGCCATGTTTGTAAATCAAATTGATACATGCCGTAATAACCATTACCTGTATTGATTGAAGGATTACCACCTGATTCACATCTTGCAAGTGCTGCCCAGTTCAATCCACGGTTAACAGTTGTTTGTTTGGTTTTAGCTTTTGTATAAGCTGTTTTACTTACAGGTGCTTTATATGTCGAGTATTTATATGATGTGTTTTTATATACTACACTCGACCTACCATTAATCTTTAATACTTGATTTGGGTGAATTAAATTAGAATATAAACCATTCGCAGATTTAATTGCCGCAATCGTCGTACCATATTTGTTTGCAATTGACCATAATGAATCTCCAGATTTCACTCGGTATGATGCTGCATCTGCTGTAGATACTGCCAATGTCGTCGTTAATGCGATAGTTGCTGTTACACTTAATATCTTTTTCATGATTTGTATCCTCCAGGATTTAATATAACGTGCTACTTATTCATAACTATAGCAGAATTATCGAGAGCTTAGGTTACAGCTTATATAAAAGAAATCGTGCTTTATTACATATCGGTTACATTTTAGCGATTTTAGTAAATTTATATTTTATTTTGTGCATTAAAAAAAGCAGAACAAGTTGTTCTGCTAAAATTTTAGTATGCTGTTGACCAGTGTTGCGCACCATATTGTGTATATAACATTCGTGCACGTTTCCATTGTTCTGCTTCAGAAGCTTGTGCAGGATTACCTGTTCCACCTACAGCTGCCCATGTTTGAGGTGAGAATTGGAATAAGCCGTAATATCCAGCAGGGTTAACCGCTCTTGGATTACCACCAGATTCACGTTGCATGATCATTCGTAAATGCGCATCAACTGATGAGTTACCAGCTGGAGCTGCTGTTTGTTGTACTGGTGCTTGCTTAGCTTGTTGAACTGGTGCTTGTTGAACTGCTGGCTTTGTAGCTGTTGCAGGTGCAGTTTTAGTCACTGGTACTGATTTAGCAACCGGTGTAGTTTTAGACACTGGTGTTTGTGTTACTGGTGCTGCTTTTACTGCTTTTTGTGGAACTGTTTTAACTATTTTTTTCACTTCATTTTTTTCAACGATTAATAACTGACCTGGTTTTAGTGCTTTTGAAGTTTTAATATTATTTAATTTCTTTAATACAGAAACTTTAATATCTAATTTTTTAGCGATTTTAGTTAAAGTATCCCCTGCTTTTACTTCATACTTACCATTCACTAATACTTCTAATTTTTGATTTGGTACAATTAAGTTCGATTCTAAGTGATTAATTTTTTTGATCTTTTGAATTGTTGTATCGTATTTATCAGCAATCACCCATAAAGATTCTCCTGGTGCTACTGTATGTTCTTTTGCATCTACTTGAGTTGTAGCAAACGCTGTTGCTAAGATTGCCACTGATGACAATGCTGCTAATTTTTTCATTATATATGTGTCCCCCGATTAATCTCATTTATCATTAAAATAACTTTATCACGATTTAATATTTCTTTGGTTACAACCGTGTGATAAGTAACTTCCTTTAATTACAAATATATTACAGAGATATCTCAAGTTCATACAAAAACCCGATAACCACTCCGGCACGAGTGTTTATCGGGTTTTAGGGAGGTGTAATGGGAGGTGGGGTGTGTGAGTAATGAAAGTTGAATTAGTTAAAAGGGTAAACTCTTATCCGTTATTTCATCTTTTTGAACAGGCTCTTCCTGTGATGTACTATCTTCATCAGTTGATTGACTGTCACCACTTTTTTCTGATGACTCTCCGCTGAATTGCTGTACAATCTCTTCAGCTTGTTCTTTAAATTCTTCAGGTATTTTTTCTTCTTTATTTAATTCTTTCGACCATCGCTGGTTATAATTAGCCGACGTCTTACTCGAAGGCTCCGGCACTTCTTCTGTTTCAATATCTTTATTTTCATTGTCCTGCATTTTTTTTCGTGACCTGTAATCATTAATAACAATCAGTTTCTCCTCGTAAGAAAGCTCATCCCATTTTTCATCTGGTGATTTTTCTTTACCGTTACTTAGACCAGGCAGAAACTTAATACTTTCAATAATGATTTCTACTGCATATTTTGTCTCTCCATCTTTTTCATAACGATTATTATGAATTTGCCCTGTCAAACAAACTAAAGAGCCTTTACGACAGAAAGAATGAATATTTGTAGCCGTTCGATTGAACGCTTTACATCTTAAGAAATCAACGGTACTTTCTTTAGCATTCTTTTTCTTACCACGATCGACTGCCAGAAAGAAAGAGGAGATTTTCAGGTTATCCGAAAACTCTTTTAAATCAATATCACTCGAAATTCTTCCAGCTAATATGACTTTGTTTATCAATGTTTCACCTCCTTTCAATAGCACTATATTACAAAAACAAACTGTTGCAAAAATGCAGCAATTTAAATTCTGTTAGCCTATTGACTCAGAAAATGAAAAATCAAAAAATGTTCATTAATAAATGAATGTTTTTGAAGAAAAAAGAGATAATTTTATATTTTGAAAAAATTTATGTCTGGATTATAATAGATAATGGAGGGATATACATGAAAACGTTTAAAGCCGTAAGATTTCAAATTGTTGAAAACGAATCTGTTACTGAGTATGAATTATTCGATGGCGTAATTATTAATAAAGAGAACAGTGGTACGGGATGGTTACTGGAAATTGTAATCGACGATATACATATCGAAAAAATGCAGTATTATTTAGATCATGAAACGATCCTTGATACGCGTGTCGTTATTACGCGTCCCTCTAATGATCCGGCCCTTTTCGAATCAACTGTAAAAAAAATAGTCCCATTAAAAGATAAAATATCAGTCATTATCGAATGTCATATTTACACTTTGCGTCAAGTTTACGCAGAGAAACTCCTTGAGCAACTCGTTGCAGATGGATTAAGTGGACAAGAGCTGATTATTGCATTTAACCGTATGATGAAATCTAAACCGAAACTTAAAGATGAAGTGGAAGATGAAGAATAAAATATAAGGACAATCGAATACAATCGATTGTCCTTATATTTTTAATTATTTTTCTAAAATTGCAAAGCTAATTTCACAGCTACAAGCGATTTCACCATTCACGGTAGCTGTTGCTAACCCTTTACCTATCGGCCCTTTAACACGCGTCATTTCAACGGATAATACTAACGTATCTCCAGGTGTCACTTGTTTTTTAAATCTACATTTATCAATTCCTGTAAACATAGCAAGTTTTCCCTGGTTCTCTTCAAGCTTAAGCATCGCAACAGCACCGACTTGTGCAAGTGCTTCGACGATAAGTACCCCTGGCATTACTGCATACTCAGGGAAGTGTCCTTGAAAGAATGGCTCATTGCCACTGACCTGTTTAATTCCTGTACACTTTTTTCCTTCTTCAAGTTCAGTGATTCTGTCGATTAATAAAAATGGATAACGATGAGGAATAATCTTTTTTATTTCATCAAATGTCAAAATAGTTTCCATCAAACTTCACTCCCTGTCAGTTTAAATAAATGTGTCCATGTCGATGGTTTAAAAATATCAATCGGTGAATGTAAAATTCCATAACCAATCATCATACCTACTACAAATAAAATCACCATTAAGACAAGTACAATGAATACTGTCAGTAAAATAGGTACACGTCTATGAATGACTTCAGTGCCATTAATCACACTGACTTTCTCATCAAGATTAATCTTTTTCATGTTCATCACCTCTTAGGCTTAATTGTGAACTTGTAAATGCGCTTTCTTATCACCAGTACGCTCAATATCAGCACCTAAAGTGCGTAATTTCGTATGGAAATCAACATATCCTCTATCAAGATGGTACAATTCTGTAACTTTCGTATAACCTTCAGCAACAAGGCCAGCTAATATTAAAGCTGCTGCAGATCGTAAATCAGTCGCCTTTACTTCTGCACCTTGAAGTTTACTTGCAGTAACACGGGCAATACGCTTATCTACTGTAATTTGTGCATTCATCTTGTTAAACTCAGCAACATGCATAAAACGATTCTCAAATACTGTTTCATGCATTGAACTTTCTTTCGGTAATACAAGCATTAATGCCATCATCTGTGCCTGCATATCTGTCGGGAATCCTGGATGTGGTAATGTTTTTACATCAACCTCTTTCAGTGGCTGATTAACATATAATCGAATCCCTTTTGCATCAACCTCGACCGTACATCCTGTCTCTTCAAGCTTCGCAATCAATGCCTGCATATGTTCATATATCGCACCTTCAACATATACATCTCCTTGTGTAATTGCTGTTGCCACTAAAAATGTTCCCGCAACAATTCTATCAGGCACAATTTCATGTGTTGCACCGTGAAGCTTCTCCACACCATGAATTACAATACGATCTGTTCCTGCACCTTGAACGTCTGCACCCATTTTATTTAAGTAATTAGCTAAATCAACAATTTCAGGTTCTCTGGCAACATTATCTATCACCGTTTTACCTTCAGCTAAAGTAGCTGCCATCATAATATTTTGGGTTGCTCCTACACTCGGGAAATCAAAATAAATTTGTGCACCTTTTAATCGACCATTTACCTTACCCACTAAATAACCATTTGTCTGAGTAATTTCAGCGCCTAATGCACGTAGTCCTTTTAAATGTTGTTCAATCGGACGAGAACCAATAGCACATCCACCTGGCATAGCAACTTCCGCATTTCCAAAGCGTGCTAATAACGGACCGAGCACAAGCACACTTGCGCGCATTTTACTTACATACTCATAAGCAGCATGTGTTAGTAATTCTCCACTCGCATCTACTTCAACAGTATTTACATCCAACTTATTATATACTTTTGCATTTAAGCCTTCTAAAACGGCTGAAATTGTATCAACATCTGATAAATTCGGTACATTTGTGAATACACTTTTACCTTCTTCAGCTAATATTGACGCTGTAAGTATCGGTAATACCGCATTTTTTGCACCTTCCACTTTGACATGACCCTTTAACTTAGCGCCACCTTTTACGACTATCGTATCCATCTTTACCTCCAAAATTAACATAACTATACATCTATTTTATACTAAAACATCTATGAACAGTTAATGAAAATTCCGTGAAAGTAACAAATGTATATATTTTTATGAATAAACTCATTTAAAATAAAACCATTATCATATTAGTCTGTTTGATGAGGTCTACAATAAAGTTAGTGACTAAGTAGCTTAGTGCCATGCTAAAGAACATTAGCAGTATTTGTATATCTGTTGTTCTATTGGCCTTAAACCAATGATCCAAACGTAGTGCCTGTAAACTTTTAAAGCTGATTGCAGTAATAGCCATGTATAAGAAAAGATAAGTAAAAGCAAAAATATTCATGTTTCACCTCTATAAAAAAAGTACACAGTTGAACTGTGTACTTTTAATTTATGCGTTTAATTGGCTGTGAGAAAGTGCTTTGTCGACAGCCTCTCTTAAATGGCGTCTCCTAAGCAGACGCTCGTCAAACTTCAGAAATCCCCCTCGAAATCAAAAAGCGATTTCTTGGGATTTCTTCCAGTTTGCATGCGTCTAAGCGCTTTGTCGACAGCCTCTTTTTTAAACGGCGTAAAAGAAGCAGCTACTGCAACAATAAGTTTTCAAAGCTAAAATCAAAGAGCGATTTAACGCTTTGAAATCCTTATTGCTTGTAGCTAAACGCTTCTTTTACAGCCTCTTATCGATATTTTGCGACTTCTAATCGGTTCAATGCACGATGTAATGCACGTTCTGCACGATGGAAATCAACATGTGCTGCTTGTTCTTCTTTAAAACGTTCTTCTGCACGTAATAACGAAGCTTTCGCTCTTTCCACATCAATTTCAGACGCTTGTTCAGCTGCCTGAACTAATACTGTAACTTTTTCCGGACGAATTTCAGCGAATCCTTCAGTTACAGCAACAAAGTCTTTATCGTTACCTGAACGTGTTACACGTACGGCCCCAATTTTTAGTGGTGCAACAGTAGGAATATGACCTGCCATCACACCCATTTCACCTGATTCAGTTTGTAGTACAACTAACTCAGCATTTTGTTCTGAGTAAACTGAACCGTTAGGAGTGACGATATCTAATGCGATTTTATTCATAGTTCCATCCTCCTGAATTAAACTTCTACACCCATACCTTTAGCTTGTTCTAACACTGCTTCAATGCCACCTACTAAACGGAATGCATCTTCAGGAATGTGGTCGTATTTACCATCTAAGATAGCTTTAAAGTCTTGTACAGTTTGTGCAACTGGTACGTAAGAACCTTTTTGACCTGTAAACTGCTCAGCTACGTGGAAGTTTTGAGATAAGAAGAACTGAATACGACGTGCACGGTTAACAGTCTTTTTATCATCATCAGATAATTCGTCCATACCTAAGATGGCGATAATATCTTGTAACTCACGATATTTTTGTAAAGTTGCCTGAACGCGACGTGCTACTTCATAGTGCTCTTCTCCAACAACTGCTGGTGTTAATGCACGAGATGTAGACGCTAACGGGTCAACGGCTGGGTAGATACCCATTTCTGTTAATTTACGCTCTAAGTTTGTTGTTGCATCTAAGTGAGCAAAGGCTGTTGCTGGCGCCGGGTCAGTATAGTCATCGGCTGGTACGAATACCGCTTGGATAGATGTAACTGATCCAACGTTTGTAGATGTGATACGCTCTTGTAATTGACCCATTTCAGTTGCAAGTGTTGGTTGGTAACCAACGGCAGATGGCATACGACCTAAAAGGGCTGAAACCTCTGAACCTGCTTGTGTGAAACGGAAAATGTTATCGATGAATAAAAGAACGTCTTGTCCTTGCTCATCACGGAAGTATTCAGCCATTGTTAAACCAGATAAAGCTACACGCATACGTGCACCAGGTGGCTCGTTCATTTGACCAAATACCATTGCTGTTTTCTTGATAACGCCTGAGTCACTCATTTCGTGGAATAAGTCATTACCTTCACGTGTTCTTTCACCAACACCTGCGAATACTGAAATACCACCGTGCTCTTGTGCGATATTGTTAATTAATTCCTGGATTAATACCGTTTTACCTACACCGGCACCACCGAATAATCCGATTTTACCACCTTTAATGTAAGGTGCTAATAAGTCTACTACTTTAATACCTGTTTCTAAAATTTCAACTTTAGTTGATAATTCTTCAAACTTAGGTGCTAAACGGTGAATTGGATCACG
The DNA here is from genome assembly GCF_047426745.1 of Macrococcus equi. Lineage (GTDB taxonomy): Bacteria > Bacillota > Bacilli > Staphylococcales > Staphylococcaceae > Macrococcoides > Macrococcoides equi. The sequence goes on along the minus strand of NZ_CP179732.1, from coordinate 1,225,150 downwards.
ACGTACTGACGCATCTAATTCTTCAGCTAAATCGATTTTTTCTCCTAATACGTTGAATACGCGACCTAATGTAGCATCTCCAACTGGTACAGAAATCGGTGAACCTGTGTCAGTTACTTCTGCACCACGTTGCACGCCATCAGTAGAACTCATAGCGATTGTACGTACTGCATCATCACCTAAATGAAGGGCAACTTCTAACGTTAACTTCGTAGATTTACCTTCTTCACGTTTAATATCTAAAGTTAAGGCATTGTTTAATGCTGGTAATTGACCGTTTTCGAACTTAACGTCAATTACAGGACCCATAACTTGGATTACGTGACCTACTGCCATGTTTATTCCTCCCAAAGTTTATTCTAGTGCTGCTGCTCCACCAACAATCTCAGTGATTTGTTGTGTGATCGCTGCTTGTCTCGCACGGTTATATTGTAATGATAAGTCATCAATTAATTCTTTTGCATTATCAGTTGCATTTTTCATTGCAGTCATACGTGAAGCATGTTCACTTGCTTTACCATCTAAAATGGCACCATAGATTAAACTTTCCGCGTATTGTGGAAGAATAACTTCTAAAATGGCATCCTGATCTGGTTCGAATTCATAGTTAGATAATGAAGATTCACCAGATACCTCATCTTTAGAAATTGGTAAAATTTTGCGTTCTTGTACTTCTTGTTCAAGGACACTAATGAAATGACTAAAATGCATATAAAGTTCATCGTAATCTCCTGATTCAAAACGAGATACAGCTTTTTGGCTGATTTCTTTAATCGATTTGAATGATGGTTGATCAGAAAGTCCGATAATTTCACCTTCAACGTTATAGCCACGTGAACGTAAGAAATCACGTCCAACACGACCAATAACTAAAATACCATACTCAGCAGGATTGTTATTATGACGTTCTTTAATTTGAGCTGTAACACTTTTTAAAATGTTTGCATTGTAAGGACCCGCAAGACCTTTATCACATGTAATTACTAAGTAACCCGTCTTCTTAACTGGACGTGTTTGCAACATTGGGTGGTTAGACTCTGAATTGCTCCCGCCAATTGCAATGATTGCTTCCTGCATTTTATTCATATAAGGATAAAAGCTTTTAGCATTTTCTTCTGCACGACGTAATTTAGAGTTAGATACCATGTGCATCGCTTTAGTAATTTGACTTGTTTTCTTCGTCGAATTAATGCGGCCTTTTATGTCTCTAAGAGAAGCCATTTTGTCACCACCTTCTGATTAATTTCCTTTAAAGATTATACTTCTGATTTTCTGAAGACTTTCTTGAATGCATTGAATGCTTCAACGAATGTTTCATCAGCTGGTAAGCCTTTAGTTTCACGGATTTCCTGGTAAATATGCGGTGCATTTAAACCAACCCATGCTAATAGCTCATCTTCAAAACGTGTAATATCTTCAACAGGAATATCATCTAAGTGACCTTTTGTTAATGCATAAAGAATCGTAACTTGTTTATCAACTGTTAAAGGTTTATTTTGATCTTGTTTTAAAACTTCAACCGTACGTTTACCACGCTCTAATTTTGCTTTAGTTTGTGGGTCTAAATCTGAACCGAATTGAGCAAATGATTCTAATTCACGGTATGACGCTAAGTCAAGACGTAACGTACCCGCAACTTTTTTCATCGCTTTAATTTGTGCAGAACCACCTACACGAGATACAGATAATCCGGCGTTGATCGCAGGACGTACACCAGAGAAGAATAAATCTGATTGTAAGAAGATTTGTCCATCTGTAATCGAAATTACGTTTGTTGGAACGTAAGCTGAGATATCCCCTGCTTGAGTTTCAACGAATGGTAAAGCTGTAATAGAACCGCCACCTAAATCATCATTTAATTTAGCTGCACGTTCTAAAAGACGGCTGTGAAGATAGAAGACATCCCCAGGATAAGCTTCACGACCTGGCGGACGACGTAATAATAATGATAACTCACGGTAAGCTGCTGCTTGTTTTGTTAAATCATCATATACGATTAATACGTGTTTACCATTGAACATGAATTCTTCTGCCATTGCTACACCCGCGTATGGTGCGATGTATAATAATGGAGCTGGTTGTGATGCAGATGCTGATACGACGATAGTGTAATCTAAAGCACCGTGTTGACGTAAAGTTTCTACAGCTGTACGCACTGTTGATTCTTTTTGTCCGATTGCTACGTATACACAAATCATATCTTCATCTTTTTGGTTTAGGATTGTATCGATTGCAACAGTTGTTTTACCAGTTTGACGGTCACCGATGATTAACTCACGTTGTCCACGTCCGATTGGTACTAATGCATCAATCGCTTTGATACCTGTTTGTAGTGGCTCATCAACTGATTTACGATCCATAACACCAGTTGCTGGTGATTCGATTGGACGCGTTTTAGTTGTGTTAAGTGGTCCACGTCCATCAATCGGTTGCCCTAATGGGTTAACAACACGTCCGATTAGCTCTTCGCCAACTGGAACTTCCATGATACGACCTGTACGTTTAACTTCGTCGCCTTCTTTAATATCTAAGTAAGGTCCTAAGATTACGACACCTACGTTATTTTCTTCTAAATTTTGTGCTAGACCTAAAACACCGTTATGAAACTCAACAAGTTCCCCTGCCATAACGTTGTTTAAGCCATGTACTAATGCGATACCGTCACCGACTTGAATTACAGTACCTACATCCGTTACTGTCATACCAGACTCATAGTTTGCAATCTGTGATTTTAGTAACGCACTGATTTCTTCAGCTTTGATGGCCATTGATGTCACTCCTTAATAAGAAATTATTGTTTTTGAAACGACTTACTTAATTGATTTAATTCATTTATAACTGAACCATCATAAACTGTCGTTCCAATCGTCGCACGAATGCCTCCGATTAATGATTCATTAATAATATTTTCAATTAATAATTTTTTATATCCTGTTTTTTCGATGAACACTTTACCCAGTGCATCTAATTCTTCAGTAGATAAAGCATAGACTGACTCTACTTTCATCTTTGCCTGTTCGTTCGCTGCGTTATAGTATGTAACATAAGCATCAGCGATACCAGGAAGGTATCCTAATTGTTTGCGATCTGCTAAGATGTTCAATAAGTTTTTAAGCGGCGTATCCACGCCTTTAAACGTTTCTGCCACGAAGGCTTTACGAGATTCGTGAGATACTTTTGGATTATCTGCAAAAGCAGTAAATGCAGCATCTTTTGCTACAGCTTTTTTAATTTCAAGTAAATCAGCATATACGCTATGCTCAACACCTTGCCCCTTTGCTACTTCTAACAAACTCTCTGCGTATTTATTTAAGACATTGGCCATTATTTATCGCCTGCCTCTTGAATAAATTGTTGAACAAGTTGCTTTTGATCTTGTTCATTGATTTCTTTATTAAGAACTTTTTGTGCGATTAATACAGATAATTCAGCAACGCGGTCGTTGATGTCTGCAATTGCACGTTGTTTTTCATTTTCGATTTCAACTTGTGCATCGCTAACAATTTTGTTGGCACGCACGTTTGCTTCGTGGATAATCTCTTCTTGTTGTGTCTTCGCTTGTGTTTTTGCATCTTCAATCATGATAGATACTTCTTGTTGTGTTTTAGTCAGTAACGCTTTATTTTCATCAGCGTAACGCTTTGCATCTTCATTTTGCTTTCTTGCATTATCAAGGTCAGCATTAATGCCTTGCTGACGCTCGTCCATGATGTTTTTTAATGGACCCCAAGCGAATTTACTTAGTAAAGCTAATAAAACTATGAATGCGAAAAGAGTAAATATCGCTGTACCCCATTCAACGCCATGCGCGGCGTGTGCTGTTTCGCCTAAAATTAAGAAATTCAAGATTAACGCTCCTTTCATCGCAGTTATATTCATAAATGAATGGCGAAATCATAGTGACTTCGCCTTAACGAGTTTATTTTAAATTAACGGTTCATTACCATGAATGATACTACTACCGCGATGATAGGAAGGGCCTCAACTAAACCTACACCGATGAACATGATAGTCATTAATGGACCACGTGCTTCTGGTTGACGTGCTACACCTTCAACTGTACGAGATACGATTAAACCGTTACCAATACCTGCTCCTAATGCTGCTAAACCGATTGCGATTGCTGCTGCTAATAAATTCATTAATAATTTCCTCCTAAAGAAATATGATAGTTTTTTTAATTTTTTATATTAATGGTCATCTGACACTTTATGTGACATATAAACCATTGATAACATAACGAAAATGTAGGCCTGAATTGATCCTACGAAAATTGAGAAACCTTGCCAGATTACTAATGGAATAAATCCACCGATGGCACCAAGTGCACCAAATGTTGTTAAAAGACCAGCGAGTAGTCCAAGTAGTACTTCACCTGCGAAGATGTTACCGTAAAGTCGCAGACCAAGTGTTAAAGTAGATGAAAATTCTTCAATAATCTTGAACGGTACCATAAACCATACCGGTTGAGCAAAACTCTTAAAGTAATTTCCAGCGCCACGCATCTTGATACCATAGAAATGTGTTAATAGTACCATTAGCGTTGAAAGTGTTAATGTGACAGTTGGATCAGCAGTCGGTGATTTCCACCATAATGTGTGACCACTTACAATTGCAAATGGTAATCCCAGCATATTCGCAACAAAAATGAATAATAACAATGTTACTGCCAGAAAATGAAAACGCCCACCTTTGTTCCACGCCATATTACTGTTAATAATGCCTCTAGTAAAATCGAAAACCCATTCAATGAAGTTTTGTTTACCGTGCGGACGTACACTCAAATTGCGTGTGAAAAGTATCGCAATTAAAAATACGATAACCGCTGCTACAGTAATCATCAACATTGAAGACAGATTGAAAATAATATCATGTCCCGCGAGTTTCAATGTATAGAGGGGTGATTCGTGTCCCATTCCTTCACCTCTTCCTATATGTATTATTTTTTCAAACTGTTCACGCCATGAATGATAATCATTACATAGGTGAGCATCAGGCCAAGTGCGATACCTAATAAATTAAATGTATCAGGATACCTCACCCAGAAGAGGCATGCCATGACCGCTATTAAAAAGCGGATCCCCATACCACTTGAGATGTACAATGCATCACTTTTCATCGCACGCGATAAGTAGTGATACCATACGAAAGTACTAATAGCAGACGCTATTGTACCAATAACTAATCCTAACACAAAATCATTATGAGTGACTGCGCCGATTATGACAAAAATTAGAATTAGATATAAAAAATACTGCAAATACCGCTTAAAAAAAACTCGAAATTCTGACATTGCAGAAACTCCTTAGAAAAGTTTTCATCGAATGAAAACCGTTTCATTCCTCATTTATGATAATATAGGCAAAATTAAGTGTCAATGCTATGTCAGAATATTAGAAACATAAACTTCACGGAATGTTCACATTTTAGACACATAATTGTGTTTATTTTTTTCAGAACGGGTATATGAAATTATTTTGATGCTTCAACTTTAAATGGTGCCGGTTTTTCGGCTGTCAAGTCAAAATAATGTTTAATATGCTCACAAATTCTCTTAGAAGTTTCTCCATCACCATATGGATTACTTGCTTTTGACATACTTTGGTATGTTGCTTCATCTGTTAACAATGTTTTTGTTAATGCGTAGATATTTTCTTCTTCAATACCTGCAAGCTTTAATGTTCCAGCTTTCACACCTTCTGGTCTTTCAGTCGTATCACGTAGTACCAATACCGGTTTCCCAAGTGATGGTGCTTCTTCCTGTACGCCTCCTGAATCAGTTAAGATGAAGTGACTGCGTGATGCGAAGTTATGGAAATCAATCACATCAAGTGGTTCAATCAACTGGATACGTTCATGATTAGCCAGATGCTCCCCTGCGATTTCTCTAACTTTCGGATTTTTATGCATCGGATACACAACTTCAACATCATCAAACTCGTCAACGATACGGCGAATCGCACTAAAGATGTTGTGCATCGGTTGACCGATATTTTCACGACGGTGAGCAGTAAGCAGAATCACTTTTCTGCCGTCAGCTTTATTTAAGATTTCTGAAACATAATCAGACTTTACTGTTGTCTTCAAAGCATCGATTGCAGTATTACCTGTGATAGCGATTTTATCTGCTGGTTTGTTTTCATTTAGTAGATTTTGAGCCGCTTCTTCAGTCGGTGCAAAATGAATATCCGCTAATACACCTGTCATCTGACGATTCATTTCTTCAGGGAATGGTGAATATTTCTGGAAAGTACGTAGACCTGCTTCAACATGGCCGATTGCTACTTCGTTATAGAATGCAGCTAAACTTCCAGCGAATGTTGTCGTTGTATCACCATGAATTAAAATCATATCTGGCTCAGCTTCTTTAATAACGGCTTCTAATCCCATTACAACACGACTGGTAACTTCAGATAATGTTTGACCAGCTTTCATGATATTTAAATCATAATCTGGTTTAATATTAAAGATTGTTAAAACTTGATCTAACATTTCTCTGTGTTGTGCTGTTACTACTACAATCGGTTCTAATTCCGGATCTTCTTTTAAAGCAAGTACAAGCGGCGCCATTTTAATAGCTTCAGGTCTTGTACCAAATATCGTCATAATTTTTTTCATGATAATCTCCTAATATATTATTTTGTACCAAACAATCTATCGCCGGCATCTCCTAAACCAGGAACAATGTAGCCATGATCATTTAATTTTTCATCTAACGCTGCAATATAGATATCTACATCAGGATGCGCTTCCTGCAATAATTTCACACCTTCAGGCGCTGCAATCAAGCACATAAAACGAATTTTTGTTGCACCACGTTTCTTAAGTGAATTAATCGCTTCAATCGCACTTCCACCCGTTGCAAGCATTGGATCGACTACAATAAAATCACGCTCTTCAATATCTTGTGGTAACTTCGCAAAATATTCAACCGGTTGTAACGTCTCCGGATCACGATATAGACCGATATGACCTACACGTGCTGCAGGGATAAGCTTTAATACACCATCCGTCATACCAAGACCTGCACGTAATATTGGTACTACGGCCATCTTCTTACCTGAAAGACGTTTTGCTGTCATTTCTGTTACAGGTGTCTTCACCGTTACATCATCTAACTCTAAATCTCTGGTAACTTCATACGCCATTAACATACCTACTTCATCAACAAGTTCACGAAATTCTTTCGTACCTGTCTTTTCATCACGAATATAACTTAATTTGTGCTGAATTAATGGATGATCAAAAACATGGACTTTCGCCACAATAAACACTCCAGACTCTAATAAATTTATTTATATAAAGGAAATTTATCAGTGATAGATTTCACTTTTTCTCTAGCTTCCTGTAAAACTTTTTCATCTTCATGATTGGCTAATACATCGGCGATGATATTACCAATCAACTTCATTTCTTCTTCTTTTAATCCACGTGTTGTAACCGCTGGTGTTCCAATACGAATACCACTTGTTACAAATGGACTTGCTGTATCAAAGGGAATTGTATTTTTATTTGTCGTAATACCTACAGCATCTAATGCATGTTCGGCAACTTTACCTGTTAAGTCCATCGGTGTTACATCTACACTGAACACATGATTATCAGTACCCTCGCTGACGATACGTAGTCCGCGCTCTGATAATGTTGAAGATAACTCTTTCGCATTTTTAATGACTTGTAACTGATATTCCTTAAATTCAGGTTGCAATGCCTCACCAAATGCTACTGCTTTAGCAGCAATGACATGCATTAACGGTCCACCTTGAATACCAGGGAAAATTGCTTTATCAATTGCTTTGGCGTATGCTTCCTTACATAAAATCATACCACCACGAGGTCCACGTAATGTTTTGTGTGTTGTTGTCGTCACAAAATCGGCATACGGTACCGGGTTTTCGTGTAATCCTGTCGCTACTAATCCGGCGATATGGGCCATATCTACCATGAACAACGCATCAACTTCATCAGCAATTTTTCTGAACGCTTTAAAATCAATTTCACGAGAATATGCAGAAGCACCCGCAACGATTAGCTTCGGCTTATGTTCAAGCGCAAGTTCGCGTACATTATCATAATCAATCGTTTCAGTCTCTTTAGAAACTTCATAACCCACAAAGTTATAGTCAATCCCACTAAAATTCACGTGAGAGCCATGCGTTAAATGACCACCGTGACTTAAATTCATTCCAAGTACTGTATCACCAGGCTCTAATGCCACACGATAGACAGCCATATTCGCCTGACTTCCTGAATGGGGTTGAACATTGGCATGCTCAGCGCCAAATAATTCTTTAGCTCGGTCACGCGCCAAATCTTCTACGATGTCCACAAACTCACAACCGCCATAATAACGTTTGTGTGGATAACCTTCAGCGTATTTATTCGTTAGTACTGAACCTTGTGCTTCCATAACAGCTTTTGAAACAAAGTTTTCAGAAGCGATTAACTCGATATTATTATTTTGACGATCCAATTCTTTACGCATTGCTTCAAATAATACATTATCTTGTGCTTTAATTTCGTTCATTACAATTCCCCCTAATAATTAATAATGACTTCTAGGTCCACCGATGAGCTTCGGACGATGTGTTGCTATCGTCACAACTGCCTTACCAATATGCTTTGTCGATACACGTACAGGTATCTGTACATGCTTTATGTGCATCCCGATCAACGTCTGACCAATATCAATCCCGCAGTCACATTGAACATGCTCAACAACGACCGGATCCTCAAACTTCTGATAAGCAGTACTGCTCATGCTGCCACCCGCCCCTTTCACAGGCACAACACTCACGATATCAAATCCGTAACGCTGTTGTACACGACGTTCCATCGTTATAGCGCGATTAATATGTTCACATCCCTGAAAACAAAAATCTACACCGGTTTGCTTATGTATTCGGTCAAACGCCTCAAAAAATATTTGAGCCACTTCATCAGAACTATGTGTCCCGATGCGTTCTCCTATCACCTCAGACGTCGAGCAACCAATCACACACAATGTATCCGGTTTAAAGAAATCAATTGCGACAAGTTCATCTAACAATGTATGAATGTTATCCATTGCATGACTCCAGCTGTGCTATCTTATCGATGCGCTGCTGATGACGACCGCCTTCAAATTCAGCGTTCAGCCATGTCTTAACAATCAATAACATTAATCCTTCTCCAATCACACGCTGACCCATTGCTAGTACATTGGAATTATTGTGCTCACGCGTGACTTGTGCCGTAAAGACGTCATGAACAAGCGCACAACGAATACCTGGTACTTTATTAGCTGCAATACTCATGCCAATACCCGTGCCACAAATTAAAATACCACGGTCAAATTCGCCAGATGCCACAGCCTCTGCAACTGGTCCGGCATAGTCAGGATAATCCACTGACGCCGTAGATTCAGGTCCAAAATCTTTAAATTCAATGCCTGCAGACGTTAAATATTCGGTAATCTTTGCTTTATACTCAAAACCACCATGATCACTTGCAATCGCAACTTTCACATTATCCCTCCTATTCACATTCTCTTATATTATAGCTTATTTAAAAAGTGAGATAAAACATTTCCGGAATTTGAGGCAGTTTTTTTAAAACTGTCTAATAATGCTCAATTTTTGTTAATAATTTCGTGATATTTTTATGCAAATCATGGTAAGTTTGCAAATATATTTCGTAATCTCCGCCGTAAGGATCCATGATATCCCCGCTTGTCCCTTGAACATATTCAATTAGTGTGTGGACGTTACTTGCCGGATACATTGAACGAATGGTGTCACGGTGACTCGCTGTCATCGTTAAAATTAGATCCTTCTCGCTATCACTTTTCGTAAAAGCCGCACTTTTTGTCGCTTGCGGCAAATGATGCTCTTCAATAATTTGTGCTGTATAGCGCGAAGCAGGTATACCGTCTGTTGCAAAGATGCCTCGCGACGTAAAGGTGTGCGCATTCGTCATGGATTGAGCAATACTTTCAGCTAACGGACTTCTACACGTGTTACCTGTACAAACAAAAACTATTTCCATTTGTTCCCCTACTTTCCTGAAGTGGCTTTATTAATACGATTCATCAAAGCTTCACTGCCAGTGATGTGCGTATAGTCAGCAATATAAATTTTAGTGATACCAGACTGCTGATCCATCTCACGCAACGCTCCATATAAATTGTGCATGGCACCTGAAATATCCTCATATGTGTTACTTAATGGATAGGTAATATGCCCACTAAAACGTGTGAGCTCTGCAAGTGGTGCAATCAGTGCTTCTGAGGACTTTAAAGTTAATTGTGATACATCAGTGACTAACTCCAAAGGACTATCTGGTGCATAGTGACGATATTTCATTCCCGGTGCAATCGGTTTATCAGAAGTATAATTTGCATCACCCACACAACCTGGCACAATACGCTCTAAATCCCGTGCTGTAATCGCACCTGGACGCGCAATCTTAAACGGATATGAGGTACAATCCACAACGGTACTTTCTATACCAACATCAACCTGGAAACCTTGAACAATGCCGTAGATCTTACCGTCCATATCAAATTTAACATGCTCTGCTGTGGTGGGAGAAGGTTTTCCGCTCGTATTTGCTGAAGGTGCTGCAAGTGGTAGTTGCGTTAAAGCCAATAATTGGCGCGCTATTCTTTCACTTGGCATACGTACCGCAACAGAATCGAGACCAGCTGTAACATTCTCTGCCAGCACATCGTTCTTTAAGGGAAGAATGAACGATATCGGCCCCGGCCAGAATGCATCCATTAATCTATGCGTCTCAGAGTATGGTATTGAAGCGAAGTCATCAATTTGTGCGCTATCATAAATATGTACGATTAAGGGATTATCCTGCGGTCTGCCTTTTGCTTTAAATATCTTATTCACAGCTATTCTACTCTTTGCATTTGCTGCAAGCCCGTAAACGGTTTCAGTAGGTATTGCAATAATTTCATTTTGTCTGAAACCTGTAATAATATCCTGTACTTGTGGATAAGTGGATAAGTCATCCACATAGTTACGCACATCCCAAAGTTTTGTATCCATTCTGTAAACTCCTCTCTTGCCTTATATTTTAGTACAAAATAAAAAGTTATGCACAAATTGTGGATAACCATTGTAATTTGTGCATAACTTATTCACACCACTCTAACCAGACAATACGATCTAATCCATTGATATCCTGTACAATCTGTGGTGAAAGATGTGGATAATGATGATTGATATATGCACATATTGCCTCACCTTGTGCGTGACCAATCTCAAACGCAACGAGCGCATGCGGATTCAGTATGTGCTGCATACTATCAATCATACGCTTATATAACGCAAGCCCTTCGTCTTCAGCAAACAGTGCTATCGCTGGGTCGTATAGCGCACTATCATTCATTAAAGGACGTTCACTCTGTGCAATGTATGGCGGGTTACTGACGAGACAATCCACTTTGATTCCTTGCGCGATAAGTGGCGTTAGTAAATCACCTTCAAAAAAAGTAACATCAGCTTGTAATACATCAGCATTACGACGAGCAATGCGTAATGCATCAGGTGAAATATCTACTGCATATGCTGAAGCAGATAACTCTAATGCGAGCGTTACTACAATCGCACCACTACCCGTACCGATGTCTACAAAAGATGTGCGCTGCTGAAATTTATCAATGACGAGTTGCACAAGCTCTTCTGTCTCATTTCTTGGTACAAGCACATCAGGTGTCACCACAAACTTACGCTCATAAAATAATTGAAAACCAGTAATATGTGCGAGCGGAATGTGTCTACTCAACTGCTCGATACCTGATAAATAACGCACGCGCTCATCTTCAGAAAGCTGGCGCTGATTGATGAGCACGTCCATCTGTGTCAGATCAAACAAATCCATCATCAAAAACTTCGCACCAATGACTGGTTCAAAGCACTCCGCAAGTACCTTTTCACCTTGCTTAATTAGATCACCAATCTTATAGCACGCCATCATTTAATGCTTCTAATTTAGACGTTTGTTCAGCGATTGTTAACGCATCGATTACTTCGCTTAATTTACCTTCAACAATCTGATCTAATTTTTGAATCGTTAATCCAATGCGGTGGTCTGTCACACGGTTTTGTGGATAGTTATAAGTTCTAATACGTTCTGAACGGTCACCGGTACCTACTGCTGATTTACGTTGTTCAGAGTATTTTGCCTGTTCTTCCTGTAATTTCGCATCAAATACACGTGTTTTAAGTAACTTTAAAGCTTTCTCACGGTTTTTAATTTGTGATTTTTCAGATGACGTTGCAACAATCCCTGTTGGAATATGTGTAATACGTACAGCTGAGTCAGTCGTGTTAACGTGCTGACCACCTGAACCTGATGAACGATACGTCTCGATACGCAAGTCTTCCTGACGAATTTCAATCTCAACGTCTTCTACTTCAGGTAATACAGCAACTGTTGCTGTTGAAGTATGAATTCTGCCACCACTTTCCGTTGTCGGAATACGCTGCACACGATGGGCACCATTTTCGAACTTCAGTTTACTATAGGCACCTTTACCGATAATTGTGAAACTGATTTCTTTAAATCCACCATGATCCGCTTCATTTGTTTCCATAACTTCAATCTTCCAGCCTTGCTCTTCAGAGAATCTTGAATACATACGGAATAAGTCTCCGGCAAAGATATTCGCTTCGTCTCCACCTGCTGCACCACGAATCTCCATGACAACGTTCTTGTCATCCATAGGATCCTTAGGAATAAGTAAAAGTTTCATCTTCTCTTCCAGCACAGGAATTTGTGGTTTTAACTCATTAATTTCTTCTTTAATCATTTCCTGTTCATCAGCATCACTTGCATCACCCATCATTTCTAATGCTTCCTCAAGTTGCTGTTTCACATCTTTATATTCTCTAAACACTTCAACAGTTTCCTGCAAGTCCGCCTGTTCTTTAGAATATTCTCTTAATTTATCCGTATCACCCACGATATCTGGATCACTTAATAATTCATTTAACTGTTCATAACGTTGTTCTACGATTTCTAACTGATCAAACATATGATTACTCCTTTTTATCATTAATTTATATTGATTTACATCTTACTTCGGAACAATATGATGCTCCCTGCATCTTGGCTCATAACTTTCTTTTGCACCCACTAAAATAATCGGATCATCGAATCGCGCGGGCTTTCCGTCAATTAAGCGTTGTGTTCTGGAGCTTGGTGCACCACAGACTGAGCACACCGCCTGTAATTTTGTCACATGCTCTGCGACTGCCATAATTTCAGGAACCGGTTCAAACGGCACACCTCTAAAATCCATATCCAGTCCTGCAGTAATAACGCGATATCCTTCTTCGGCAAGCTGCGTTGCCACACCGACAATATCATTATCAAAAAACTGAATTTCATCAATCGCGATAATATCATGATCACTTTTCACATGCTCCATAATCTCAGAAGAGTGCGAAACATTCACTGCCTCTATTTTATTACCATTATGTGAAACAACTTCTAAATCACTGTAACGATCATCTATGGAAGGTTTAAAGACAATGACCTGCTGTTTCGCAAAAAGGCCGCGACGTACACGACGAATTAACTCTTCACTCTTACCACTAAACATACTTCCTGTAATACATTCTATCCAACCTGAATGATAATGCTCATACATCAATAATGCCACCTTTTAAGTCATAATCGCTTTATTATATCATAATTCAACACACGTTTACATTTCATTTAACAGTCAAATAAAAAACTCCTACACCAATTGGTATAAGAGTTTAAAGCTTCAGTATTAGTTTTTTGACTTAAGACCGAATTTTTTGTTGAAACGTTCAACACGTCCATCCGCAGATGCGAATTTTTGACGGCCTGTGTAGAATGGATGAGAGTCAGAAGAGATATCCAAACGGATAACTGGGTACTCGTTACCATCTTCCCAAGTCATAGTTTCATTTGATGTACGTGTAGATCCACTTAAGAATTTGTAGTCTGTCGTAGAATCTAAGAAGATTACTTTATGGTAATCTGGGTGAATTCCTGGTTTCATAATTGTTTTCAGCTCCTTTGCCCTGAACCATCTGGAACAGAGTTTATTCGTGAAATATTTTCACGTCAATACTTACATATTATATACGTCTCACTATAAAAATGCAACCTTATTTTTTAAATGATTGGTTTACCGGTCTTCGCACTTTCTACCATGCGTTCACCAAGCTGCTTAAAGAAATCTTCATTTGATTCACTTTGTTTCAGGCGACGTAAGAAACGTTCTGTAAAGTCATTGCTATCAGTAAATAGATTTCTAAGCTGCCATACCATCTCTAATTCTTTTTTATCCAGTAATAATTCTTCCTTACGTGTCGAACTACGACGAATATCTATTGCCGGATAAATACGTTTTTCTGCTAACTTTCGATCAAGCGTAAGTTCCATATTTCCAGTCCCTTTGAACTCTTCGTAAATCATATCATCCATACGAGAACCTGTTTCTACAAGCGCTGTTGATAAAATGGTTAAACTACCACCTGCTTCAATATTACGCGCTGCACCAAAGAAGGCTTTCGGACGATGTAGACTTGCTGGATCTAGCCCACCTGATAAAGTACGGCCACTTGGCGGAATGACTAAGTTATACGCACGTGCTAAACGTGTAATCGAATCCATCAGGATGATGACATCTTCACCAATCTCAACGAGACGTTTCGCACGCTCCAGTAATAACTCAGCAACTTTAACGTGATGTTCCGGTGGCTCATCAAACGTTGAATGGACTACTTCTGCTGCTTCTACTGAACGTTCAAGATCCGTTACCTCTTCAGGACGTTCTCCAACCAGTAAAATAAAGAGTTTCGCTTCGGGGTGATTGACGCAAATTGCATTAGCAATTTCTTTAAGTAAAGACGTCTTACCAGCTTTCGGTGGCGCCACAATCATACCACGCTGACCAAATCCAATTGGTGTTACTAAATCCATAATACGTGTTGAATAAGCTGTCTTTGTTGTTTCAAGTTTAATACGCTGATCTGGATATAGCGGTGTAAGTGCCTGGAAGTGAGGACGTTTCTTCACTTCTTCTGCATTCTGATCATTCACAAAGTCCACTTGAAGCAAGCCGTAATACTTTTCATTTTCTTTCGGTTTACGTACTTTACCCGTAACTTTATCACCTTTCTTAATTTCAAAACGACGAATCTGACTGGCAGAAATATAGATATCTTTCTCACCCTTAGAGTAGTTAACCGTTCTTAAAAAACCGTAACCATCCGGCTGGATATCATCTAATATACCCTCCATATAGTAATTGCCGTCTTTCTCCATTTGTTTCTCCATAATGGCAAGTACTAATTCTTTTTTGTTTAACTTACTGTAATTTACTAAACCTAATTCTTTCGCCCTAGCGGTTAATGCTTTTGTAGTATGATTTTTATATAACTCGTGAAAAGACTCATATTGAGGGCTAGTTCTCACTTTTTCAACCATTTCAACACCCATTTCTTATTTAATTAATATATCGATTTAACTGTATGCATTCATTTTGGAAAATTCAAAAAGAAGAACAGAAGAATTTACGAGGATTATCATTTGATAGTTTAACATGTTTTAACAAAAAGAAAAAGCTTGAGCGTAAACTCAAGCTTAAAAATATCAACTAGATTGTTTCCTGATCATTGATAACTAAACCAGGCTTTTTATCAAGACTATGACGACCTTGAACGAAACGTACAGTACCAGATTTCGCACGCATTACTAATGAATGTGTTTCTGCGTAGCCACCTTTAAACTGAACGCCTTTCATTAATTCACCATCTGTCACTGCAGTCGCAGCAAAGATTGCGTCATCACCTTTAACCATATCATCTAATTGTAATACCGTATTTGGTTCGATTCCCATCTTACGACAACGTTCTTCCTGCTCAGCATCTTCAGGTAATAAAATACCTTGGAAGTCTCCGCCCAGCGCTTTAATACCTACAGCTGCGATAACTCCTTCCGGTGCGCCACCAGAACCAAATAGAATATCTACACCTGTAAAGTCAAAAGCAGTATTAATCGCACCCGCTACATCTCCGTGCTCGATTAATTTAATACGTGCACCTGCTTCACGGATTTCTTTAATGATTCCCGCATGACGTTCACGATTAAGTAAGGTAGCTGTCACATCAGAAATATCTTTTCCTTTAGCTTTCGCTACGGCTTGTAAGTTTTCAGTAACAGATTTAGAAATATCTACGACACCTACACAATCAGGACCCACAGCAATTTTCTCCATATACATATCTGGTGCATGTAATAATGTTCCTCTGTCACCAACTGCAAGTACAGTCATTGCATTCCATGAACCTTCAGCAACTAAAGTTGTACCTTCAAGCGGATCAACTGCGATATCAATTTGAGGACCCTCTTTAGTTCCTAATTCTTCACCAATATATAACATCGGTGCTTCATCCATTTCACCTTCACCGATAACAACGACACCATCCATAGGAATTGTATCAAACACTTCACGCATTGCAGTCGTCGCTGCATCATCAGCTTCATTTTTCAAACCTTTACCTACCCAGCGTGCACTCTTAAGCGCTGCTGCCTCAGTTACTCTGACTAACTCCATTGATAAACTACGTTCCATAAACATTCTCCTCTTTGCATTAGATATGTAACATCGTTATTAGTATAACACATTAAGACATTATGCGTACCTTTAGTTAATTTTGGTAATATAATTTTAATACTTATTGAAATAAAAAAGGTGCAGACATATTAGTCTACACCCATGGATCTATGCTTTCTTTTGATCAAGCTCTAAATGTTGCTGCGCCCATTCTTCAATAGGATGCATCGCTTGAGATAAGGCATAGCCTTTGTCAGTCAAAACATATTTAATCGATAATGGTGTTGTTGAGATGACCTTCTTCTCAACTAAACCCCATTCAGCTAACTCACTTAATTTCAAACTTAACGCACGTGGCGTAATTGATTTTAAGTCACGTTTCATATCAGAAAAATGTGCAGAACGATCTTCTGAGCGCGATAAATAATTTATAAGTAAGCCATTCCAGCTGCGACCGAGAATTTTAAATGTTTCTTCTAAATACGGACAAATTTCCATATTAATCACCTCTTTTATATTAACAGTATAAAGGATATAAAAAATATATCAAGTATATTTTTTATATATCAAGAAAAAAACGGCAGTTCGCCGTCTTTATCTTAATATATTATTCGATTGTTTCTCTCCAGATATCTGCACCTAATGCTTTAAGCTTTTCAACAATACCACTATACCCACGGTCAATATGCTTAACGTTATAGACAGTCGTTACACCTTCTGCTGCAAGACCAGCAATAACAAGACATGCACCTGCACGTAAGTCACTGGCAGCAACTTCTGCACCTGATAAACGAGAAGGTTTAATCACCGCTGTGCCGCCTGTTTCTGAAATATCACCACTCATACGTGATAATTCATCTACATGTTTGAAGCGTGCCGGATAAATAGTATCCGTAATCGTACTTTGACCTTCTGCCATAAATAATAGCGGTGTAAAGGGTTGTTGTAAATCTGTAGCAAATCCAGGATAAACATTTGTTGTAATCGTGACTGGTTGATATTTGTCCGGTCTAGAGATTAACGCTTTGTCTTCACCGATCTGAACGTCTACACCCATTTCAATAAGCTTTGCCGTTAATGGCTCCATGTGTAATGGAATAATATTTTCAATCATTACTTCCTCGCCCATCATTGCAGCAGCACACATATATGTACCCGCTTCAATACGGTCAGGAATAATTGTGTGTGTTGTACCTTGAAGTGATTCAACACCTTCAATTTTTAGTGTATCAGTTCCGGCACCACGAATTTTAGCACCCATATTATTTAAAAGAGTTGCAACATCAACAATCTCAGGTTCTTTTGCAGCATTTTCAATAACAGTTTTACCTTTCGCCATCGAAGCAGCAAGCATGATATTAATCGTTGCACCTACTGACACGACATCAAGGAAAATTTTAGCACCCTTTAACTCTTTCGCTTCCAGGTACATACCACCTGCTTCATTCGTAACTGTAGCACCTAATGCTTCAAAACCTTTGATGTGCTGATCAATCGGACGTGGCCCTAACGGACAACCACCTGGTAACCCAATGACACATTTTTTAAATTTACCAAGCATTGCACCCATCATATAATATGATGCACGTAATGATTGTACTTTATGGTTAGGAAGTGGCATATTCACAGCATCTGACGGATCTACTGTTAAACGGTCACCTTCTAAAGTTGTTTTAATATTTAAATCTTCAAGTAAACTCATTAAAGTCACAACATCTGAGATTTCTGGTAAACCTTCTAATGTAACTGGACTATTGGCCATAAGTGTCGCAGGAATTAATGCTACTGCACTATTTTTTGCTCCGCTGATTTGAACTGAACCTTTAAGAGGATTGCCACCTCTTATTTTAATTACTTCTTCTGACATGGTTGTACTCCTTTAACTTTAGTCACACACATTTATCTTAGTTAATTGTCCATTATTTTCTATTATAAACTAATTCATTTTATGATTGCAAAAATAAAAAGCATGAAATCAAATATAAGCTAAAGGGTAAAATTAGTCAAGAAAAAAAGGCTAGTACATATCGCTGCACTAACCTTTCGTATTATTTATTATGCTTTATTTGATGTACCAAATTCTTTAATTTTACCAATAACAGTTGCTTTAATTGCTTCACGTGCAGGTCCTAAGTATTTACGAGGATCATAAACGTTAGCATCGTTATTTAAAGTATCACGTACTGCTTTAGCAGATTGGATTTGGTTTTCAGTATTTACGTTGATTTTAGCAGTACCTAAAGAGATTGCTCTTTGGATATCTTTCGTTGGGATACCTGTACCACCGTGTAATACTAATGGTAAACCAGTTGCGTTACCAATCTCTTCCATTTCTTTGAAACCTAAGTTTGGTTCACCTTTGTAAGGTCCGTGAACTGAACCTAAAGCAGGTGCTAAGCAATCGATACCCGTCTTCTTAACTAATTCCTGACATTCTTTAGCATCCGCATAAACAACACCATCAGAAACAACGTCATCTTCCTGACCACCAACGCGTCCTAATTCCGCTTCAACAGAAACGCCTTTAGAATGTGCATATTCTACAACTTTGCTTGTAATTTCAACGTTTTCTTCAAATGAATGATGAGAAGCATCGATCATTACAGAAGTAAATCCAGCATCAATCGCTGCTTTACAGTTTTCGAAACTTGAACCGTGATCTAAATGAATCGCAACAGGAACTGTAATGTTCATGTCGTGCATTAAACCTTCGACCATTTTCACTACTGTATAGAAACCACCCATATATTTAGCTGCACCTTCAGAAACCCCTAAGATAACTGGAGCATTCTCTTCTTGTGTCGCACCTAAAATTGCTTGAGTGTATTCAAGGTTGTTAAGGTTGTATTGACCAACAGCATAACCACCTTCTTTAGCTTTGATTAACATTTCTTTCATAGAAACTAATGGCATGGATAATATCCTCCTCGTTTGTGCTCTAAGCACTATTTTTATATCGTTAGTATAGCACTTCAACTACTTCTTTGCATGTCTTATGGTCTTATTTATTCAAAGTTTTCTGCAATTTTCAAAACTTCGTCAATTGTAAACGGTTTCGTTAATACACCAGTAGCGCCTGTCACTTTAATAGACTTAATCTGCTCATCCGTCTGAAAAGCTGAAATAAGGTAGACTGGAACATCGGAAAAAGTTCTCAGTTCATTTAAAGCTTCATCGCCAGACATTATAGGCATCTTACGATCTAAAAAGACAAGATCATAGTCATTTGTCCTAAGCATTTCAAGACCACGTTTACCGTTTTCAGCAAGATCTGTTGTATAACCTTTCAACTTAAATATTTCCTGCAGTAGTAAGCGAATATTCGGTTCGTCATCAACCACTAGAATTTTCATGGCATACTTTCTCCTGATTATTTATGATATGATATAGTGTAATAATTTTAGAAAGAGGGATTTTCATGCTTAAAATTATGAATACCCAAATTAATGGTATCTTTAAAAAAATAGATTTGCAAGAAACAGAGTTAGACATTGCCGGAAGATTACTTGCACAAGCAGTCGTAGGTGAAGGAAAGATCTACGTTAAAGGCTTTGGCGATTTGAAACACTTTGAAGACTTTGTTGTAAGTAGTAAAGAAAATTTATTCGATGCAGCTATTTATACTTCAGATAATCTAGTCGATTCAACTGACCGTGTGCTTGTGATGAGTGATAACTACGATGAAAGTACAGCCGCGTTCGTCGATAGTTTAGAATCACGTGACATCGATTACGTGCTTGTGTGCAATAAACATGAAGACATAAATGCGATGAACTTTATCGACTTAAGTACACCACGTGCATTAGTGCCGACTGAAGACTTCAGCCGTATTATCACACCACACCTTATGGCGATGAACTATATTTATTATGCGATATACAGCGTCATGCATGAAATGCTGGTGGAAGAGTAAGAGGTTGTGGGTGAGATTTAACATTTCAATATGATTATGACCTGTCTTGTCCGATATATTATGTTTATCGGACTTGTTTGACTTGTATGTTGGCATTTCGGGTTTATCTTGTCCGATATATTGCGTTTATCGGACTTGTTTGACCTGTATGTTGACATTTCGGGTTTATCTTGTCCGATATATTATGTTTATCGGACTTGTTTGATTTGTATGTTGGCATTTCGGGTTTGTCTTGTCCGATATATTGCGTTTATCGGACTTGTTTGACCTGTATGTTGACATTTTGGGTTTATCTTGTCCGATATATAACCTTTATCGGACTTGTTTGACCAGTATGTTGGCATTTTGGGTTTATCTTGTCCGATATTTAACCTTTATCGGACTTGTTTGGTGCGTACGCTGCCATACTAAATCCAACGTGTCCAATATACCTTGTTTATCGGACACGTTACTCAATATTTCAATCAAACCAATAACTCCTCCCTTTATTCATTCCACTATAACTACATTTTTTCTTCAAGGCTCTTTGTACTGTCTTCAACTCACATTTACTCCATTCGGCAATCTCTTTAATTTGAAACGGTGCATTCTTTAAAATCCAAACTTGTTGTGCACATTCGGTAATATAATCTAGTTTACTAATTTTCCTACCGCACATACATGTTACATATTTCAAGCGTTCCACCACCTCCACCTTCCCAAATCGTCTACATGCAGGACAGCGATATCCTTTTTTCATCAGACTGTAATCATAATATGGAAATCTTCTCTCTTCTACAACATTCGCCTGGATGAGCGCATGTGCTAAGCGATAATCTTCATCGGTTGGGGGGCCTAATTGTTTTAAGTATTCAATGATAGATGGAATTTGTCCCGCGAATTTAATTGCATTATCTCCATTAAAGTTTTTTAAATTAAAACGCTCATTCACAAAAATGATACGACTTTCATGCTGATGGTTAAAACCGTTCTTCATTAAAAATTGAGGCAAGATAATATCCGCGCGTTTCAGTTGGCTGATGATTGTTTGATCAACTTTACCGTTATCTTTTTTAAACAATCCATCAATATATGTATAGTCACCTGTATAATTTTTCACATCAAAATGAAGTATCCAGCCTCCACCTATCACTAAAAAATCAAATTGAGCTTTACTCGATTCTTTCAACGTAATATCCCACAGCTTTATTGAACCTTCTACTGTATTTAACATTTCATAAAAATAGCTTTCGCCCTCATACCCCATTTGATACGCATATAAAGTAACACTATCATCCGGAGTTAACTCACATCTTCCATCAACATTCATTAAATATTTTATCTTGTTATCAGGCTCATGATGTTTAAGAAACATTTTACACCTCCTAACAATTAATTTACAACTATTCAAAACAAAATTCAATAGTTAACTTTTGTTAACTCAACTCCAAAAAAAAGCCATCCCGAAGGATGGCTGTAAAAAATCTATTTTTTGATTGCTGCTTCAACAAAACCACGGAATAAACTTTGTGGTTTCATTGGTCGAGATAAAAATTCTGGGTGGAACTGACATGCTACAAACCATTTATGGTCTGGAATTTCTACGATTTCAACTAAACGTCCATCTGGAGAAAGTCCTGAGAACACTAAACCTTTCTCTTCTAAACGTCCACGGTACTCATTATTAAATTCATAACGGTGACGGTGACGTTCATCAACACGGCTAACGCCGTATGCTTCAAATGCTTTCGTACCCTCTTGTACTTCGCAAGGATAAAGTCCTAAACGTAATGTTCCACCTAAATCTACTACATCTTTTTGGTCAGGTAATAAGGCAATAACCGGGTATGGTGTATTTGGATCAAGTTCTGCAGAATGTGCGCCTTTTAATCCAACAACGTTACGTGCAAATTCAACAGTTGCAAGTTGCATACCTAAACAAATACCGAAGAATGGAATATTATTCTCACGCGCAAATTGAGTCGCTAAAATTTTACCTTCGATACCACGTTCACCAAATCCACCCGGTACTAATATACCGTCCGCATCTTTTAAACGCTCTTTATAGTTTGTAACATCTAAATGTTCTGAATTAATCCAGTCGATTTCGATTTCTTTACCGAATGCATAACCTGCATGTTTCAACGCTTCAGCAACAGATAGATAAGCATCCTGAAGCGCAACGTATTTACCAACTAATGCGATACGTACTGATCCATCAAGATTACGTACTGTATCTAATAGTTGATTCCATTCAGTCAGATCCGCTTCATCGCTAGCCTCTAAACCTAAACGTTCAATTACTAAGTCATCCATATTTTGTGCTTGAAGTGCTACAGGGATTTGATACAATGTATCCGCATCACGACACTCAATCACTGATTTCTTGTTAATATCACAGAATAACGCAATTTTATCACGTAAATCTTCTGTCATTTCATATTCTGTACGTACAACGATCATATCCGGCTGAATACCTAAACCACGTAACTCTTTTACTGAGTGTTGTGTTGGTTTTGTTTTCATTTCACCAGCAGCCTTAATGTAAGGTAATAATGTACAGTGAATATACATTACATTTTCACGACCTAAATCACTTTTGATCTGACGAATTGATTCAATAAAAGGAAGTGACTCGATATCCCCGGTTGTTCCACCGATTTCAGTAATCACGACATCTGCTTTCGTAGATTCACCTGCAAGTAAAAGACGTGATTTGATTTCATTAGTGATGTGCGGAATAACCTGTACCGTTCCACCTAAATAATCTCCGCGACGTTCTTTCTTTAAGACGTGAGAATATACACGGCCTGCAGTAACGTTTGAGTATTGGTTTAAATTGATATCAATGAAACGCTCATAATGTCCTAAGTCTAAGTCTGTTTCAGCGCCGTCATCTGTAACGAACACTTCCCCATGCTGATATGGACTCATCGTACCTGGATCGACATTTAAATAAGGGTCGAATTTTTGAATTGTTACGTTTAATCCACGGTTCTTTAATAATCTTCCTAAGCTTGCTGCAGTAATCCCTTTACCTAGTGATGAAACTACGCCACCTGTTACAAATATAAATTTTGTCATGATTTAACCTCCTGAAAAATAAAAAAACGCTCCATTTGCAAGTGCAAAGGGAGCGTATAGGTTTATACGTCGTCCTAATTAAAGGAGCCCAAGTAAAATAATAATCATTTTTTGACTGAATGTCAACTGAGATTATAATTCTTCCTCTTCTTCTTCTTCTTCATCGTCAAATTCATCGTCTTCGTCGTCAAACTCATCTGCTTCAACGACAAGACCTGCTTCTTCTAATTCATCTTCGACATCTTCATCTTCAGCATCAACGTTTTCTTCATCATCACCGCCAACAACTAAATCTAATTCATCTTCAACTTCATCTTCACCAAGTAAAGCAATCTTCGGAGCATCTTCATCGTCTTCATCAAGTACATCGAACTTCTGTACTGTAGGAGCGATTTTTTCTTCAATATCATCTACTGAATACCAGTCACGAAGACCCCACATATATTCGCCTGTTGATAAGAAACGTCCGTCTGTATTTAAGTCAGTGTAGAACTGAACAACACGCGTTTCAATTTCTTCACTTGAATATTCACCAATGGCCTGGAATTCGTCAATAAGGTCATAAAGATTTACTTCTTTACCTTTTTCAGTTAAATAGATATAAGCTAAGTCGATAAAAGAATTTTCGTCTATCATTTCTTTTGTATATTCAGAGATTTTCATTTTCTTCGTCCTTTCAAACTATGCTAGTTTAAGTTCACACTACATCATATCAAGAAAATGTCCTCTAAAGCAAGATTAATAACGAATTAATTTCGTTAAATAGTTAGGACGATTAGCATCCATCGCGACAAAGTTATTATTCAGATAAATATCCATCAATGCTTCCGAGACATCCGCTTCAATGCGAACAACATTTTGATAATGCTTACGCACAAATGTCGCGATTTGACGCAGGACGTTTTCACGAATCGTTTCAGCATCTTCTTTAATATCCATCGCTTTTAAGAGCGCAACATTGTCTTTAACTTCTATATCAACAGAGCCTACTTGTCGTTCATCCTTTAACAACTGTACTTTGTCACCATCTAACACAAGCTTTAACTTTGATACATATTTCGCATCTAAATCTAAATAATACAAGCGTTCTTTACCAATGGGTCCATTCGGATTTGTCGCTAAGTGCATAAACCCTGCACGTTCGTATAAGTTCCATGCACCCTGGTTCTCAGCATCTACTACGAGGAATAAATGATCAAAATCCGGGAACACGCTTTGAGCAAATTCAGGGATATTCATCATAATCTCTGTACCGTAACCTTGACCTTGTAACTTATTGTTAATAGATAAGCTACGTACATAAACAGCATTAATCGGTGTGTCGTAACCTTCATGTTGATAATGTTGATGTAATACGAAGAAACCTACAACTTCATCGTCATGATTTAATACGATACACGGTCTGCGATTTGGGTCAAGCAATCCTTCATCTAACACTTCCATCGGTAATGAAGAATAAATCATCTGACGTTCCGTTAACTCAAACGCTTCTAACTGTGGACGATATTCCTCTTTATATTGAACAATCTTAATTTGTGCTCCTATAAATTCCATTATGTTGCCTCCGTCTTGGGTGAATTTAATTATTTACTTTATATACTACCCCATTCTCAAAAAAATTATCACAAAATTTAAACAAAACTGTGAAAACCACAAATCAAGCAAGCAATATAGTATAATAACAAAAAATAATTAAATGAGGTTATGACATGAAAATTGGAATTGATGCAGGCGGTACATTAATTAAAATTGCGATATTAGAAAACGGTACATTTACATTTAAAAAACAACCGAGTGTGGAACTTGAACAGGTAGCCGAGTGGTTAAAAACAGTGCCTGAAGCTGAAGTAGCACTCACTGGTGGTAAAGCGACATATCTACAAAGCTTAATCCCGCAAAATGCCTATCAATCAATAGAATTTGATGCAACGTTCAGAGGCATTCAATCGTTCTTACAGGAAATGAATTTGGACATCTCAAAATATGTATTCAGTAATGTTGGTACAGGTACTTCAATCCACTTCGTTGACGGTGATAAACAAATCCGTGCTGGTGGTACAGGTGCAGGTGGCGGTATGATGATGGGGTTATCATATTTACTGACTGGAAAAGATACATTTGAAGACATCGTTGAGCTCGCGAAACTTGGCAATCGTGACATTATCGACCTTAAAGTAAAACATATCTATAAAGGTGACAAATCACCGATACCTGGTGAACTCACTGCAGCAAACTTCGGAAATGTTTTACACAATAAAGATACGGAAAACTTTACAGACGCAGATAAAATCGCTTCAGTATTAGGCATTGTCGGAGAAACCGTAACAACTGTTTCAATTCATGCAGCACGTGAATTCGGTGCGGAATATGTGGTCTATATCGGTTCAAGCTTCCTGGACAATACATTATTACGTGACATCGTGATGAACTATACAGTGCTACGTAACTTTAAACCATACTTTATCGAAAACGGCGAATACTCAGGCGCTGTCGGCACACTCCGACTCATGGAAGAGGCGTAAGCTTAAGCGCTTAGTCACAAGCAGACTGGAGAAAAGGACATAGAAATCGCTCTTTGATTTTATGGCTTTTTCGAAGTATGCCTTGGGGCTGCTTAAGTGTCGCTGTTTAATAAAGCGTAAGCTTAAGCGCTTAGCCACAAGCAGACTGGAGAAAAAGACATAGAAATCGCTCTTTGATTTTATGGCTTTTTCGAAGTATGCCTTGGGGCTGCTTAAGTGTCGCTGTTTAATAAAGCGTAAGCTTAAGCGCTTAGTCACAAGCAGACTGGAGAAAAAATCGAGCTACTCTAAACGAGTAGCCCGATTTTTATTTTTTACCTATAACCTTCACTAAACTATACAAAAAAGGTACGAGTGTCGCACTAATAACAGTTGTTGCGACCGCTATGCCTGTTCCATTTTTCTTATTCATAAGCGTCACTCCTTAATTCGTGCTTCAAATACTTTTATACGCTGTTCCACGATACTTTCTTCACCATGCCAGATACAGATAAAGCGTGACGGGAATCCGTTTTTCTCTTTATAATCTCCGTTATAATATGCAAGCGGGAATAAATATCCTGCCTTCACTTCTTCTAATATCGCTTCATAAAATGCTTCATTATCTCCTGTGCTGTAATACGCTAAAAATTTCTTATAGCCTTCATTCAACACATTTTCCAGCAACAATAATGAACTTGATCCATTTTGTCTGAAATTCAAATCAATCGCATAGACGTCACCTTGTGCATCAACAAGCAAATCAAAGCCTGCAATACCAACATATCCTGCAGCAACACCATTCTCCATAATCTCACGACCGGCATCGATGACCTTTTGCTCGATATCATGCTCAATCGTATTACCACGGTATTTACCATACTTCTCAGTAATTTGCTGGCTTGCCCCAATAAACTGAATACCTAACGTCTCGCTATACGCATACTGTACACAATAGTTACGCACAGGTTGGATAAATTGCTCGATAATCATCTGCGTCGTGCCTTCAGCCTGACGTACACGTTCAATCGCTTTATCAATATCTTCTTGTGTATAGCAGAGCATTACTCCGTAACCACCGGCAGTCGGATGCTCATCCCCTGGCTTTATCACAAAAGGCAACTCCCACTTTTGTACCGTTGATTCAAAATCTTCAATCGCAACTACATCACGTTTCGGTAAAAATTTGCCTTTAGTCCAAGAATCAAGAATCGACTTATTATTCAATGCTAAAAACTTCTCTCTTGGTACCACATAGCGCTCTCCAGGCACGAGTGTCTCCTCATGTGCATACTGGAAAAATATCTTCTCACCATTATCTACAGCGTCGCGTAATATTTGTTCATATTCATCGCGCGTCTCATAAATTCTAAAACCTTCAGGCATATCAAATCCCACAACATTAAAAAGTGCTTCTGTCTTGTCTGTCACTGTCGCTGCATGTACTACAACCGGCATCTGAGCAATAAGAAGTTCTCGTGCACTAAGTAGGTTTGACTGATGTTCCTCAGGTAATAACCACGGATTATAAGTATAAGATGGTCTTGAAGAATATAATACTTTGTCTCCGTATAAATCTTTCATTACTAATGGTAAGTTGATTGGTTTAGTCGCCATAAATGCTCTCCTTTAATGTTTCATGTAAATGTTGAATACGTGCCAGTTCATCAGGCTTTTCGATGAGTTCAATCGCCATCGTTGCCATAATTTTAGCACCTTGTAACAGTGCATGGTCACCATGTGCACTTTTTGCTGCCTCACAAAAAGCCACAGTATGTCCCACAAGTGATGAAGGTCCCATCTTAATATGCGGATGAATCGTCGGAATTACATGACTCACATTACCTGTATCAGTCGATCCAAAGCCGAAGTCATCATGTAAGATAGGCTCATTATGCATTATCGCATGTTTTTCAAATAAATCGTCTAAAAAAGTATTTCTAATAAATTCATTTACTCCATTTTGGATATGATTCAACTTATATTCAGCACCTGCAGTGATTGCTGCTCCACTTGCCACACGTTCAACTTGTTGAGTGAGCTGATCGAGATCTTTACGACTGATTGCACGTGTATAAAAGCGCGCTTTCGTATAATCCGGGATGATATTCGCACTTTTCCCGCCGTCTAGTATCACACCATGCACTTTATCCGTCTTCTTAATGTGTTGACGTAATTGTCCAATCCCATTGAAGAAACTGATCATCGCATCGAGTGCATTAATCCCGTTATGTGCATTTTCTGATGCATGCGCTGTCTTTCCGAAAAACTCAACTTCAAAGACATCTACAGCAAGCGTAGGCACCGTTCTGAACGATTCATGACCTGGATGAATCATCAAGGCTACATCACTATCATTGAAGAGTCCTGCTTTAACGTATGATGCTTTCGCGCTTCCGTTAACGCCTCCTTCTTCTGCAGGTGTGCCAAATACTTGAATGACACCCCCAATATCATCAATTACTTCTTTTAAAGCAATCGCAGAAAGTACACTTGAAGTCCCAATAATATTATGGCCACAAGCATGACCAAGACCTGGTAACGCGTCATATTCAGCGAGATAAGCAATCGAAGGACCACTTTTTTCACTTTCATATGTTGCAATAAACCCTGTTTCATGACCTGCAATATCACGTTCAATGCTGAATCCAGCATCTTTAAGTGTCTTGCATAACAGATTCGAAGCAAAGTATTCTTCATTCCCAAGTTCAGGTCGAGCATGGATTTCGTGACTAATGCGAATAAATTTTTCTCTATTTTTGTCTATATATTGTATCACTTTTTCATTCATTGTATACGCCCCTTTAACTTTAAAAAAAGACATTCCCAGATAGGAATGTCTACACGTCCTTATCTGCCAGCTCTCGCTGTAGGAATTAGCACCTTACGTTACGCAGGTTGCTGGATGTCATCGGGCCCTTCCCTCGATCCGTCTTGATAAGTTATTATTTTAATATTAACTATATAGTTCTCAATAAATTCTGTCAAATATCAATATGCTTTTGCTGGTAATGTAATTAAAAACTTTGTTCCAGCCACTGAGCTTACAACATCTATCGTACCATCATGTAATTCTACGATTTCTTTAGCTACCGCTAATCCGAGACCACTGCCGTTATGATGTTCATTAGTTTTCTTCCCTCGGTAAAATTGCTCGAAGATATGTGTGAGTTCTTCCTGAGGGATACCTTGACCGTTATCCGCAATCTCAATCACCGCATTATCACCGTTCATATAAGTATTAATCCATACTTCTACACTCGTATTATGGGTAAAGCTATTCGATACAATATTCGTCAGTACACGGTCCATACGTGATTTATCGATATGGATTTCAGCATTTTCTTTGTGGACATAACTTAAGCCTTTATTCCCATATTGCGAAACGAATGCTTCTATATAGGCTGCAAGTGGTGTCTCTTCGGTATGGAACTGTATGCCATCACTTTTTAGCTGGTATACCATGTTTAAGTCTTTGAGTAACTGATCGATATATAGCGCTTTATCTTCAATAATACCGATAAATTTCTTTTGCTCACCTACTTCAAGATTCATGTCACTATTTAATATTTTAGCGTAGCCATAGATTGAACTAAGCGGCGTCTTTAAATCATGCGTAATACCTCGCACCCAGTTTTCACGCTGAATATTCATCTTGCGCTGGTAGTTATTATCATCAGCGAGTTTACCGGTAAGCTTCGCGATCGCACCATCTATCGAACTATACATACGATACTTTCTACGGAGTCTGCCATTCTTATAGATTTTGTCATTATTGAGTACCGTGTAATCACCCTTAGCCAGACGGTCAAGCCACAATGAAAAATGACGTAACGGCTGCGCTAAACGACTACCGATGAAAAATGATAATGCAAGTATCGCAAGTAGTACAACAAGATTCATCCACGCATACCATACGAAAAATTTCTTAACAATATAAATAAAATCTTCGTCATACAAAAAACTATTCTCTGCAAATATTTCTTTTGTATCCTCAGGTTCAGGATTCTTCTGAACAACATAGTAATGCTTATTGTCCTTTACAAAGTTCACATAAAAATACTGCTGAAAATTATCATGGTTCTTATGCTTGAATAGATTGTCATTGATCACATCACTATCAAAAGCGCCATATATTTTATTAAGGCGTGACTTGTCTGCTTCAAACAATGCGAGCTGATGGGTTTCAATAAATGATTTTGCATCTTTATCACCTTGTTCAAGTTGATGCTTCGCTCTATTTAATGTGACATGCTGCAGATAAAGTACTTGCTGACCACCTGGCATCTCCCATGTTGTAAGCTCTTCAGAGCTATAAGTATAGAGTGGACGCAAGTGATAATCACTTTGTGAGGAATAGATAATTTTCCCCTGTTTATTTTTGACGATAATGATGCCGTCATGCTTCTTGACATAACTCAGCATATTTTTATGGGGTTGTGCACTGTTTTTCGTCATCTTAAAATACTGGCTCATCGTAAACGAGTCAACTACCTGCAAATCCTCTTCAAAGAAATTCTGTTCTGTCGAAAATAAAAAATATACGAAAAATGAACAGATGATGAAAGTCACTGAAAAATAAAAAATTAAAAAGTAACGAATAAAGCGTATCATAAATTTTTTGCTGATATTCATTGACGTGTACCTGTATTAAGGATGTAACCTACACCACGTGAAGTTACTAACAGTTTTGGGTGACTCGGGTCTTCCTCAAGTTTCTCTCTTAGCTTCCGAATATGTACCATCACTGTATTATCATCGACAAACTGATTCTCCCACACAGCTTCATAAATCTGCTCTTTTGTACAAATCTCGTCTTTATGCTCATAGAGATACTGCATTAATAAATACTGTTTCCCAGATAATAAATATTTCTGATCGCGTACAGTCAGTTCGCCGTTGCGCTCATCAAAGTTAAACAGTGCATTACGCGCACCTCCAGTCTTTAAATAGCGATCAACGTTGACTTTTACTCTTACTGCAAGCTCCATCGGATTAAAAGGTTTAGTGATATAGTCATCCGCACCATTTTGGAAACCTTTAATCTTATCACGATCCTGCGTATTAGCTGAGACGTAGAGAATCGGTGCGTCAGTTATTTTACGAATATCATTTCCCAGGTCATAACCCGACCCATCACCTAAATTAATGTCCAGCAAATAGGCATCATAAGGATTTATGATCATCTCTTTTGCCTGATTAAAAGTTGAAGCAATATCAACGGTGTTAAATCCTTCACGCTTCAGTATAAATTTAATTAGTTCAGCAATTTCAATTTCATCTTCTACGATTAATATTGACGGCATTTGATAGACTCCTTTAAAAGTGCATTTATTTAGTAATAATAACAAATATTCCACTAAAATTGTATGATTCATACAAATAAAAAAGGAAAGCACATTCATTGTCCTTTCCAGTTAAAAATTTTTATAAAATTGAAAAATCCTGTTCATTACGTGTTTTATACCAATCAACGGCTTTGACCGTCATCACTGTTATAAATATTATTTTTGATTGTTCGTATGCTTCAACGTCAAACGGATATAGCTTCGCAAGCTCTCTTTTGACATTATTATAGCGTTCCATTTCACCAGGAAAATACTTTAAATATGCTGTTAAAGCGACCATCTCTCCAATCTTTACATGCTGCACCGGAAAAATATATAGTTGATGCGTGCGGTCACCTGAAAAACGCTTAACATATTGAAGACCCTCTTTAAATTCTGGTGAAACACGCTCATATCCAAGTCGAAGCAGTGCCTCGTGCTGTGTATCAAAAAGCTTAAGACTTTTAGTGACAATCATCATATCAATGATCGGTTTCGCACACATCCCTGGTATTGCGGTTGAGCCGATGTGCATGATGTTGTCTGCATGTTCTTTAATGCTTGCTTTAAGCTTTCTCAGTTCATCTAAATATAAATGCTGCCATATACTATCGTAAGGCAATACAACGATCCTTTTCATGCGTCACCAGCTTTCAAAAATATGTAATAGTAATATTATACTATATTGTGACTGTGTTCACAAACTATTTTATTGTGTTATCACACAGTGCATGTTATTATTAATTCCGAGTTAACCGATAAGATTAATTATAATGTAGGAGCGAATACTAATATGAGTTTACCCTTTATGGATATATTTAAAGACTGGGCGACTGAATATGATAATTTTGTCTCAGGTCAGGATCCAGAGTATCATGATGTGTTTATCAACTATGACTTTATGATTGAGCAGGCTGTAAAACAAGCAACTGGTACGGTTGTTGAATTCGGTCCAGGTACCGGTAATATGACGCGTAAATTACTCGCTAAAGGTTTAGGTGTTCGTGCTATCGAACCGAGTGAAGAAATGGCAGCGATTGGTGAACAGAAGACAGGGATTGCTTTTGAACGTGGTGACTTTCTACACTTCAAACCCGAACCTGCCGATACATTTATCTCTTCTTTTGCCTTTCATCATTTAACAGATATCGAAAAGGATATCGCACTCGGTAAGTATGCTGAACTTTTAAATGATGAAGGACGCGTAATTATCCTTGATACCATCTTTAATTCTGCTGCAGAAAAGCAGGAAATGATTACACAATACACATCACTTGGGTTTAACAATCTCGTTGAAGATCTTAACCGAGAATATTATCCATTGAAAGAGACGATGATGCATATTGCAGAGCGTAATGGCTTTGACTATGAGGATGTGCAGCTGAATCGCTTTGCACACTTGCAAGTACTTAAGAAAAAGACAATCCAAAAACCATTCGACCTCATCGGTAATACCCCAATGGTTGAAATCACTGCATTTCCACTCAATAAAGGGAACCGTATTTTTGCTAAACTTGAAAACCACAACTTAGGCGGCTCAGTGAAAGATCGCCTTGGATTCAATATTATTACGAAAGCATTAGCGCGTGGTGATATCAAGAACGGTTTAGTCGTTGAAGCGACTGCCGGTAATACTGGAATCGGCTTAGCACTTGTTTGTCAAAAGTTTGATTTGAAGTTACGCGTATATGTTCCGGAGAAATTCAGTGTGGAGAAGCAAAGTATCATGCGTGCACTTGGCGCAGAAATCATTAATACCCCTACCGAAAAAGGGATGCTCTTTGCCCGTGAGGAAGCACTGAAATATGCCCATGAAACTGGTGCATTTTTTACGAATCAATTCGAATCAGCTGACAACCCGTCAAGTTACGAAGGATTGGCAAATGAAATTATTAAAGCGGTC
Source organism: Macrococcus equi (assembly GCF_047426745.1). Taxonomy (GTDB): domain Bacteria; phylum Bacillota; class Bacilli; order Staphylococcales; family Staphylococcaceae; genus Macrococcoides; species Macrococcoides equi. The sequence goes on along the minus strand of NZ_CP179732.1, from coordinate 1,191,852 downwards.
GGACGTGTGGATATGATCGTTGCCGGTGCAGGAAGCGGCGGTACGTTTACAGGTCTTGCACATTACTTTAAAGATGCCCATAAAGTGATTGTGGAGCCAGAAGGTTCTATCTTAAATGGCGGTGAGTCAGGCAGTCATCGTACAGAAGGTATCGGGGTTGAAGCCTGGCCAGCGTTCTTACCAAAAGAATTAATCGATGCTGTTGAAACAGTCTCTGATATCGATGCTTTTACTAAAGTATCAGAACTTGCTAAACTTGAAGGGTTAATGCAAGGCAGTTCATCCGGTGCTGCACTTCAAGCGGCACTCAACCAGCAAGCACACTTTACTAACCAAAATATTGTCGTCATCTTCCCGGATGCAAGCGACAGATATCTATCAAAAGAAATCTTTAATATCGAAGGAGAATAACAATGAATAAAAAAACGATGATGATTCACGGTGGCAAGACAACTGACGCATATACAGGTTCTGTGAATACACCAATATATCAAACGAGCACATATAAACAAGACGGCATCGGTAATTTACGTCAAGGTTATGAATATTCACGTACAAAAAATCCAACACGTACAGCGTTAGAAACTTTAATCGCTGATATCGAGCATGGACACGAGGGATTTGCATTCGGATCAGGGATGGCTGCAGTTTCAACTGTAGTGATGTTACTGAATGCAGGTGACCACATCGTTGTAGGTAGTGATGTATACGGCGGGACTTATCGTGTATTCACGAAAGTCTTCGATCGCATCGGCATTAAGTCAACGTTTGTAGATACAACAGACGTTGAAGCGGTTAAAGCAGCCATTACAAAAGAAACGAAAATGCTCTATATCGAAACACCGACTAATCCATTACTGAACGTAACAGATATTCGTGCAATGGTTGAAATTGCTAAAGAAAATAACTTAATTTCAGTCGTAGATAATACATTCATGACACCATACTTCCAGAATCCAATTGATTTAGGTGTTGATATTGTGCTGCATTCAGCAACAAAATATATTGGTGGACATAGTGATGTCGTAGCAGGACTGCTTGTGTCTCGTACACCTGAATTATCTGAGCAAATTCACTTTATCCAGAACTCAGTTGGCGGCGTTCTTGGACCACAAGACAGCTTCTTACTCGTACGTGGAATTAAAACACTTGCACTGCGTATGGAACAAACAGAAAAAACAACGATGAAGATCGTTGATTATTTAACGAACAATGAAAAAGTAACGAAAGTTTTCCATCCGTCATTACTTGATGCAGAACGTAAAGCAATTCATGAATCTCAAAGTAATGGATATGGCGGTATGATTTCATTTGATGTCGGTTCTAAAGAGAATGCTGAATTACTTGTGAAATCATTAAAATACTTTACATTAGCAGAATCACTAGGTGCCGTTGAAAGTTTAATCTCTGTACCAAGTCAGATGACACACGCTTCAATTCCACGTGAACGCCGTTTAGAATTAGGCATTACAGATGGATTAGTTCGTATCTCAGTGGGTATTGAAGATAGTGAGGACTTACTTGAAGATCTAAAAGCAGGATTTGAATTACTTCAATAATTTAGGAGGGCTATTATGACACAGAAAATGAACGTTGAAAGTTTCAATCTAGATCACACAATCGTTGATGCACCTTTCGTCCGTTTAGCCGGGCTGAAAGAAGGCGTTAATGGTGACGTGATCCATAAATATGACATCCGCTTCAAACAACCTAATAAAGAACATATGGAGATGCCTGGTTTACATTCATTAGAGCATTTAATGGCAGAAAATATCCGTAATCATACAGATAAAGTAGTCGATCTTTCTCCAATGGGTTGTCAAACAGGATTCTATCTTTCATTAATCAATCATGACGATTATGAAGATGTACTTGTAGTACTAGAGAAAACATTAAATGATGTACTTCGCGCAACAGAAGTCCCAGCATGTAATGAAGTTCAATGCGGCTGGGCAGCAAGCCATTCACTTGAAGGCGCACAAGCAATCGCGAAAGAAATGTTAAGTAAAAAAGACGGATGGCGCAATATTTACCAGGAAGGTAAAGCACCAACTGGATAGATGATGTTATGTGAAGCCACTCTTAAATCAGGGTGGCTTTTTTGGTTGGATGGAGGGTTAGAGGGTGATGTTACGCAGAATGATTGCGATATTTTGACTTTATCGCAACCATCTCCGACATCCCCATTTCACCTCACTCATCAAAAAACATCACAGCCATATATGACCGTGATGCCTAAAATTTTAGAATCTAATTAAATTAGCAGCTGCATAAACATCATCGTATTCATTTAATACCTTCAACTGTTCGTCAACGATATCTAAATGATAAGGTCCTGTCGTTTCACTGATTTCATGCATTTTACTGCTTGCGATATCATCATTTTTCTTAAATTTAAATGTTACGCTGTAATCTGACTTCTCTCCAGTACCGTACACTAATTCTCCTAACATCTTCGCTGTACCGTTCCCTTCGAAGTATGGCTTTAATTCACTTGGTAAAGTAAATCTAAAGCGATAATGTGGTGTATTGTGCATCAAGTAATTATATAGTACACGGTCAATACGATAATCAAGACGAAATGCGACACCGTCATCATCCGGAGTCACGACTAAGTTCTTCACCATAAAGTGCGGCATATGAAATTCTTTACCTACCGCTTCAGGTGGTGTCGGTTCTGGTTTTACAAGTTCAACATTCACGCTTTTTTGTTTCCCTTCATTACCTTTCACTTGCTGCCCCTCGTTCTTTTGTTTTTGGTTTTGTGTTAAGAAATAATAAAGTGCACCGCTTGCTGCTACAAGAACAGCTGCGCCGATTGACTTTTTGCAGTTACAATTCATACGATTATCCCCTTTTATGACGTGATTTTCTTTAAATATACCCTCTAAACACGAGGCTATGCAAAATCTACACAAAAACTATACAAAAAAACTAAAATCGTGTTAATCTTATTGATGTAAAAAAAATGAATCGAGGTTTATCAATGATTTTTTCTAGAACACCTGTAAATAAACTTTTACCATTTCTCTATACAACTTTGTTTGTTATTTTCGTCCTATTAATCTTTGAACAATTATTACAGATGGTCGTGGTACTGTTATTCCCGGATATTTATAGTGTACTGCCGTTTACGCTGGATTTCTTTTTCACAGAAAGTATAAGCGAGATGACTCATATTCCTTCATGGATCATCGTACTAGTCGTCATTTTACTGCTTATCGCACTTACTTTCTGGATAGTTGAACTGCTTGTAAGATATAACGAAAGACAGGAAGAACTCTTCATCGGTGATGTGACTGATCATCACTTGTATTTAGCAATATTCACACGTCCGAATGTAAAGATTCATGACTTGCCTATCTACTCAGGCGACTTTATGCGTGATAATAAGGGAACAGCAAGTACGGCTGAAAGTGACAGTACCGCAGGTGAACTCTACACATTCATGCATTCAGCACTATTTAGTAAACCACTGGATGAAGTATTTTATATTCGCGATATTAAAATAAAGAAAGAAACATGGCGTGGCTTAAAATTTACTGGCGAAGCAATTACAAAAAAGCGAAATCTCCTTGTCACAAAACAGAAAAAGTTCTTTTTATCAAAGTCAGTCAACGATTATGAACAAATGAAAAATTTCATCAAAGACATCGCAGCGCATTAATTTACATATAATTTACTTTAAATTTATCGTATATCAATATTCATGAGGTAACATGTCTAGCATGGAGTTGATAGTATGTTTACACAAAAAGAACGATTAAATTTAATTTTATCGTATGGCTTAGAAGAAACCATCGATTTTTATAATAAATATAAAGATGAATTAGCACATGTTGACTTCAAAAGGTTTAAGTCCGGCATGAATTTGCAATATGACTTACCGCAGAAATTAGCAGATGCAATCTATTTTATCGAATATCATTATAATCATCGTGGTGATCACTTTGATGAGATCGTAGATTTCTTAAACACGTTACGCGCAATCGAACGACAAGTCATCTAAAAAGGCTGAGACGCATGTCTCAGCCTTTATTTATATATGCTTTAAGATGTTCTGCAGTATAAGAGTCTTCTACCTCAAACAAACCTTTCGGCTCTCCGTTATATAATACCTTACCACCTGCAAGTCCTGCCAGTGGTCCAACATCAACAATCCAGTCTGCAATGGTCATGATGGTTAAGTTATGCTCAATTGCGATAACAGTATTATTACGTGCAATTAAATCATCAAAGATCGTCTCTAGTGCATGAATGTCACTCTCATGAAGTCCTGTCGTCGGTTCATCGAAGATAAATATTTTATCGCTTACTTTATTTCGTAAATGATAACTCAGTTTCACACGTTGTACTTCCCCGCCTGACAAAGTATCCAGCGATTGGCCAATCGTTAAATATGTAAGTCCAGCTTGTGCCACTGCTTCAAGTACTTCTTTAATTGCCGAGTCACCAAAGAACGCTATCGCTTCTTCAACGGTTAAATCCAGGACATCAGCTATAGAATAACCATCCACTTTAGCCTCAAGCACTTCCTCGCAATATCTTTTCCCGTTGCACGCTTCACATACTTCAACATAATCTGACATGAACGCAAGCTCCGTCGATTTCACGCCTTTTCCGTTACATTCAGGACACGCACCTTTTGAATTAAAACTAAACATACTTTTCGATAGTCCTGTATGCTTACTGTAGTAATCTCTAAGATCATCAAATATATCGAGATAAGTCATCAAATTCGAGCGGCTCGTCGCCTGAACCGGCTTCTGATCAATCAGGATGACATCATCTCCTGAAAGACCCGATTTAATCAATGTACTCTTACCCGTTCCTGCAACACCTGTCACGACTGTTAAAGCATGTCGTGGAAGTTTGACGGACACGTTCTTCAGATTATTTTTCGTGATATTGTTAATCTTTATAAATTGCTCTGCTTTACGCGGTTGTTGCTTCAATGAGTGCCTGGCAGAAAGTGCTTTGCCAGTTGCTGTATCAGACTGTAATAACGCATCATACGTTCCTTCAAAGGTAATCTGTCCACCTTGTTTTCCACTATCCGGTCCAATATCTACACAGTGATCAGCAATCTTAATCACATCAGGGTCATGCTCCACAATGATGACCGTGTTGCCTTTTTTCTTAAGTTCATAAATAATCTCTGTAATATTCTCTATATCCTGTGGGTGTAAGCCAACACTTGGTTCATCCAGAATATATAATATATCAGTCAGCGGACTAATCAGATGTTTGATGAGCTTGATACGCTGAGATTCTCCACCCGATAAAGTCGTCGTTACACGATTTAATGATAAGTAACCGAGTCCAATCTTGTTCATCGCAGCCATTCTTTTTTTCAAGGTTTCAATGATGTATTGTGCCTTTTCGTCATGGATATTATCGAGAAAATCTAATGCCTCACTAATCGTTAAATCACAGAACTGTGCAATATTCATCCCGTTAATCTTACTTTGCAGCACGCGGTGATTTAATCTGGCACCACCGCACTCAGGACAGACTTGTTCTGTTACGACGCGGTCGATATCTTTTTTAAAGCGTTTTTTCTCAAAAGAATCCTGCGTTAAAAAGTTTCTTCTGAAACGATATATCAGCCCTTCATACTTCGCAGACTTCGGCCAGTTATGCGGTGGATTCTCGATCTTCATCGGTTCCTGATACAAGAACAGCTCCATCTCTTCTTTCGTGTAATCTTTTAAAGGTTTATCGTTATCAAACAGACCGGTATTTAAATATCTTCGTCCGCGCCATGTATCTGGACCAAATGAAGGGAAATTAATCGCCCCTTCACGGAGCGACTTATCAAAATCAATCAGTTCATTTAAATCAATATCCTCTACATAACCAAGTCCCATACAACGCGGGCACATACCATTATTATTATTAAATGAATAGTCCATAGAATAACCGACAAACGGTTCTCCAACTCTTGACCATAACAATCTGACTGTTGAATAAATATCAGAAATTGTGCCAACCGTTGAACGTGCATTGCCACCAATTCTGTCCTGACCGATCACCATCGACACCGGCAAGTTCTCAATCTTTTCAACATCCGGTTTGCGTGGTGTATTCAATTGATTCTGAATATAAGTACTATAGGTTTCATTGAGTAATCTCGTGCTTTCAGCCGCAATCGTATCAAAGACAAGCGAAGACTTGCCAGAGCCAGACTTACCGGTAAATACCGTTATCTTATGTTTTGGAATCGTTAAGCTAACATTTTTAAGATTATTTTGATTTGCACCTGTTACTTTTATGTCCTGCATATCACTCACTCCAATTCTTCTACATTACTTCATACCACTGAATACGTGTTTCGACACATAAAAAAAGTATTCTTCCTCTTATGTTTATCAGTCCAAACGGCGGAACAAAAGTTACCACTACGACAAAAACCGAGCAAAAACTATAAATCAAAACGCGATTTATTAGTTTTGCTCGGTTTTTGCTTGTGGTAAAACACTTAGTCCCAGCCTCTAATTATTTACTAATAATTTGTGCACCGTATCCGTAAGTGTACTTCGCACCTGTTACGTTTGCATATTTAAATGCGATAGCAGTCCCTTTATAAGAGCTGTTTAACATGTTTTTACGGTGTTTAGATGAGTTGAACCATAATTGGTATAGTTTTTGAGCAACATACTTCTCAGAAACTAAAGTATAGGCATTGAAGTTGTAGTAAGTAAATGCTACGTTTTCAGCCTTTACGATTTGGCGAACTGATGGTGTGAATGCTGTATTGAACAATGTACCATTTGGACGTGTATGACTAATTTGTCTTGTTGCCGCTTGCTCTTTCGCACGAATGTTAGCGCCAGATTGTAATTTTGCGTTATAGACGATTGGTGCTACACCATTCTTCTTACGATTCTGGTTCACTAACTTCACAAATTCTAAGTTTAATTTCTTTGTATTGATTAATTTACCTGTATTAAAATCATTTACCATACTTTGCGTCATCAAAGTTTTTGGTTGTGCTGAAGTTGCTTTCTGATATTTCACTGAAGCACTTTCCTGATCAATTGTTGATAGCGCAGTATCAGCATAAGCTTGAGTTGTAGCCGGTAATAAAAGTAACGAAGTAGCAAGTGCAAATTTTAATTTCATGTAAGACTCCTTTAGTTTTATGATTTTAATCAAGTTTTATCATTCTCTTTACTCATTATAATGTATTTTTATCCTTGATTATAGTGTAAGATGAAAAATTTTAACTATTTTTTATTATTTTTTAATTATTTTAAATATTTTTATATTGCACTACATCTATTGGTAGACCGATACGAATGTTTCGAGCTCCGCTTCTCCTGCTGCGCTTCTTTGTGCCAGTACAGCTTGTTCAATCGCTTGATCAGTCTTTAACTGGTTGAGTCTTTCAATCAAGTGCTTATAATCGGCTTTTGCAAATAAGCAGTCAGGATGTGTGAAGGTCTGATTATGTGCGATTTCTTTGTAGCCTAAAATCACCTGCTGATAATCAAATGCTGAACGCACTGCATTCATAATCTCATTACCATCATTGATATCTAGATAGATGCTGCACTGCTGATACACATCACGAATTGCTTCAATTGAGGCATTCGGATAAAGATGAACATTGTGATACTTCATCAGAGCTTTTAGTTTACCTGACATTTCAGTGATGGCCATGATACGGAACGTATAATCCGGAGAGGCTGTGATGATTGCTTCCAGATGTGCAATAGAATCCGAATTTGTAAGGATGGCCACATTGCGTGTGTTAGTCCAGTTGCGCATATATCTATATAGATAGCCTGTCTGAATAATATTCTTACCAGGCAGTTGTTGTACTAATAGATTGTATGTAGCTTTTTTTGGTACAACAACCTTAAACTTGCGATGCTTCACATCTTCTAATGCATAGCGCATGTTTTCCGGTACGTGCTCCGTATCTTCCTGCCAGTACAGAATATCTCGGCCTTCTCCTTGCTTAAGGACGGTAAATAACGGCAGGGATAATCGGTTAATGATAAATTGTGATGTATCAACCTTTGCACACTCCAAATAATAACTCAGGAAATCCTCCATCGAAGAAAACATTCGTTCCTTACCGTTATGACGCAGACTAATGGACTGTGTGCGGTGATTGATATAGATGATTTCTCGTCCCGCTTCATCAAAAAAGCGTTCAAAGATTGCAAGTCCAGTCTCATTATAATTCACTTCTTTAAACTTATCGCCGTACTGATTATAATACTCAGTCATCATCACCTGCTGATTGTCATCCAGAAAGTCTACACGTTCAATAATGCGTCGCTTATAGTCACGTCGGTAATGAATATGTGCTAATTCTTTAGTCATATGAATGACCTTTGCCTGCTGATTATCTCCTCTTATCTCATAATATTCCGGAATATCCAGAGCATTAAAATACCTTCCGTGAACACGTTTATGTCCTATGCCCGCAAAGAACTTATACGGTGTCATAATATCCTGCGGCAGGAAGCCATCATCAAAAATAACGATTGTCGGAATCTTTAACCCGGCTACTTGCTGAGAGTTATAGATAGCAATACTATCTGCATCAAATTGAAGGAACAGATTAATCATGTGCTTCCTCCTCAAGTAAAAGTTTGCGCCATTTCTCCTGAATCACTGCTGTCTTAAACCTACATGCAATCTTATAAGACGCGTCGTGATACTTATCAGGCGCTTCAAAGAAAGTCTCTATCGCACGAACATACTGCTCAATAATCACATTTATTTGAGCTGCATGAGACTGATAAGGAATCAGGAAGCCATTCTTTGTGTGTTGTATAAACGTTGGATTGCCGTAGTTCACATCAAGACCAATCATACCAAGTCCTGAACCAACCGCTTCCATCAATGTTAAGCCAAATCCTTCACTAGTTGAACCCGTAAGGAAAAGCTCATACTTATGATAGACATCGCTTAATCGGTAATGACCTTTCAAATGAATATAGTCACTAGCACCAAGTTCCTCAATCAAATCGGCCAGTTTCTGACGTTCGCCACCTTCCCCGTATATATCAAACTGAATCTCAGGGATACTAGCTTTACATGCAGCAACCGCACGAATAAGCCATTCAATATTCTTCTCACTTGCTAAACGTGAAGCTGTCATCACTGAAAATGGTACACGCGCTCCCTCAGGTAATTTATCTAAGCTACCTACAGGAATGACTTCAACACGCGGTGTTAAATCATAATAATGCTTAAACTGTCTACGCAGAATTTCAGCTTGACGCTCAGTTGCAGTAATAAAGAAATCAACTTTTTCTGCCTTACTAAACTGATATTCGTAATGATTATTCCAGAGAATATAATCATCATCTGTCGCATTCTCACTAAAGTGCTCAGCATGAATTACTACACCAAGCCTTGCATCACCAATATGTCTGAACAGCGGTTCACCAAGTTCCGTTGCTCGATCAATAATGACGGTGTCTGTTGCAGAAAGATTTAAGCTGTACATGAAATAATCAATGAATGCTGTACGTCCAAAAAGCGTCTGGCCATTAATCTTGAAGACAGAAGTATTATTTTTAATGTACTCATTATATGCAACCGAACCATCTTCATTGTAGAACTGACGCATGTAGATGGTCGCCGTACTATTTACCGGAACAAAGTATTCCGAGTAAATACGTGTATATGAAAAATAGTCTTTTCGTATTAAATTTCCATTGTCCACAAATTCCACACGATCGACATACGGCGCTCCCTTATCCTTTAAATAGCAGGTCGCAAATTGATTACCAAAATAAAGACGTACGATTTTATCCTGCTCTTCTACACGCTCAACCGGCACCTCTATAGATTGCTTCACGTCTTCTACAGTATATGTTGTCGGTGCAATCTTAATATCTGTAAAGTATTGATACAGCCAAATAATCTCATCATCTTTATATCCCAGATGATGGGTTAACGTCTGAATATTTTCAGCAGAAATAAAATCCAGAAAGACATATTTCTGAGGAATATTAAGTGCGCGTATCATTTGTGCGCGATAGCTTTGTGCATATTCAACACCACTACTTGCCCAGCCAATACCAAAGTTTATATTATATAACACGTGATTACCCCTTTACGGAAAATGCACCAGCATATTCCCCTTTTTGTCAAAAGTAACGATACTCATACATAAATTACGTACCATCTGTGTTTTTATATGGCCTGTCATTTCTTCAAATGAACTGAGAGCCATACGGTGATATTCAAAGATGATATTACGCTCACCATTTTGCTTGTTGCCGATATTTGCTTTAATCTGCTGCAGGTTATCGACCTGTTTAATCCATGATAAGTCAATCGCTTTAAGCATGGCTTTTTGTAAGAATTCCTCATACATCCCCTGATAACCAACTTTATCCTGGTTATACTTGAGTTGTTCATTAAACAGCTGTAATAAGAAGTCTACAGTGCGCTCCTTGTTCTCTACTACACCATCAGGTAACTGATGATTAAACTGAAAACTCACATGCTTATAAATATAATTCAATAATTCACGTTCTGATAATCTGTGCGTTTCAACATATGCTGTAAATACGTCTCGTGCTAAAACTTCAAGCTCAAACGGATTGGTATCACTCAGTTCCAGCACTTTATTACGCTCAAGATATATAATATCACGCTGGATGCTGATACTCTTCTCAAATTCATTCGATAGCTGCCTTGCTACAACACCGAATTCTTCTGATATCGTTTGTGCTTTAGATACGATGGTATGAATCTTGCGGTGCAGCAGACGACTATCGTCCAGCATCTCCTGCTGAATTTTCCCTTGTGCATGATGCTCTAGTAATCTATCTTCACTCCAGCGTTCAACAACATAATCTTCAAGTGAAATGAATATTTGAGATGTCCCAGGATCACCCTGGCGTCCTGAACGACCACGTAACTGCTTATCGATACGACTATTTTCCATATGCTCACAAATCACAACAGCGAGTCCGCCACGTGCATAACTCTCTTTTGATAAACGGATATCTGTTCCGCGCCCTGCCATACTTGTTGCGACAGTAACAGCTGACAACTGTCCTGCTTCAGCAATCATCATTGCTTCTTTCGCAACATTTTGTGCGATAAGCAGGTTATTTGTTATCTTTAAGTGATGCAACGTATCAGAGAAATACTCTGCATCTTCTGCTGTGCGGGTGATGAGCAGAATCGGTCGCTCCTGTTTGTGAAGTGCGACAACATGTTCTAAGATCGCCTGGAATTTATCAGCTTTATGCACATACACTTTATCCTCTAAATCTTGTCTTACGACCGGTTTATCTGTTGGTATCTGAATCACGACCTTACCATAAAGTTCAAAGAATTCCTTTTCCCCGGGCTTACCGGTTGCTGTCATACCTGAAAAACGATCGAATGCTTTAAAGAGATTCTGAAAGGTAATCGTCGCCATCACACTCATATCACGCGACAACTCAAGACCTTCTTTTGCTTCAAGCGCCTGATGCAGTCCTGACTGAAGTTTCGTCCCTGGCAGCAGTCGACCGGTAATACGATCAATCAGTACGACTTCACCTTCATTCACGTAATAATCAATATTTTCATCAAATAAATACTCAGCACGTAGCGCCAGATTAATATTACGCACAAGTGTCTTATAAGCAGGATTATATAATGATTCTACATTAAAATAACGTTCAGCCTGATGTGCACCAATACGCGTCAACCAGATAAGTGATGATTTCTTATCAATCTTAAAGTGAACATCTGCTTGTAATGTATCAATAAAAGCTTTAACGATACCGAAAAGATTCGATTGTACACGCGGTGCCCCTGAGATAACCAGTGGAGTTTGTGCTGCATCCAGTATAATAGAATCAATTTCATCGATGATACAGTAGCTGAGTCTCGGCATATATTTTGAAGACTTACTATCTGCCAGATTATCAATTAAATAATCAAAGCCTAAACGACCATTTGTCGTATAGATAATATCTGCATCATATAGTGCTTTCTTCTCTCCCTTTACATACTCATAGCCCGGAATATCTACAAAGGCAAGTGACGTCCTTAAACCGAGCCATTCATAAAGTGGTTTCATCTCTTCATAGTCACGACGCGCCAGATAATCGTTAGTTGTGACTAAGTATGCGCGCTCACCGCTTAATGCATTTAAATAAAGCGGTAATGTCGCTGTTAACGTCTTTCCTTCACCTGTCTGCATTTCTGCAATATTACCTTCATGCATCACAATTGCGCCCATGACCTGCACATCCTTAGGGAACATTCCTAAGACACGCTGGCTTGCTTCACGGATCACCGCATAGGCATCCGGTAAGATATCAGATAACGTTTCTTTGGCTAAACGCGTTTTCAGAATTTCAGTTTGTTGTTTTAATGCTTCATCTGACATACGCGCATAATAATCTCGTTTATGATTAATTTCCTGTAATACTTTATGGACTTGTCTCAAGCGATATGAGTTAATCGCTTTATCAATGCTATTCATAATTCACCTCACTGTACACCTGTTTAAGTGTCAGCTGCTTTAGCAAGTAGGCATGATTGCGTATAGAAGCAATCGCCGGATCTTCATTTGATTTCAGTGCAATCCATGCATCACTATTAATTTTTGATGCTAATTGATGTGTCAGGTGCCCATAACTTACGACGACAGCGCAGGATGAGGCTGCAATACGTGCGTTTATTGCATCAATATTACTGAAATCCCGAACGATATATACATTTTCTAAATGCACCACATCCTCAAGGTCAATCTGGTAAAAGAAATGTGTCGGTTCCTGCAGAATGAAGATATCGATAGTGCTACTCGATGGATGCATACACGGTGATATCATATCATGCAAATCCACTTCATCCTGTAAGATACTCATTTTCCTGAAAATCAAAGTGTCCGGTGATGCACTCATGATTTCAATATTATAGTCATGGGCAAGCAGCGGATAGATGAAGCGGTGTTCATCGTTCATAATCGTATCCGTCTTGAGCAGACTGCCATCACGTTTAAAAAAGTTCAGTTTAAAATAAACAGCACGAGCGGGCGTCACCGTAAAATCAAACTTGATAACATAACGCTTATTACGCTCAAGCATCGGTAAATCCGGCGTGATGCGTTCCCTATCATAATCTGTAATCATCTGAAAGCGATGGATTACCGTACCTGCCGGGATTAACGGATTATGATAAAGTACTGTTCGTCCTTCAAAATTTAACCGTGCACCATACATATATGTTGAATCATTGACGCCATTAAAATATATATCGATACGACGTTTCATTATGCATCTCTCCCAAACTTTGTACTGAGTATCATTGCGTAAAAGTTTAAAAACCAGTTCGCAATCGTTAGTGAGTCATCATTATGTCGACCAGGGATACCTCTCCCCATCACTTTTGCATGACGCTTACTCAGTACATCCAGTAACTGATCATAAGCATATAAATCATAGTCATCGTCCTGCATATAAGAAATACCAAACGTAATCTTAGAAATATCAACCGTCTCAAAGATATTCCAGAACTTCGCGTTCAGTGTATCAATCGCCTGACAATCAATATCCCCGGTATTAGTCAATAATACGTCTAGTGACGTACCAAATTCTTCCGGTCGCAGTAGACGGATATTTTCAGCAACTGTACCGATACTCACGAGCGGCTTACCGACAATGACAGCTGACGGTAATAACTTAGCACCGTAATAAAGTGCGCCAAATGAACCCATCGATAATCCTGATAAGATGAGTTCGTCAGGTGCGAAACCTAATGTTTCAAGTGATTCACGAATAACATCTGTTATTCCCTGCTCGTATGCCTCACTGCCTAAGTAGAAAGCTCCACCTTCAATACGAGGGTCGCCGATCAACAGAAATGGTGCACCCATCTTCTTCATCATAAAATAACCTTCAAAGCCTTCTGCTGTACGGTATCCACTAAAATAAACATTAAGCGGTGGCTTCATATCACCAGGATCGAAGTAATAAATGAACTCATCACGCTGATTGTCACTAAAGCGCTTGCCACCCATAATAAATTCACCAAAGTTGTGACGGGACCAGCGACGGTGTAGTGCCCCAACTTTTAGTGTACCGCACCCTTTCGCAAACAAAGAGACGGTTACATTAGCATCCTGATCTCTACGGGCAATCTCTACTGGATTCAGTAAATCCTCACCCTCTACTTCAAAAGTTTCAAGGATTTCATTTGTATTGCGGTCCATCACTCTAAGTTTCATCTTTAAAGTAATATCGCCTTGTGCGATATATTCTAGCCATAAAGTAATCAGTTTCTGCTTCTCGTAATACACGTTGAACTTCCACGTCAGCAGTTGTTCAAAGTCATCACGCATACCGTCTTCCAGTACGACATACTTATTACCGAAGTAACTGACATTACCCTCGTACAATGGATTCACGACAGCACGCGCCGGTATCATCTTATCACCGTACTGACCACTAAAAGCAATCGTTTTCAGTTGATCCAGACGTTCATCATTATTGCGATATGCTAAAGGCTTAACGATAAAGTGCTTATAAGGCGCTAAAGTATAGCAAGTGTGCCAGAATCGATGATCCACAATGGTGTTGTACGGTGTCATTACTTTCAGTAGGAGCTCTTCTAAAGCCTCAGACATCTCCGTTTCTACCAAAACTAAATCAAACGCCTTAACGTCCTTTAAATATAAATTAACCTGTTCTGTCATATCATGCACCAACATAGAAACATCGATAAAATACCATTTGATACGTGCATCATAATCAAAGTTTGAACTATCGTTATGTGTTCCAATCTGTAATACATTAAATTTCCCTTTCATTGGCGTCTCCTTCTATAAAAGCATTGATCCTATCGACAATCTGAGCAGAACTATATTTGTTTGAAAGTTCAATAGAATAAGTAAATGCCTTATTCCAGTGCTTTAATGTCTTTAAGAAGTGATCGAGTGCGCCAGGTAAGTCCTGTATCGTATCAATCAATAAGCCGTTATTACCCACATCCACATAATCCGTTGCGACTTTATTAATTTGCGGGATACCCGCACTAATACTTGCAATCTGTAAGTACAAATCAGGTGTTGTACTTAAATCTACGATGATACGCAAGCCATGGACAACCTTTAATAACTCCTGTTCAAAAGGGACTTCAATGAGCTTAATCATTGCTTTTTCATCAATCTTCTCCTGAAGTAAATCTTCAAAGTTCTTCTCCTGCTCAATAAATACCTGGTTGATTTCATGCATTTTATCTCTAAGTACCGTCTGTCTGAAATAATGCTGTCTTGAAATAAGCATCACTTTAATTTGTCTTGTGTTCTTTAAATAGTGGTACATCGTATCCATTAAAGTAACCAATTCAGCATCCGATAAATTATCGACGATAATACCGATATAGTTAAAATACATCTCACTACTCTTTGTCGGTGATAAAGAAGTATCAAACGGCGTAATCTTAAGTGTTTTGCTCGTTACGCTACCCTTTAGGCGATCATAGTTCGCTGACGTATCAATTAGCAGACGCGCAGCCTGCCCTAAATTTAAATGATTAACTTCATCTACAGTGTTTCGACGCGTGAAGAATGAATACGTAAGCCTCTCTTTTGTAATAATGTTGGCAAGTTCCGCGTGATGCTCACTTGCCGCTACGATGAAGTGCGCTTGTATATCCTCTGTATACTTCTTTAAATACTCGTAGATCACTTCTCCCATATTTGAGTAACGCTGTGCTTTAAAGCGAGAGTAATAATCCGGCATAATTTCAACAAGACCATCATCTACGTATTCGGTCATCACAACATCACCCTGGGCACTCATGAACTTAACGCATTGCAATTTATCACCTTTGTACACACGAACGGAAGATAAAAACCCGCGATCATCAAACACATAACGTTTTTCAAGCACTTCACCAGTATAGACTTCAACCCAGATTAAATAACCTTCCTGATTGTAATACACCTTATAACTCCCGGTATCTGTAAAGCCCTGGATGCCGTGAGAAGTATAGATAAATTCAGTGCCACGCGGAAAACTTAACTGCTTGAAGCTTAATGCACGTGGCACAGTTCCTGAAAAGCCTTGAATAGTGTCAAAGACTGACCAGTAATCCATTTCAAGTAAATGATGACGGTGCAGGAAACAACGTAAATCCGGCTGATAGTTTAATATCAGTGTTTGAAACGCTTTATCATTCGTCTCATACATATGCATGAAACTCATCATATCGTCGAAATCAGAAACCTGTCGTCTATCATATTGAGGTACCGTAAAATCACGCCACCATTTATCAGAACTGTACCATGCTGGAATAAAATATTTCATAACGACTCCTTACCAATAGCGCTTTAAAAAAGACTTGTATTGATCAAAATATAAATACGTATTAATAGTTTCCTTAATATTAAAACCTATAAAGATTAAAATAATTACTTGAATAGCTAAATAAATCTCTTTATATAAATCAGGCAATAATAATGTCAGTAATAACGGTATACCGATACACATCACAACGAATACCGCACCAATAAATGACACATGACGCGCCTTCGTCTTCAGAAAATCTGCAGTCGGCTGCCCTGGCTCAATATGCGGGAAATAGTTACCGTTCTTTCTGAATTCCTTCGCCTTACGTTGCGGATTCAACATGAGCATACTTAAATTATAGCTCAGTACAAATAAAATCAACATAAATACGATAATGCCGTAAACATTGGCAAACGTGAAAATATCAACCTTACGCAGTGCATGAATCTTTAGAAAATGAATCAGAAAATCAAAAATATGTTTACACAATAAGAAAATTGACACACTTAACATAATCGATAAACTACTTGAAGGATTCAGTTTCCAGGTTAATTCAGGTGTCACATATTGTTTTGTGACGCTGAGCATATCGATATACGGCATCCTTAAAACCGAAAGCTCCATGAAAATAATCGACACGATAATGATTAATGTAATCACCGCGATGATAACGATGACGAAAGTCCCGAAGTGATCTCTCACTAGCCCCTGTCTAAAAATAGACTTCACTACACTCAGTGCTACAATCGGCATCGGACCCGCAATCCCGTATAAGGAATTTTGGTCAGCCAGCCAGACCAGCATAAAGCTACCCGCTACAAGTACTAACATGATGAGTGCAATTTTCCCCAGTGCACGGTCATCATGAGGAAGCATTGTGTAGGCAATCATTAACGCCTGGAAGATGCTGATGATAAGCATCAATAACTTCTCTGTACGCTGACGCTCGCGCTTTGTACGCTTAACAGATTCATCGGACTTTTTGTAATAGTAAAGACTGATGAAGAGCATACCAGTAAGCCATGGCCCCAGACCAAGAGAAAATAAATTAATAAAAGTCACGTCTCCACCCATGTTGGCAGCAGCAATTTGATAAAAGTGATCCGTCTCGTTGACCGCGTTTGCCGGGATGAGCGGGATGTTACTTCCAAGTATATAAATAAATAAAATCACGCAAGTAAATAAAATATTTCTATAGAGATTTAAATGCTGAATAAAGAATGATTTATTGTTTAAACGTTCCACAAAATACCTCATTTTTTGTTAATGTTTTATAGCATCATAGCACAAACACGTGTGTGTTTGTGCTATGCACCAAGTATTCAATTATTTGCTGTCTTTAGGCTCTTTATCTTTTTTCTTTTTAAGTAAACCAATACCCGTTAAGAAAGCAAGCGCTGCAGGGATTAGAGATTGTTTCTCACCTGTGTCAGGAAGAACATTATCAGATCCTCCGTGACTATTACCGCTTTCACTATTTGTATGTGTCGGTAACACGCCTTCAGATGGATTAGAATCCGTCACTGATGCAAGTAACACACCCTCACCAGGCGCATCATCAGTAATCGATACTGGAAGTACACCCTCGCCAGGCGCATCATCAGTAATCGATGCTGGAAGTACACCCTCGTCAGGCGCATCATCAATGATTGAGATTGGTAATACACCTTCCATAGGCTGCTCATCATCAATAATCGAAATCGGTAACACACCCTCCATCGGCTGCTCATCGTCAACCATTGAGTTGCTCATTGACGTTGAATTGCTTAACGACAATGAAGTCGATGTGCTTAATGATGTTGATGTACTCACTGAGTTACTTAATGATGTTGACGTGCTTAACGATGTACTTGTTGACGCACTATTTGAAGCACTTGTTAAAGTACTGTTCGATGCACTTGCTGATGTTGATCCACTCACTGAGTTACTCATTGATAATGAGTTACTTAATGATGTTGAAGTGCTTAACGATGTACTTGTTGACGCACTATTTGAAGCACTTGTTGAAGTACTGTTCGATGCGCTCGTCGATGCTGATCCACTCACTGAGTTACTCATTGATGATGAGTTGCTTAATGATGTTGATGTACTCAACGATGTACTTGTTGATACGCTATTTGAAGCACTTGTTGAAACACTTATTGAAGCACTATTCGACGCGCTCGTCGATGCTGAACCACTCACTGAGTTGCTCATTGATAATGAGTTACTTAATGATGTTGATGTACTCAACGATGTACTTGTTGATACGCTATTTGAAGCACTTATTGAAGTACTGTTCGATGCGCTCGTCGATGCTGAACCACTCACTGAGTTACTCATTGATAATGAGTTACTTAATGATGTTGATGTGCTTACCGATGTGCTTGTTGACGCACTATTTGAAGCACTTGCTAAAGTACTGTTCGATGCACTTGCTGATGTTGATCCACTCACTGAGTTACTCATTGATAATGAGTTACTTAATGATGTACTTGTTGATGCGCTATTTGAAGCACTTGTTGAAGTACTGTTCGATGCGCTCGTCGATGCTGAACCACTCACTGAGTTACTCGTTGATAATGAGTTACTTAATGATATTGATGTGCTTGTCGACGCACTATTTGAAACGCTTGTTGATGTGCTGCTTGAAGCACTTACTGATGCACTTGTTGATGCATTTGTTGATGTTGATCCACTCATTGATAATGAGTTGCTTAATGATGTTGAATCACTAGCCGAATTACTTAGAGATGTTAATGCACTTGCCGACGTACTTAGAGATGTTAATGCACTTGCCGACGTACTTAATGAATTGCTTACTGAAGTACTTGCTGATAATGAATCACTAGTTGAACTACTAACAGATGTACTTGCCGAGTTACTTAATGATGTAAGTGCACTTGCTGATGTGCTCGTCGAAATACTTGCTGAGTTGCTAAGTGATACCTTATCGCTTGTTGATGTACTAGTAATATTGCTTAATGACGTCGATGCACTGATCGATGTACTTACTGTGTTACTTAATGACGTTGATGTACTAACTGATGTACTCGTTGAATCACTTGCTGAATTGCTTAGTGATGTTAACGTGCTATCAGATACACTTAACGAACTACTTGCTGAGTTACTCAATGATGTTGAAGTACTTAGTGATGTGCTTGTAGATACGCTAGCTGAATTACTTAATGATGTTAAGTCACTTGTCGACGTGCTTGTTGATGTGCTTAATGAGCTACTGATTGATGTTGAGTCACTTAACGACGTACTTGTCGATGTACTCAATGAGTTACTGATTGATAATGAATCACTTGACGACGTACTTGTCGATGTACTCAATGAGTTACTAATTGATGTTGAATCACTTAATGATGTACTTGTTGAGCCACTAATTGACGTGCTTAATGACGTTGAATCGCTTAGTGATGTGCTTGTTGATGTGCTGATTGACGTGTTCAATGATGTTGAGTCACTTAACGATGTACTTGTTGAGCCGCTGATTGACGTGCTTAATGACGTTGAATCACTTAGTGATGTGCTTGTTGATGTGCTGATTGACGTGCTCAATGATGTTGAGTCACTTAACGATGTACTTGTTAATGTACTTGCTGATGTACTAACTGATGTCGAATCACTTATAGATGTACTTGTTGAGCCACTGATTGACGTGCTTAATGACGTTGAATCGCTTAGTGATGTACTTGTTAATGTACTTGCTGATGTACTAATTGATGTTGAATCACTTAACGATGTACTTGTTAATGTACTTGCTGATGTACTAACTGATGTTGAATCATTTAGTGATGTACTTGTAGAACCACTGTTTGATGTACTCATTGACGTTGAATCACTTAATGATGTACTTGTTGAACCACTGTTCGATGTACTCACTGATGTTGAGTCGCTTAGTGAAGTGCTTGTTGAACCACTGATTGATGTACTCATTGATGTTGAGTCGCTTAATGATGAACTTGTCGAATCACTGTTCGATGTACTCATTGATGTACTTGTTGATTCCCTTGTTGAGTTACTTACTGACGTTGAATTACTAATTGATGTGCTCGCTGCATCTCTCACCGAGTTACTCATAGATGTTGAGTCACTCACTGATGTGCTTGTTGATTCTCTAGTCGAGTTGCTAAGTGATGTAGAATCACTAATCGATGTACTTGTTGCAGCACTTACCGAATTACTCATTGATACCGAATCACTTATAGATGTACTATCTATCGCACTTAATGAGTTACTCATAGAGATTGAGTCACTTAACGACGTACTTGTTACAGCACTTACTGAATTACTTATCGATACCGAATCACTTACAGATGTACTGATAGATGTGCTCGTATTATTGCTTAATGAGCTTGAGTCACTGATCGAAGTACTTAATGACGTACTATTCGAGTTACTGATTGATGTTGAATCACTTACTGATGTACTTGTTGATGCACTATTGATATTTTGTGCTGATAGTGAATCACTAATCGATGTACTTGTCGATGTGCTGTAAGAATTGCTTAATGATGTCGATGTACTGATTGCAGTGCTTGTTGATGCACTATATGACGTACTTAATGATCTCGAATTGCTTACAGACGTACTTGTTGAGTCACTGTACACCGTACTTAATGAGTTTGAGTCACTCACTGATGTACTTGTTGAGTCACTAAGTGACGTGCTCGCTGATGTTGATTCACTTGGCGGTAAGCTCGTTGATGTACTATTTGAAGTACTGATCGAGTTACTTAATGATAACGAGATACTTGTTGAGTCACTTAACGATGTACTGTCTGACAGGCTTAATGACGTTGATTGACTTGTCGATGTGCTCACTGACGTACTATCTGAATTGCTTAATGATAACGACGTGCTCACTGACGTGCTTGTCGATGTACTGTCTGATGTACTCAGTGATAATGATGTACTCAATGATGTACTGATCGAAGTACTATCTGAAGTACTTAGTGAATTCGAATTACTTGTAGATTCACTTACCGACGTACTGTCTGATGTGCTTAATGAATTTGAATTGCTTGTTGATGTACTGATTGAGCTGCTGTCTGACGTACTCATTGATGTTGATAAGCTCGTTGATAGACTTACTGAATCACTTGTTGATGTACTTAATGAATTCGATTCACTTAGTGACACACTTGTTGATGTGCTATCCGATGTACTTGTTGAATTAGACTCACTTAGAGATGCACTTGTTGATGCACTGTTTGAAGTACTTGTTGATGTTGAAGTACTTAATGATGTGCTGATTGATTGACTATCTGAATTACTGATAGATGTTGAATCACTTACAGACACACTTGTTGATGTGCTATCTGATGTACTTACTGAGTCTGAGTTACTTTGTGACGTACTTGTCGAACCGCTTAACGATGTACTTGTTGAATCTGAGTCACTCAATGATGTACTTGTCGATGTACTGTTTGAATTACTTGTTGAATCTGAGTCACTTAATGAAATGCTCGTTGATGTACTGTCTGAATTACTTATTGAGCTTGAGTCACTTAGTGATGTACTCGTTGATGTAGATGCACTATTTGAACTACTTGTTGATTCACTTAAAGATACACTGTTCGATGTTGAATCACTATTTGAAATACTTGTTGATGTGCTGTTTGATGTGCTCATTGATTCTGAATTACTAATTGATGTGCTATCTGAGTCGCTCGTTGATGTGCTGATTGACTGACTTAATGAAATACTTGTTGAAACCGAATCACTTGTAGACACGCTTGTTGATGCACTGTCTGATGTACTTAGCGACGTACTTGTTGATGTGCTCATTGATGTTGAGTCGCTTACAGATACACTCGTCGAATCACTCAATGAAGTACTTGTTGAATCTGAAGTACTGATCGATGTGCTATCTGAATTACTTAGTGATGTACTTATAGAATCCGAGTCACTTGTCGACGTACTTGTTGACTGACTTAGTGACGTGCTGCTTGAACCTGAGTCGCTTGTAGAAGTACTTGTTGAATTGCTTAACGACGTGCTTGCTGAATCTGAGTCACTTGTCGATGTGCTAGTTGACTGGCTTAGTGACGTGCTGATTGAATCTGAGTCACTTGTTGACACACTTGTTGAATTGCTCAATGACGCGCTTGCTGAATCTGAGTCACTCGTTGACACACTTGTTGAATTGCTCAGTGACGTACTTGTTGAATCTGAATCACTGATTGAAGCACTATCAGATGTACTTAGTGAAATGCTAGTTGAATCTGAGTCACTGATCGATGCACTATCTGAGTTACTTAGTGACGTGCTTGTTGAATTTGAATCACTGATCGATGCACTATCAGATGCACTTAGTGAAATGCTTGTTGAAGCTGAGTCACTTGTTGACACACTCGTTGAATCACTAATCGATGTACTATTTGAGTCTGAGATACTTGTCGATAATCTTGTTGAGTAACTATCAGAGATACTTGTTGATGTACTTAATGAATCTGAGTCACTTGTAGACATACTGTTTGAGCCACTGATTGATGTACTTAGTGAAATACTTGTTGAGTCTGAATCACTGATTGATGTGCTATTTGAATCACTTAGAGACGTACTCACTGATGTTGAAGCTGCAACTGAAGCGCTATCTGATTCGCTTGTAGACACACTTGTTGAATCTGAGTCACTTGTCGATGTACTTGTTGAATTACTTAAAGATGTACTCACTGATGTTGAAGCTGCAACTGACACACTATCTGATTCGCTTAATGACATACTGTTTGAATTTGAATCACTTGTCGATGTACTTGTTGAATCACTGTTCGATGTACTTACTGATGTTGAATTCACGATTGACGTGCTATCTGATTCGCTTAATGACGTACTTGTTGAGTCTGAATCACTTGTCGATGTGCTGCCTGAATTACTGATTGACGTACTTACTGATGTTGAATTCACGATTGACGTGCTATCTGATTCACTTAGTGATGTACTGATTGAATCTGAATCACTTGTCGATGTGCTGCCTGAATTACTGATTGACGTACTTACTGATGTTGAATTCACGATTGACGTGCTGTCTGATTCACTTAATGATGTACTGATTGAATCTGAATCACTTGTCGATGTGCTGTCTGAGTCACTGATTGATGTGCTCACTGATGTCGACGTTGCAACTGACGTGCTATCTGATTCGCTTAATGATGTACTGATTGAATCTGAATCACTTGTCGATGTGCTGCCTGAATTGCTAAGTGATGTACTGATTGATGTTGAATCAGCAACAGATAAGCTATCTGAATTACTTAGTGATGTACTATTTGATTCAGAAACTTGTGTTGATGTATAAGTTGATGTACTTAATGAATCACTCACGATGATTGAATTACTGATTGACTGACTGTCTGAATTACTTAGTGATGTACTAATCGATATTGAATCACTTTCATTGATGCTTGTTGATCCGTTAATCGAATTTGATGTTGATGTTGAAATACTTTCTGAATTACTTACAGAAGTGCTTTCTGAGTAACTTGTTGAAAATGAAATGCTGCCTGAATCACTGATTGATGTTGAGTCACTATTAGACACACTTTCTGAATCACTTGTTGATACAGAAACGGACTTACTATCAGAGTTACTTAATGAAATTGACGTACTTGTTGAATCACTGATTGATGTTGAATCACTGATAGACGTACTAAATGACGTTGATGCACTTACTGATGTCGACGTACTATCTGAAATACTTACTGCGTCACTTGTACTTGTCGAATCGCTCAATGACATTGAATCACTGTTCGATGTGCTAAGTGATGTTGATGTACTCACTGATGTCGATGTACTGTCTGAAATACTTACTGAGTCACTTGTTGAGTTTGATTCACTGATTGATGTTGAATCACTGTTCGATGTACTAAGTGATGTTGATGTACTCACTGATGTCGACGTACTATCTGAAATACTTAATGAGTCACTTGTTGAGTTTGATTCACTAATTGATGCTGAATCACTGATTGATGTACTTTCTGACGTTGATGCGCTCACTGATGTCGACGTACTATCTGAAATACTTACCGAGTCACTTGTACTTGCTGAATCACTATTAGACGTTGAATCACTGTTTGACGTGCTAAGTGATGTTGATGCGCTCACTGATGTCGACGTACTATCTGAAATACTTACCGAGTCACTTGTTGAGTTTGATTCACTGATTGATGCTGAATCACTGATTGATGTACTTTCTGACGTTGATTCGCTCACTGATGTCGATGTACTATCTGAATTACTCACTGAGTCACTTGTACTCGCTGCATCACTATTAGATGTTGAAGTACTGATTGATGTACTTGTTGAATCACTCACCGACACACTACCAGAGATACTTGTTGAAGTAGAGTCACTGATTGATGTGCTTGCAGCGATACTTGTTGATAATGAATTCGAATTACTTAATGAATCACTCGTTGATACACTCAGTGATGCACTTTCCGCTTCACTTAATGAACTCGATGCACTACCAGATACTGAATCACTAATTGAGATACTGTCTGAAGTACTGCCTGAGTTACTTACCGAGATTGAATCACTAATCGAGATACTGTCTGATGTACTACCTGAATTACTGATCGATGTTGAATCACTCACCGAGATACTTTCCGACGTACTTGCAGATACACTTAATGATTGTGAATCACTTATAGAAACACTATCTGAAGTACTGATAGAAGTACTTACTGATTGCGAGTCGCTTAGTGAAATACTTGTTGACGTGCTATCAGACACACTTGTTGATGTTGATACTGATGTTGAATCACTTACTGACGTGCTATCTGAATTACTTACAGATAAGCTACCTGAAACTGAGTCACTTAATGAAGTGCTCGTTGAATTACTTGTTGATGTTGATACTGATTCTGAGTCACTGACTGATGTACTGTTAGAAGTGCTAACTGAACCTGAATCACTTACTGATGTACTGATTGATGTGCTATCTGAATTACTTAAAGAATCACTTGTCGATACCGATGTGCTATCTGAATTCCTTACAGATAATGAGTTCGATGTACTTTGAGAATCCGATGTACTATTTGAATCACTCACTGATGTACTCGTTGACTGACTTAATGAAATCGCCGATGAATCTGACGTACTTAATGAGTCACTTGTTGATGTTGATACGGATTGAGAAACACTATTTGACGTACTGTCTGACGTGCTTACAGAGATTGACGTGCTATCTGAAACTGACAGAGACGTGCTATTTGACACACTTGTTGAATCTGAATCACTTTGTGACACACTTGTAGACACGCTGCCAGATAAACTCTCTGAAACTGATGTGCTGTCTGATGTTGATGCTGAATCACTGTTTGATGTGCTCACTGATTGTGATCCACTAGTTGATACACTTTGTGAATCACTGATGGATAAGCTGATTGATGTTGAATCGCTTACTGATGTGCTTTGTGAGTCACTTGTTGATAGACTTTGTGACGTAGAATCACTTACAGACGTGCTTTCTGAGTCACTATTTGATGTTGATATTGACGTTGACGTACTTGTTGATACACTTTGTGAATCACTTGTTGAAGTTGAAATTGACGTCGAGTCACTCACTGACAAGCTGTCTGAATCACTTGTTGATGTCGATACTGACGTCGAGTCACTTGTTGATACACTTTGTGAATCGCTTACTGACTCACTGTTCGATGTTGAATCGCTATTTGAAGTACTTAATGAATCACTAGTTGATGTACTAAGTGACGTAGAATCGCTATTCGACACACTTTGTGAATCACTTACTGACACGCTAATTGATGTTGAGTCACTTACCGACGTACTTAAGGAGTCACTTGTTAATGTTGATACGGATGTTGATTCACTGTTTGATGTGCTTAATGAGTCGCTTGCTGATGTCGATACTGATGTAGATTCATTATTTGATACGCTCTCAGAGTCACTCACCGAAATACTTGTTGACGTTGAACCACTATAAGACGTGCTTTCTGAATCACTTACTGATGTGCTAAGTGACGTAGAATCGCTGATTGAAGTACTTTGCACTTCGCTTGCTGACACTGACGTTGATAATGACAAACTAATTGACGTTGAATCTGACGTGCTTGCCGCTTCACTTGCAGAGATTGACTCACTTACAATCGCACTATTTGATTCACTTGCTGAATTACTTACTGAAGTTGATGTACTTAAAGAATCTGATTCACTTGCAGTTAAGCTTGTTGATCCACGATTCGATTCACTTACTGACACTGAGTCACTAAATGATGTGCTCGTTGAATCACTGATTGATGTACTTTCAGACGTCGATGCAGTTAGAGATGAGCTTACTGAATCACTATTTGACAATGATGCAGAATCACTGATAGAAATAGAGTCACTGATTGAAGTTGATTCTGATGTACTGGCTACTACTGATGTTGATAATGAATCACTTGTCGAGACTGAATCTGACGTACTCACTGAATCAGACGTTGATAATGAATCACTTGTCGAGACTGAATCTGACGTACTTGCAGATACAGACACTGATTGTGAGTCACTTGTTGAGACTGAGTCTGACGTACTGATTGAATCAGACGTTGATAGTGAGTCACTTGTCGAGACTGAATCTGACGTACTTGCAGATACAGACACTGATTGTGAGTCACTTGTTGAGACTGAGTCTGACGTACTGATTTCATCAGATGTTGATAATGAATCGCTTGTTAATACTGAGTTTGATGTACTAATTGAATCAGATGTTGATAGTGAGTCACTTATTGAGACTGAGTCTGACGCACTGTTTGAGTCTGAAGTTGATAAAGATGTGCTTGTCGATACTGAGTTTGACGTACTTACAGAATCACTTGCTGATAATGAATCACTTGTTGACACTGAGTTCGAAGTGCTTACAGAATCACTCGCTGATAAAGATGTACTTGTCGAGATTGAGCCTGACGTACTTACTGAGTCGCTCGCTGATAGTGATGTACTCGTTGATACTGATGTTGATGTTGAATTACTATCAGACACAGATTGTGACGTGCTTACTGACGTTGATGCGCTCGTACTATCAGATACAGAAGTACTTGTCACTATACTATTAGACGTACTATTACTATTTGATAGAGATGTTGATGTGCTATCTGATAATGATGTCGATGTACTGATTGATGACGCAACAGATGCACTATCAACAGCTGACGTTGACGTACTTGTTGATTGTGAATTCGCTATACTTACAGAAGTTGAATTCGAAATTGATGTACTATTTGCAACGCTTGTTGACGTTGAATCAGATAAACTTGTTGAAGTTGACGCTGATTCAGCTGTACTTAATGAAGCACTTGCAGATTGTGAGTTCGCTACTGATGTGCTTGTTGATTGTGAGTCGGCTACCGATGTACTCGTCGACTGTGAGTTCGCCACTGATGTACTTGCTGATTGTGAATTAGATACAGACGTACTTGTCGATTGAGAGTTTGCTACTGATGTACTTGTTGATTGCGAGTTTGCTAATGACGTACTTGTCGACTGTGAATTCGCTACTGACGTACTTGCAGACTGTGAGTTTGCAATCGATGTACTTGTTGATTGAGAGTTCGCTATTGATGTACTTGTCGATTGTGATGTTGCTACTGACGTACTCGCTGACTGTGAATTCGCAATTGATGTACTTGTCGACTGTGAATTTGCAATCGATGTACTTGTTGACTGAGAAGCTGCTGTTGACGCACTTTGTGAGTTCGCAATCGATGTACTTGTTGATTGTGAGTTCACCACTGACGTGCTTGCTGAAGCACTTTGAGAATTTCTAATTGATGTACTTGTCGATTGTGAATTCGCAATCGACGTACTTGTTGATTGTGAGTTTACCGTTGACGTAGATTGTGAGTTCGCGACTGATGTACTTGTTGATTGCGAGTTTGCTACTGATGTACTTTTTGATGTGCTTAAAGACTGAGATTGGACAGCGTCTGTACCGGTAATCGTATCTGTAAAGTAATCGATACGTCCTGTTGCTGTATTATCCTGCGTAACATATGGATTGAATGTATAAGACAGGTCACCTGTCGTTGAATTAATCGGTGCTGTCCAAGTTGTCACCAAAGAATAACCTTGAGACGTTTGAGTTCCAGACATTAAACGTTTAGACCAAGTGTAATTACCGCTACCTTGGTTGTATACTGTCATATTTGCCTGAACCGGACTTGATAATTTCGTACCATTTGAATCCGTGAAGTACGTTTGAACGCCACTTATGGCACCGTAACCTGAACCTAATGTCACCATCGTACCGCCTGTTTCAGGTGAGTTCGTAATCGTTTGTGTAATATTTGGTTTCTCAACAGTAGTTGTTGCCGGGTTATCATACGTAATAGAATACGTAAATTGTTCGTATGTCCCCATGTTTGTTACGACTAATTTATAATAAATCGGGATGTTACCGTTATTGGCATCTATACCAGAACCAGTGTAAGTCGTTGTTGTACCTGACGTTACAGCCGTTAAACTTTGTACCGTCGATAAATCAAGCATCATTGATTTTAAAATTGTAGTCGATGAAGTTGTAGAATCACTCGTTGTCGTTGACGCACTATCAGAAGTCGATGTTGATGTATCTGATGATAATGAGATTGAATCACTTGTTAAAGCGTTTGATTCACTCGTTAAGAAAATACTGCTATCCGATGTTGATTGAGACGCGCTATCTGACTTATCTACAATACTTGAAGTTGAATCACTTGTTGACAAGTCAGATACTGAATCACTTGTTAATGTACTATCACTTGTAACACTATCTTCTGATGACGTACTTGTATCAGTCGTACTACCAGTACTATTCGCAGTACTTTCAGAAATAGACGTAGATGTACTTAATGACTCTGATTTCTCAACACTTAAAGAATCACTTACTGATTCTGATTTTTCCGTCGACAAAGAAGCTGATAAGCTTTGTTCATCAGACGTACTATCTGCAGTTGTTGTGGAATCAGACTGCGACGTGCTATCACTAGTTGTCGTAGATTCAGACGCAGGTGCTTCCGTTGAATTTGAAAGAATCGTTGAGTTCTGATTTGCAATCGTCTCACTATAAGATGATAGTTCTGACGTCACTGGTGCATCAGATGCAGCAAAAGCCTGCTGATCATTTAGCATATTGATACCTGCAGCGCCACCTATCAGCGTGGAGGCTTTAAGTAATGTATGGCTACTCTTTTTCTCTATTTCTGTTTCAATCGTTGATGTATCAACAGAGCGTGATAAGAAAGACGGCCCCATTAAACGTAATAATTCTAAGTCTTTAATGCTCGCCTTTACCCAGTGTTTACCGGCTTTATATAGCCTGTATCTTACCTTTTCATCAATCACGCTAAGTTTGAATTTTTTATTGTTTGACATATGTCACCCCTGTTTATTAATAACAATATTTCAGTCGTCTTATATTTTTTTAGAAACATTTTTTAAAATATATATTAAAATTATAGTGTACAAGGTAATTTTAAACAAACAATTTTATTATCTAAAATGACAACTAATGTTAATTAAATGTAAAAAAAATTTATCTAAAATAATTCAATGTAAAATTTTAAAAATTAAGCAAAACATTTTTAAATAAGAAATGTCTTATTAATGATTGATTTAACAGTATTCTAATTTACATTAGAAAGTTTGTAATTTTAAATAACGTTAAAAACATACATTATTTATAAAATTAAAAATTATTAATAAATAGTAATTTTACTAAACAATAAATTGTGACAAATTTGTGACACGTCGATTTTCCTAGACAGCTTTGGTGATAAATGTGTTGTATTCTTACAACATAATCCAATTTAATAATTATTTAAATCTTTTATTATTTTAGTAAAACTTACACATCAAAAAGCACTTATCTTTTGGTTAAGATAAGTGCTTTAAGTCATTTTATTTATTTTAATTCGTTTAAATAACTGTTACCAAATGCCGGTAATTTAACACCGAAGTTATCAGCGATTGTTGCACCGATAGACGCAAAAGTCGTACTGCCTTTAAGCGCTCCGTGACCAGTCGCTTTACTATACATAAGTAACGGTACATATTCACGCGTGTGATCTGTGCCAGGCATTGTCGGGTCATTCCCGTGATCTGCGGTAATAATCAGTAAATCATCTTCACGTAGATGATCTAATACTTCACCTAGACGCTCATCAAATGCTTTAATCGCATTCATATAACCTGCTTTATCGCGACGATGGCCGTATAACGCATCAAAGTCGACTAAGTTTAAGAAGCTTAACCCTTTGAAATCTTTCTGGATGACCTGCATTAATTTATCCATACCATCCATATTATCTTTCGTACGAATCGCTTCAGTCACACCTTCGCCATCGTAAATATCGTTAATCTTACCGATTGCAATGACATCTAATCCCGCGTCTTTCAATTCATTCATCACTGTACGACCGAACGGCTTTAACGCATAGTCATGACGATTAGATGTTCGTGTGAAGTTACCAGGTTCACCCACATAAGGACGTGCGATAATACGACCAATTAAGTATTTTGGATCCTTTGTGAATTCACGTACTTTTTCACAGATTTCATATAGTTCTTCTAATGGAATAATCTCTTCATGTGCAGCGATTTGTAACACAGGGTCAGCAGAAGTATAGACGATTAAGTCGCCCGTCTTCATCTGATGTTCTCCCCATTCATCGATAATCGCTGTACCTGATGCCGGTTTATTTGCTACAACTTTACGACCCGTCATTTCTTCAATGGCTTGTACTAGGTCATCAGGGAAACCATCCGGATATACCTTAAACGGCTTGTCGATATTTAGACCCATGATTTCCCAGTGTCCTGTCATTGTATCCTTACCAACTGACGCTTCAGATAGCTTTGTGTAATATCCAATAGGATCTTCTACCTTATTCGTCACCGGAAGTTCAGCAATATTACCTAACCCTAAACGTTCTAAGTTAGGAAGCTTACCTTCAAACCCTTCTAACGTATGCTTTAAAGTATGGCTGCCAACATCACCAAAGTCAGCAGCATCCGGTGCTTCACCGATACCCACTGAATCCATAACGATTAAGTGAATTCTATTAAATTTCATGTTATCTCTCCTTTTAGGTGGTACATGTATTGTTGATGTTATAGGTGCGGTGCGTGTGGTACTTACGTGACAAGTCCGAAATATTACGTTTATCGGACTTGTTTGTTCGTTATTACATGTATTCCGGTGTTTCTTGTCCGATATATTACTTTTATCGGACTTGTTTGCTCATTATTACATGCATTCCGGTGTTTCTTGTCCAATATATTACATTTATCGGACTTGTTTGCTCATTATTACATGCATTCTAATATTTCTTGTCCGATATATTACGTTTATCGGACTTGTTTGATCGTTATTACATGCATTCCGGTGTTTCTTGTCCAATATATCATGTTTATCGGACTTGTTTGTTCGTTATTACATGTATTTCGATGTTTCTTGTCCAATATATTACGTTTATCGGACTTGTTTGTTCGTTATTACATGTATTTCGGTGTTTCTTGTCCGATATATCACGTTTATCGGACTTGTTTGCTCATTATTGCATGTATTCTAATGATTCTTGTCCGATATATTACGTTTATCGGACTTGTTTGATCGTTATTACATGCATTCTAATGTTTCTTGTCTGATATATCACTTTTATCAGTCACATCAGCTCACCACAACGCTCTACTCCGTAATCACCTTATGCACTAATATCGGTGCTTCGGCATGATCAGAGATTTCGATATTGTCATAGATTTTTTTCATCACATCATCGACGTTTTCACGGTTCGCATAGATTGTGACTAACGATTCTCCTTCTTCAACCTTATCGCCGACTTTCTTACGTAACATGAGTCCAACGGCTAGATCGATTGAATCTTCTTTCGTTGCACGACCTGCGCCAAGCAGCATTGATGCTACTCCGATTTCATCTGCGACAATCTTACTTACGACACCTGTTTGTTTGGCAGGCACTTCAATCTTATATTTTGCTTGCGGTAATTTCGTCACATCATCAACAACTGATGGGTCGCCACCTTGATTGCTTAAAAATGTCTTGAATTTCTCTAATGCTTTACCGTTTCGAATTACTTCCTGTAACTTTTCACGTGCTGCTTCTAAATTATCAGCTTTACCAGCGAGAACCACCATTTGACTACCTAAAGTTAATACTAATTCTGTTAAGTCCTCTGGTCCTTCACCGCGTAATGTGTCAATGGCTTCCTGTACTTCTAACGCATTCCCGATCGCATAGCCTAATGGCTGACTCATATCAGAAATAATCGCCATCGTATTACGGCCGACGTTATTACCGATCTTCACCATCGCATGAGCAAGCATTTCTGCATCTTCGTCTGTCTTCATAAATGCACCTGCACCGGTCTTCACATCTAATACGATGGCATCTGCACCGGCTGCAATCTTCTTACTCATAATACTTGATGCAATTAACGGAATAGAATTCACCGTTCCTGTCACGTCACGTAATGCATATAACTTCTTATCAGCTGGTGTTAAGTTGCCTGTCTGACCAATGACCGCTAACTTATCTTCATTAACGATGCGTGCGAACTCTTCTTCAGAAATCTCAACATGGAAGCCTTCAACCGCTTCTAACTTATCAATCGTTCCACCTGTATGCCCTAATCCGCGGCCACTCATCTTCGCCACCGGAATATCAAGCGCTGCTACTAATGGTCCGAGTACTAATGTCGTAGTGTCACCCACCCCACCTGTTGAGTGTTTATCTACTTTAATACCCTCGATGGCACTTAAGTCAATCTGGTCACCACTTTCCACCATGGCCATCGTTAAGTTAGCACGTTCTTCATCATTCATATCCTGAAAGAAGATGGCCATCGCTAAACTTGATGCCTGGTAATCAGGAATTGAACCATCAGTATACCCTTTAATGAAGAATTCAATTTCTTCTTTCGTTAAAGCATGTCCGTCACGTTTCTTTGCAATAATATCTACCATTCTCATTACGTTCATCCTCCTTTTGTATACGCTTACATCATATTACCGGAAAACGAGAGATTAATAATCTCCCGTTGCCTCTTCACCTTTTAAGATTTGTACGCCTGCTGATGCGCCGATACGAGTCGCACCTGCATCAATCATCGCTTTAACGTCTTCATAAGAACGTACGCCACCTGATGCTTTCACACCTATATCTGCTCCAACTGTCTTACGCATTAACTGAATATCTTCAACTGTAGCGCCACCTGTAGAGAATCCTGTAGATGTCTTCACAAAGTCAGCACCTACTTCTTTAGCGATCTCACAAACGCGCACCTTTTCTTCATCTGTTAATAGACAAGTTTCGATAATTACTTTCGTTGTAACGTCACCTGCAGCATCAACAACTGCTTTAATATCTTC
Source organism: Macrococcus equi (assembly GCF_047426745.1). Classification (GTDB taxonomy): domain Bacteria; phylum Bacillota; class Bacilli; order Staphylococcales; family Staphylococcaceae; genus Macrococcoides; species Macrococcoides equi. The sequence goes on along the minus strand of NZ_CP179732.1, from coordinate 1,158,222 downwards.
ACGTACTAAGTCATAGTTAGCATCTTTCACTGCACCGATGTTTACAACCATATCCACTTCACCAGCACCATTACTGATGGCTGATTTCGTTTCAAATGCTTTCACATCAGGAGTATTAGCGCCTAACGGGAATCCAATGACTGTACATACCAATACATCTGTACCGTTTAATTTGTCAGCAGCATACTTCACGTACGTCGGGTTCACACATACGCTCATAAAGTTGTAAGTTTTTGCTTCTTCGATTAACTGGTCAATCTGCTTTACTGTAGTCTCAGGCTTTAAGGCTGTATGATCAATATACTTTGCTAAATTCATAATTATTATTCCTCCCTTAATTTCAATTTCATTATAACAAAATATGAACAAAAGTAAAAACAATAACTGAAAATACGTTCAGATTAAATTAATTGCTTAGCCGTAATACTATCTGTAATCAATACATTCGGAATACCACCTGTCAATGCACCACGAATCGCTTCGACTTTATGCTTCCCACCGGCAACGAGTATACTCATCGGAGTGTTCTTCAATGTCTCAAGCGTTACACCCATCGTACGGTCATCTACCCAGACATCTGCAATCTTGCCGTCCTTATTATAGAAGCGTGAACAAATATCACCCACCGCTTCCTGCTTTAAGCGCTTTACCTCGTCATCCGACAAGAAACCTAACTTAAATAACAGCGCCTCATCGCGTACCGTACCGGTTGTATAGATTGCGATATCACACGCCTTACCTTTATTCAGTATCCCTTTAATATGACGATCTTCACTCACGAGCTTTCTGACCTGCTTATTATCAAAGATCACCGGCACAGGCAAGTCTCGCGGAATAGAATTAAAACTTTTGGCGAATAGCGCTAGTGTTTCATGCGCATTGGTCTTAATATTAGAATGCGAAATGCCACCTTTCAGCTGAATCGTGGTTACGCCTGTTAAATTCGTCGGTTTCATCAGACAGGCCGTTTCATACATCGTCTTACCCCAGCTGACTCCCACTGTATCCCCATTCTTTACATGATCATGCAGAAATTCTGCCGCTGCTTCTGAAATCGCATTTAATACCACTTCATTCTTATCGCTTGAAACTTCTCTGATGATGACTGTCTTCAAACCATACTTATCTTTCAGTAATTCTGCGAGTTCCTCACTGCGCTCATATGGATCATGGATTGTAATATTAACAATACCGATATCTTTTGCAAACTGTAGTTGTCTTGACACAGTAGGTCTTGAAATGTTTAGTTCATCTGCTATTGCTTTCTGGCCAAGATTTTCTTCATAGTACATCTTCGCGATTCTAATACACTGTCTTATTTTATCTTCCATTATATTCACCCCTGCTTACTTACAATATATATGAAAATACAAAAAAATACACCTCAATACTACTTGAGGTGTACAAACTAAATAATTAACCTAAGAATGATTTTAACATCCAGTTATGCTTTTCAAGAGAAGTAATCATACCTAAGAACTGATCAGCCGTCATTTCATCGCCAGCTTCCTCAGCTACTTCCTTACCTTCCTGTAACTGTTTAATCACTTTATCGAAGTCTTTTGATAGATCTTTGACCATATCTTCTGCTGCTAAGTTTTTCTTCGCTTCCTTAACAACTGATAAATCTAAGCTTTCTTTCAGTGTAGCAATCGGGTTACCGTCAATTGCTAAAATACGTTCTGCCAATTCATCGATATAGATGTTTGCTTCATCATATAACTCTTCAAATTTAGTGTGTAAGCTAAAGAAGTGAGGTCCTTTTACGTACCAATGATAGTTGTGTAACTTCGTATATAATACTGTCCAGTTTGCGACTTGTTGATTTAATGCTGCAACCACTTTATTTTCCTGTGTTTTTTTAGCCATTTAAATCTCTCCTTTGATTTCTTATTTATAATAATTATTATATAGTATTCATTCTAATTAATCAAATCAAATAACCTGTCTCAAGATAAAATAATTGGGTATACTAATTAAAAAAGAGGAGGCCACTATGTTTAGAAAATACATATTACCATTCATCATTATCATCTTTGCAGCAACAATGCTACTTACGATTGATTTCTGGAAAGTCCCATTAACCGATCTACTTACTTCTACCCCTTATATCATTGTGTTATGCATTCTGGCTGTACTATTTGCACTAATCGCTTTTATCTACAGTAAACTTGCCTATAAGGTCGATAATGATCCGACACTCGAACATTACGAACAGGATAGAGCATCATTTAAGAAATTCTCCGAAATGAATATTGCTATCATTATCTCATTTTATTTTGCACTCGGTTCAATGCTACTCATCAGTATCAATGATGCACCACTTTATCTAGGTATTATTAGTATCATCGTCCTTATCCTTTCTATATTAATGCGCTATTACGGATACAGTATGATCAATAAACTCTATCCGGAAAAAGACTTACCGGAGAACTTTGAAGCAGACTTTGATGATAAACTGATTGACTCATTGACAAAAGAAGAGATGTACACCATCTTTACAGGACTGTACAATGCATTCAAAATCACCAATATCCTGTTACCCGCAGCAATGATGCTGATTACTATCTATGGTTATGCAACAGGTGTACCGCAACACTTCGCCTTAACCGTTATTGCGGCAGCTGCTATCATCATCAATATCGTCTATCAGGTTACAGTAAGAAAGCTCATATAAAAAAACCGATTCGTTAGAATCGGTTTTTTTAGTCTAAGCATTGCGATGTTCTTCTAATAATGGTTCATCAGGTTTTACGAAGAACCATAAAATAATAGCAATCGCTGCTGGGATAAGCATTAAATAGAATGTTGTATCCCAACCTAATTTCTGTACTAATAATCCACCTAAGAACGGACTTAAGAATGCACCAACATTCCCCCAAAGGTTCATCCATCCTGAAACTGTTCCTGAGAAGTTACGACCTAGGTCAGCAGCTGATGCCCAGCTCATTCCCATCGATAGACCAACCCCACCTAAACATAAAGATAAGTAGATTAAGTTCATCGTCATGTCATTTGTCTGAACTGACAAGAATAATGATACTCCGAAAACGATAAATCCGAAGATCGCGATACTTGCACGCGCTTTAAACTTAGAGTGACCACGTGCAACAATCGCATCTGAAATTGATCCACCGGCCATAATTAAAATAAACATGATCAACCATGGTGCGGCTGCTTTAAACGGCATATCCTTTAATACAACATGATATTCTTCCTGTAAGTAAGTCGGTAACCAGATTAAGAATAAAGAAATAACGAACTGTACAACAAAGTATTGCCCAGCGATGGCATAGAAACTAAAGCGTTTGAAGAAACGTCCCCAAGGTGCAGTTTCTTTTGTAGCACCACCTACAGCATCACGATTCTCGATAATATAAGCTTTCTCCGCTTCGTTGACCATCTTATGATGTTCCGGTAAATCTTTTGCAATAATCACCCACAATAATGCAATTAAAAATCCGATCGCACCAAAAATATAGAATACCGCCTGCCAACCGAACGCCTGATAAATAGCAATGGTTACAAACGGCGCGATAACTGGACCAAAGTAACTCCCGGCAAGTAACGCACTTGAAGCACGGCCCTTCTCAGACTTTGCAAACCAGTAGGTATTAAATACGGCGTTTGACGGATACATCGGACCTTCCCCGATACCAAATAAGAAACGCATTGTATATAATAATCCGTGGTGTCTAACAACCCCAGTCAGGATCGTAAATGCACTCCACCAAACTAACGCAAATGTTAACATCTTCTTCGGACCAAACTTCTCAGCCATAATCCCTGCAGGCACCTGCATTAACGCATAACCTGCTGCAAATATAGAACCAAGCATCCCGAACTGTGCTTTTGACATATTTAAGTCTTCCATCATTGGACCCGCGATATACGAAATATTCGCACGGTCCATGTACGCGATTACCCCAATTAAGAAAAACATCAATGCAAACATCCAGCGTACATTAGACTTTCTTTCACTCATAAATTAACCCCCTCATCACTTTTGACTCATGAAGTCATCTGATGACTAATTTTTTTGACAACTTAAAATTACCACAACCGATGACAGAAGACAATAACTTTGTGAAAAAAATCAATTTTTCTTAAAAGACTTCTATCAAGCGTCAACACTACATTCAAAGCATCAAATAAAATAATTTTGATACTATTTTCACATAGTTGTTATATATAAAATACACACTTTTATATAACAGCTTTATCACCATCAGTACCTACCTAAAAAAATTAAATAATCAAACACCCTCACACAACTGCAACAAAAAAGTTTTATTTTTATGAATTGTCTATCAATTCATTTAATACTTTCCAAATATTTGATATAATATAACCGTAGTAAACAATAACAAGGAGTGAGGCAGATGAAAGCAGCAGTATGGTATGGTCCTAAAGATATTCGCGTTGAAGAAAAAGAAATTCGAGCAATGTTACCGAATGAAGTGCGTGTCAAAGTTGGTTATGCTGGTATTTGCGGTTCAGACTTACACAAATACCAGGAAGGTCCGGTATTCATCCCTGTTGATAAGAACGATGAACTCACTGGCGGCAAAGCACCGTTAATTATGGGACATGAGTTCTCAGGTACCGTTGTCGAAGTGGGCAGTGAGGTAAAAGACTTTAAAGTCGGTGACCGCGTGTCTGTTAACCCGACAATCACTCACGGCAAAAGCGTCGATGAATTAGATGTATATGATGGCTTCAGTTTTATCGGATTACACACAGACGGTGGCTTCACAGATTTAGTGAACGTACCGGAAACAAACGTCTATCATTTACCGGATTCAATCTCACTACGCGTTGCAGCGACCATCGAACCCCTTGCAGTTGGGGTACAAGCTGTTAAAGAAAGTGAAATGCAATTTGGAGATACTGTAGCGATATTTGGTGCAGGTCCAATCGGATTATATACAACATTAGCAGCACGTGCAGCAGGTGCAAGTAAAATTATCGTACTAGACTTATCTAAAGAACGTCTGGCAAAAGCAAAAGAATGCGGTGCTACACATATCGTGAATTCAGGTGAAGGGGATCCTGTAGAAGCGATTAAGGAAATCGTACCAGGCGGAGTTGACCGTTCATTTGAAGTAGCCGGCGTACAAGCGACATTTAAACAGTCAATTGAAGCAACACGCCCACGCGGTAAGATGGTTATCGTGTCAATCTATGCAGGTGATATTGCATGGCCACCACTTCAACTTACAAATAAAGGGGTACAAATCACTTCTACAATCGCTTATTCTAGAGCAAGCTACCAACAAACCATTGACCTATTAGGCAGCGGACAGCTGGACACAGAAAACACAATCACTAAAGAAATTGAATTAGATGAAATCGTCACTGAAGGATTTGAAACATTAACAAACGATAAATCACAAGTGAAGATCTTAGTTAAATTAAACGGTGAAGGATAAGATAGATAAGTAAATAACATATAAACACAAAGAGAGGCCAGACAAATGTCTGGCCTCTCTTTGTGTTATCAGTTATTACTATATTTTCTTCTAAACGCTTCAGTAAATGACTCCAGTGTATAGTCATCCGGTACTTGTTCTGTACGTACGACTAATACATCACACTTCGCGTTACGTACGATTGCTTCAGATACACTACCTAACACGAAACGTTCCAGTGCATTGATACCACTTGAACCACATACAATTAAATCACACTGTACATCCGGTGCAATTTCTTTCGTAAGTACCTGGCGTGCTGCACCATGACCGATACGTGTATCTACTTCCTTTATACCAGCTTTTTGCGCAATATCCTTATATCCGGCAAGCATCTTTTCAGTATACTTATCCGCATTTTCAGACATTGAACCGTGTGTTGCTTCCACATTGGCATATGTTCTGATATCCACAACGTGGGCAATGGTTACTTTCGCATCATTACGCTTAGCGATATCCAGCGCCTTCTGAAATGCATACTCACTTACGATAGATCCGTCTACAGGAATTAAAACATGTTGATAATTCATTGATCTCAGCCCCTCTCTCATCTTCATCTTAAGTATAACATCAAAATGAAAACGCTTCATTCTTTATGGCTATAATCCTAAATTATCCATGTATTGATTTCTGACCTCTAACTTCTGATCTTCGTTCGGCAGGAAGTACCATAAGTTATCTGCCATAATCGTCCCTTCACCCGTCAGCTGATATTTCTTCACATTATCCATCGCACTGCGATAAGACAACCCTAAACCTTTCAGATCATCAAACGACATATCTGTGACGACATTGCCTTCAACATTCTTTAAGATTGAATCAAGACGTGTCACCGACTGCACGTTCATTACTTTATGCGCAATGCCTTGAATCACAATCTGCTGACGTTCCTGACGACCGAAGTCACCACCGGCACCGTCGCCTTTACGTGCACGGATGAATGCTAACGCCTTATCTGCATCCAGATGAACCGTCTCACCCTTCGTAAAGTCAAAACCATTCGCATTAAAAGTAGCATTACTCTTCACATCGATACCACCGACCTTATCGATCATGTCATGCATACCATCCATATTAATCGTCGCATAATAATCAATCGGTACATTCATCAGTTTCTCAACTGACTGAACCGCCATCTTCGCACCACCATAAGCGTAAGCGTGGGCAATCTTCTCCTGCGTACCTTTACCGACCATCTCACTATATGTATCACGCGGAATACTCAGCATTACCGTCTTATTCTCTTTTGGGTTGATACTCATTAAGATGATTGAATCACTACGCCCTTTGTCGCCTGAAGACAGACGCTGAGCGTTCGCATCTACACCAAATAACGCCACGCTGATGGCATCCTTATTTGCGATACTGACACTCTTATCACGTAAATCAGATTTATCACGTCCATCAATCTTGTGTTGGATATTATTTGCCGTATCCCTTACCTTAAAGTATGCATTACTTACATATAAACCAATTGCAATTAAAATTATCGCGCAGGCAATTACAATCCATTTCAGACAACCGCCGCGTTTCTTTTCACTTCTTCTCATTATCTGCACCTCACAATACACTTATCATACACGCAAAGTTAACATTTTGCTATCATCCTAAAGGCTTAGTGGAATATTTCCCGAATATGATATCCTCACCCTCAAGTGCAAAACCGCGGTACCCTTCTTTAATTAACATGTTAATATGTGCCTCGTCATGACGATTCACGTGTACAGCATCAATAAATGAATATTCATGCATTAAGTCTTTCATAAAGATAAATCTGAGCTTCCCACCATATAAGCGATCCATGGCAATCACCTGCATCCCTAGATGAAACTTATCCTTTAAACTTGGCGTATTATTAGGATGTACGGTCGCCATAATAATCTTGTAATCACCCATTTTACTAAACAACCACTCACCTAAACGACGCTGCAGTGACAACCCGCGATAATCCGGATCAACAATCGTGATATCTGAATAAATTAAACCTTCCGCTGCCGCATCCTCTATTCCGTAGTAAGGCCCTAAGTAATCCTCCTCAGGAATATGCATCGTTCTAAAAGCAGCAACCACTCCATCAACCTCAGCCACCGCCATTAATCCGTGACGAATATTCTCCTGTAACTCATCAAGCGCAACAGGATCAAGCTCTTCAGTATTGGTTAACACCTCAAGCGCACGCTGCTGAATACGATCAATCACCTCTGAATCATTTAATGTTGCCTTTCTAATGACGATATCTCTAATTTCACTCATCACACTCACCCTTTCATTATTAAATATAATTTATTTTATTATTCTTAGCTTCTAACTTATTTCTTCTTACTTCTTACTTAACAATAGTTTAATCAAAACACGCACAATGATAAAACAATTTATGCATGTCACTCAAAAAAATCAAATCAACATTAATCAAATTAATCAAAAATAACGCTTACAAAAAAATGTTCATATTTTGTTCAAATCTAATGTAAAAATATCAACCATAAAAATCTATTATCTTTAAAATTTTTAATATACATGCAATAGAGTAAATAAATTTACAATCAAATTATTTATTGACAAAATATTTACATTATTAACACTAAAACACTATTAACTTCTGTGTAACTACTCATGACGCAATTTAACAAAAGTATAAACTTTAAAAAATGTATTAAATTTTCATCGTTACACACTATATCGCTATAACAATATATTAAAATATAGAATAATTAAAACAGAAATAATTATTAAGTATCATTTAAAAAAATATAGTTTTTTCACATATAAAACGTTAGAAACATCACATTTTTTTACTAAATTTAGTAAAAACACGAACAAAACATGACTCTAACGCCAAAATTTCATAATTTTTGAGTGTCACACAATTATTTTTATGATATACTATCAAAGTTGATGTCGTGAAATATCTTACGTGTAAACAATAAAATTAAAGAAACTAAATTTTATTAACATTTCAGTTAACGCACGGTTAACGCTTAACACCAACCGCAAATAAACTAATAGAAATGGGCGAATTTTATGATCGAATTAGAACAATCATTATTTAAGACAGTGAGTTTAATAGAAGCAAGTCTCAATGAATCCTTAAATAATGCATATGGGATTTCATATACAGAATTCCTGATCCTTTTTAAACTATATCAGGATAAAGAAAGTACAATAGCTGAAATACAAAGAGATATTTCATATAAAATGGATTCAGCAAGTACTAAAACAAAAAAATTACGTACGATGGGTCTTGTGGCGAAAGAACGCCGTAAAGACGATGAGCGTAAAGTTTGTACGAAACTTACTGATGAAGGCATCAAACTCGTTGAAACAATCATCGGTGAATATGAAGAACAAATTGAGAAATCAACTGTGAAATTCAGTGAAAATGATGCTCACACATTACGCCTGTTAATTGACCGTTATAGAGAAGCTGTTAAAGAGTCGTTTATAAATCGCAACGCATCACTTTAATAAAAATAAATATGATAAAATTATAGCTAATTAAACTGCAGATGATATTTCTGCAGTTTTTTGTTTTAAATTGTATTTAATTTGAAATCAATGTATAATACGGATATCAAAATTAAGGAGATATCTATATGAAATTCAATAAATTGGTTTCAACTGTAACATTATCTGTTATCACTGCAACAACATTATTCAGCGCATCAGCTGACGCAAGTACTCAAAAACCTAAATTAGATCCTGGATTCAGTGTTGTGGATCGCACTAAAAATTCTACTCAAAAACCTAAATTAGACCCTGGGTTCAGTGTTGTAGACCGTACTAAAAAAGCAACTAAAAAACCTAAGTTAGACCCTGGGTTCAGCGTGGTAGACCGTACTAAAAAAGCTACGAAAAAACCTAAATTAGATCCTGGATTCAGCGTTGTAGACCGTACTAAGAAAGCTACGAAAAAACCTAAGTTAGACCCTGGATTCAGTGTTGTAGACCGTACTAAGAAAGCTACGAAAAAACCTAAGTTAGACCCTGGATTCAGTGTAGTAAATCGATAATTAAAAATGAAACAAAAGAACTCAAGTCTTGATTCAAGAATCAAAGCTTGAGTTCTTTTTCGTTTCACTCTACTTAAGCTAATTCAGCAGGTTGTAAGTTCTGTTGATTAAATTGTGTCTGCTCATCCTTCGTTAACTTCACAATCTTAAAGCCAGTGAATCCGTATAGAATTGAGATGAACGGTACAACCATATTCAGAATCGCATACGGTGCATACTCTGCTACACCTACTCCAAGCGTTCCTGCAATGAATACCCCACATGTATTCCATGGTACGAATACACTCGTTAAAGTTCCGCTATCCTCTAAACAACGTGATAAGTTCTTCGGATGTAATCCTTTATCAATAAATGCACGTAAGTACATACGACTCGGTACTACAATACTAATATACTGCTCTGAACATGTAGCATTCGTTAAGAAACAGCTCGCAATTGTTGCAGTAATTAAGCTACCAGTTGATTTCGCTACTAATAATACTTTAGATATTAATGCATTAAGCATACCACTAAATTCTAAAATACCACCAAACGTCATCGCTACAATTGTCATCGAAATAGTAAAGAACATTGACTCTAAACCACCCTGGTTGAATAACTCAGTCGCAAGTTTATTGTCAGACTTCATTGTATAACCTTCTTGTAATGTTGTGATGACAGTCTTCATATCATCGCCTTGAATTAACTGCTGAGCACCCGCACCAAGGATAATCCCTACAACAAGTGCCGGAACTGCTGGCACTTTAAAAGCAACTAACACGATTACGATAACCGGAATTAGTAATAACCACGGAGAAATAACGAATTGTGATTCCATAGCATTAATAATACTATCAATCTTCTTCGTATCCATGTGACCACTGGCGAACTGACGACCGATAAAGAAATATGCAACAAGTGCAATAATAATACCCGGAATCGTCGTATAGAACATATGCTTAATATGATCAAATAACGGCGTTCCCGTCAATCCAGACGCTAAGTTTGTTGTATCACTTAACGGGCTCATTTTATCACCGAAATAACTACCAGAAATAACCGCTCCTGCAATCATACCTGCAGGAATATCCATACTTAAACCAATCCCCATACCTGCAACACCTACCGTTGCCATTGTTGACCAGCTTGAACCAATCGCAAGTGCAACGATACCACAGATAATACAAATCGTTACTAAGAACATACCAGGTGAGATTAACTTCAGACCATAATAGATCATCGTTGCAACTACACCGCCACCAATCCATGCACCGATTACTAAACCAACAAGGATAATAATAACGATGGCTGGTAATGCTAACTTAATCCCCTTGTACATCATTTCTTCGATTTCTTCCCAAGTGAAACCATGTTGATGTGCAACGATCGCAGCAATCGCTGTACCGATCATCAATGGAATGTGTGGTGCTTGTTTAAGCACTACAACTGTAAATATCATACTTGCAATCATAAAGACTAATGGTACTAATGCCCACCAAACATTGATTTCTTTTTTCTGTTTAAGATTATTTTCCATACCCCTGTGTATCCTCCCCGAATGAAATCGTTTACATTCACATATTTATTTTAAGGCATTAAACCGTAAAAATCTACACTAATTTTCAAAATACTTAAAAAATTTAAATAAAGAAAAAATAATAGATAAAACAATCGTTAAAAGATAATTAAAAGTATAGAAAATAAAAGTTTAATAAAAAAATCATAAAAGAAGATAAAAAATAAGCACTTCTTGCGAAGTGCCCCCTTAAATTAATACATATGATCGAGTACATATTGTCCTGTATATCCATATAATGCTTCTGCTCCACTATACTCTGCTTTCGCATATGGCGTGTCATACTCTCCGTATAAATCATAACCATATGTTCTTAAACCATAAACGCGCATCTTACTATCAAATAACGGTGAACCTGATGCACCGGCACGGAACTTATCTTTCATAACAAACTCCGTTTGATTCGCTGTACGCATAATAAATAATGCACGGTTAAAATAACGCTTCTCATAAATCTTACCGTCAAACGGATAGCCCACACTAAATAACACCTGACCTTGTTTTAAACGTGCAATCTGGTTATCTGTCGCAAGTTTCATCGGCTTCACATAATCAGTCAGCTTCACTTTCGTATGCACTAATGCAACATCTGCATAAGGAACTTTAACCACTTTAGTCACTGCAAACTTATGAGGAATATCCGCTTCATTACGGTTCATCTCAAATGTTAAATACTTTGGCGCCGTTGCTTTACCATGTTCATCATCAATCACATGGGCATTCGTTAAAATCGTATGATCATCAATGACAAAACCACTACCCATTGTTTCATATTCTGGACCTGCCCAGCCATTCTTATTCGCAATACGCCCAATAGCAGCATACTTCGTATAACGATTCGGAATAGCTTTCATAAATGTCTTACTGTTCGGATAACTCTTAACAATCGGATAAGCGATTTGCTTTGTAGCAGGTTTCATCCCATCATAATAATAATCTGATTCCATCGCTTGTGCACTATTTCCACCAGATAATAAAACACTACCTGTTAACACTACTCCTAATAAATAATTAAACTTTCTCATGTTACCCTCCTAAGTTTCTTATTAATTTATTTTCTCATACCTTTATTACAGAAAGAAGACACTGATGTAAATAATTATCCGTGCATTCACTAATTAATGCAAAATGCATATGTAATATATATTAAAAACATGTAACAGATATAATAAATATACCAATATGAGGTTTAATGAGGTACAAATAAGCATATATAGAGGAATAATACGTGGAAACGTATCAATTTACACTTAAGAGGTGACGAAACATGAATAAAAAATTATTAGCTACAGCAGTATCAGCAACATTACTTGGTTCAACACTTAACATTCAGGCAGACGCACAGACTCAATCATATAAGCAACTAGAAGTTAAACAAAAAGTACAAAACAAACAGGACATTAAAAATGTACTGAAGAACTTACCTGGCGCTAAAGCCATCAAACAAACGTATAGTAAATATGAAGTAACAGATGTTAATCAGGATGTACTTGGATTCACACACTACACATTACAACCAAAAGCAAATGGACGCTTTGCAACAGATAAAGAAATCAAAGTCCATGTGAATCCACAAGGTGAAGTCGTTCTTGTGAATGGTGCATTAGATGCAAAAGAAGTAAATCCAACAAACACTGTCTCAATCTCTAAAGATCAGGCCATTCAAAATGCCTTCAGTGCAATTAACATCAATCAGCAGGCAGCAAGTAACTTAGGTAACCCGACAGTGAAACGTGCTGACTTAGAAATTGACGAAGATAAAAATAAAAATGTCTATACAGTTGAAATTATTACTGTAACACCGAAAGCTACACACTACATTATTAAAGTAGATGCACAAACCGGTGCAATCGTTGAAAAATTAAACTTAGCGCAGCATACTGCAACAACAGGAACAGGTGTAGGTGTATTAGGTGATACAAAACGATTAACCTAAATAGCCAAAAACGTACGTACTACCTACAAGACTTAACAAACACAGGATATAAAGCAGCCTATAACTATGATGAAAGTACAGGACAAGCAAATATCATTACAGATAGAGACCGTAAGTTTGACGCTACAACTCAACGACCAGGAGTTGACGCCAACTACTACGCAGACTTAACTTATAAATACTATAAAAATAAATTTGGCCGTGAATCATATGACAACGCAGGCAGTCCGTTAGTATCAATCGTTCATGCGAATAACATTGGATTCAACAACCGTAATAACGCAGCATGGATGGGAGATAAAATTGTCTATGGTGACGGAGACGGTGTAACATTCCGTCCACTTGCCGGAGCAAAAGACGTTGTAGCATATGAAATAACACACGGTGTGACTCAAGAAACAGCGAACTTAGAATACCAAGGACAATCAGGTGCATTAAATGAAAGTATGTCTGACGTATTTGCATACTTCATCGATAATGATGATGCAACTATCGGGGAAGATGTGTATACACCAAACAAAGCTGGAGATGCTTTAAGAAGTATGTCTAACCCTAACCTATATAATCAGCCGGCAACAATGGTACAATACGTGAATACGACATCAGATAACGGTGGCGTACACACGAACTCAGGTATTCCGAACAAAATCGCTTATGACACGGTGAATCAGTTAGGACAAGATAAAGTAGAAAAAATCTATTACCGTGCATTAACACAATACTTGACAGTGAATTCAACATTCGCTGATGCGAAACAAGCATTATCTCAAGCAGCGATGGATCTATACGGCCAACAAGCAGCAGATACAGTCTATGCAACATGGACGAATGCTGGCGTATAATATCAATACACAACTACAAAATAACTCAATAGATATAAAAATAATACCGCCACTGATTGCTCAGTGGCGGTATTTATTACCCGGGAAAACATTAGACGCTCAATTGAACATCATGATACTCTAATTGAAGAATCTCTAAAATCCAAATCTATATCTTAAATCTCGAAGTGAAATAAAAACTTTATTGTATTGAAATAATTAATTAATAAATCAACTCATATTAAATGCTAAAATTAAAGTAAATATTAATGATAAGGACATAAGATAATGAAAAAACTTAAGTATATCGACTCATTAAGAGGATTTGCAATACTAGGTGTTTTACTAACACATGTTACCGCAGCTTTTCCAGAAATCCCTTCAATTCTATATAATATCGGTCATAATGGAAACAAAGGTGTTCAGCTTTTCTTCATCGTCAGTGCACTAACTCTAATGATTTCTCTTAATCGCAATGATGAAATACACACTAAGAGTTTCTTCATAAAAAGAATTTTTAGAATTGCTCCTGCTTATTATTCAGCTTTATTATTCTATTTTATCGTTTCGGTTATCTTTAACATTACAGGTATACAGAGTGCTGTTTCATACAATCATTCTATATCAAACTTTATCGCTTCTATCACATTCACCAATATGCTTCACATGAACTTTTTATTTAGTTTTGTGCCTGGTGGATGGTCTGTATCGAATGAATTTCTATTCTATCTATGTCTACCGCTGATCTTTAAAAAGATTAAGACACTTAAGTCCATAAGCATGCTGACTGTTTTTGCCTTTATCCTAGGTATTATATCAACATTATCTGGACTCTATCTATATGGTTTTAAATCAAGTTTATACATTTACTATTACTATTGGTTTTTAAATCAGTTTCCTATCTTTTGTTTAGGTATTTTATTATATTTCCTGTTAAAACATCAACAACGTGTCAATACTACCATTAACTTTTATAAAATTAAGTATCTTTATCTTACGCTACTAATACTTGCTTTCATACTATTTAGTAGTTTTACATATATCAGCTATTTAACATATTTTAATCACTATTTCTTCGGTATCATCTTTGTCCTGGCAATTTATTATATCGCTCAACTCCAGCCAAAAGTCGTAGTAAATAATACTACTGCATTTCTAGGACAGATCAGTTTTAGTATGTATCTTATTCATTTCTTCTACATCGATATCTTTGTACACTTCTTTAAATTAATGGGATTCTATAGCAAAAGTAATGTATTATTGCTAATAATACTTTTCATTCTAACATTAGTAGCAACAACACTTACAGCAGCATTCTCATATAGATACATAGAAGTACCAGGTATAAATTACGGCAGAAAAATCATTAATAAGCACAACAATAAAGTCAGTCCAAAATAGGACTGACTTTATTTTACCATTTCTAATAATTTATCCACATTATCTTCAATTCTAAACTCACTCACATACATTCGATATGCATTATCCTTAAGTTCTTTTAAATCCATAGACGCCATCTGTTTGGCATTCTTAATAAATGACTCTACATCATCACTTGGAGACCATAATCCACAATTATATTTTAGAACCTCATCTTTAATGTCAGTATTAACATCTGTCGCCATTAGAATAGGTTTTCTGGCATTTAATAAACTCGTAAGTCTTGATGGGTAGTTAGGTATTGTAAATCTATTATCTAAGAAAATTAAACCAACATCACAAACTGACACTAATCTATCATAGTCAGCTTTCGGTAAGGCATTTAGTACATTCACATTATCATACTGTAACTTATCACTATGGGACTTAATTGTTTTAAAATGCGTACCGTTACCTACAATAAGTAATTGACCACCCTCAACTTCATTAAAACGAGACATAACCTTCTTAATAAACTCAACACCCTGTGGTACCCCTAAATTACCACCATATAAAAATATACGCTTATCAGGATCTAAACCTAATCTTGATAATAAATCTAATTTTTCTTCCTCATCAATAGAATAGTCTAATTCATATAAAGCATTTCTGATAACAGTCGACTTTAAATCAACTTGATTATGAGCTTTAACAAATTGAATGTTAGCTTCACTCATCGCACCCATGTAATCAGAGATTTCGTATAATTTCTTTTCTTTACCTCTAAAAAGTTTATAAATTGGTCCATTCTCTTTGAACAAACCTAAATCTACCGCATTTTGTGGAAAAATATCTTTTAACAATAAGAATGATTTAGCATTATGCTGTTTTTTTAGTTTTTTAACTAAGTTATTAAAAGTAATTGGCGGGGTTGTATAAATTATAAGATCAAAAGATTTGTCTGAAAGAAATTTGTTAATTGCTTTTTTGTATAACCCTTCAATTCTTAAGGTATTAATGCCTTTTTTAAAATAACTCGTTTGAGTGATGTCTCCGATTTGAACCTTTAAGACATCAATCCCTTTAGAACAAAGTAATTCAGTCTTTCCGCCGTGTCTTTTCTCAGATGCTGAAACCACAGTGACATTATTGCCTTTGGCACTGAGTTCGTTGACTAAATCATGATAAATTCCTGTTTGATTTAAATCTTCTAAATTTAATAATGTTAAAAATAATATATTCATATTTTCCACCTATTCTATAGACAAAATTTCTCCACATTTATGATAGTAAAGAATTAATATGGTAAAATTAAAATAATTACTATATGGAAATGTGGGTGTTAATTTGAAAAGATTTGAACAACTTGATGTCTTGAGAGGGCTTGCTGCTTTATCAGTTATAATTAGCCATACTCTCGCAATATTTTATTTACCAGGTTTGTTATTAGAAGTTTCACCATTATATATATTTTGGGCTTCTCATGAAGCAGTAATATTCTTTTTTACCTTGAGCGGCTTTGTTTTAGCACTATCTATTATCAATAAAAAAGATAGTTATAAACATTACATAATAAAAAGACTCTTTAGAATATATGTCCCTTACTTAGTATGTATAGTGTTTACTTTTAGTTGCTATTATCTATTTGCAAATAAAAATAATTTCTCTAGCTTAGGTGCATGGATTGAAAGTAAGTGGCAAAAAGATCCTAATTCAATTGATTTAATAAATCATTTATTATTAATTCCTAACTTTGATACTACTCACTATAATCCAGTCATATGGTCATTAGTACATGAATTAAGAATATCAATCATATTTCCTTTAATTATTTTAGCTTTACTCAAATATTCTCATAAAAAAGTATTAATCGGAGCTTTGATAGTTTCAATTATCTCAATTTTCATGAATTATATCGGTTTATTACCTTCTAAAGGTTATCATACTAGTATTTTTGATACTACTCACTATGTCTTAATGTTTGTGGTAGGAGCTATACTTGCTCTTAATGTCGAAAAAATTACAGAAATATGGAACAAACAAACACCAAAGATAAAATTATTTCTCTTTATAATAGGTATAACTTTATACATATATTCAAGAGCAATCTATTTAGTCCCGAGTCTACTAGGCTTTAAAAAGTTATATAATGTATTTTATTATTTCTCAGATTGGGGAATTCTGCTTGGCTCTGCTATAATTATCATTTGTGCAATACAATCCAAACGCCTAACAAAATTATTAGGTAATAAAGCATTCGTTACTAATGGACAATTATCATATAGCACCTATCTGTATCATACAATTATATTTTTGACAGTTATTTCTGTTTTCCGTGGAAAACTATCTGATGACTTAATTATTTTAATAAGCATAGTACTAACTTATATAATTTCTTATCTTTCATTTAAATTTATTGAAATACCTTCAATTAAATTAGGACGAAAAGTTATAAAAAAATAGAAGAGGCATCATGCTTCTTCTATTTTTTTGTTATTAGGATTAATATATCCTTTATTATTTCTACTTAAAATATAGAATATAAAAAACCAAAATTCTGATACAATTAAAAAGTTAGTGCTAAACATTAAAAGCGTTATAGGATATACAAAAATATATAAAGTTAATCTATCCGATTTATCTTTTCGGTAAAATCTAATATACTTTACTAACAAATAAATGCTAAAAATTATAAAGAGTATTAATAAAAAATATCCACCGATTAGAATTATTTCTAGAATTAAATTATGTGGAACACCAAATGTATGTTGATAATAATTAAATAATCCATAACCGAAAACAGGTTTCTTAGAAATAGCATTCATATCCATCTTATAAACTACGTCTCGTCCTGAAGATCCTTCTTCTAAAGAGATTCCATCATCTGTAATATATGAAAATAGTCTACCTTCCTTATCAATGGTCGTTACTAAATTCGCAAAAGCTATCAAACTTGCTATAATACCTATTAATAACAATACTTTATAAAATGCATGTACTTTCTTATTAAAATATATATTTATTAAAGTAATCACAAAATATATTATTATTACTACTGCTCCACCTCGGCCACCTGCAATAACTACAATTGGAATTAATAATAACGAAACAATCAAGTACAATAATTTATGTTTTATTGAAGAAGCAGTTGTAAAGTAAAATCCTAATCCTGTTGTAAATGCAGCAATATATGAAACGTTTTGATAATTCATTAGCCCAATACTAATTGGAGTTTCTAACTTACCTCTTAAATAAGGAATTAAAATAGTCATTATTAATAAAATTGAAAATGTATAAAATATAACCTTACAAAATTTTTCGAATATACTTTTATCAATTCTAGCTACATAAATGCCTGCAAGTGCTGCAGGCATTGACCAAATTAAATATAGTAACATGTTATTTTGGACAATTTTTGTATGATTATATCCACTACTTAAAAAAGCAACTATAAGTACAAAGGTAAATAAAAATAGTAGTAAAAAACTTTTATTTACTTTCTTCTCAACAAAAAGTAAGTAAGTAAAGTAGCATAAGTTTAATAATGCAATTACCACTATAAAAGGATAATATAATGGTTCGATATCTATATCCATAACTTGTTTTAAAAATGCAGAGATAACGATAAACACATTTAAACTAAACATAGATAATAAAAATAAAAATCTCATAAATCATCTTCTCTTATTTTTTATTTTCACATGAGTGAATTATTAAAGCATTTTTTAATGTTTTGAGAGTGTTTTAAGTATCAATAAATATTTAATTAATGAAATTAATATTAAGCAATAACTATATCCTAGCAAACCAAAAAAATAAATCATTGGTGATGTAACTGCTAGTAATACTAATATAATTACATTTATATTTAAATTACTTCTATACTTATTGTTACCAATAAGTTTCATTTGAGGTATTGAGGTAATAGAGAGTAACAATACCGCAAAGTTTGATATCCATAGAATTTGTTTTGTTGCTTCATAATATTGTGAATAGAAGTATTTAATAAATATTAATGAACAAAAGTAAATCACTATACTAAATACCAATGTGATCAATATAAGTTTAATGAAATTTTTAAGTTCATTTTTTATATTAATTTTATTATTTTCTTTCACATTGTATGACAATAAAACATTTGCAATAGGATTAATAATTAAGTTAGACATCTTACCAATCGTTGTTGCAATAAAAAAATAAGGTACAAAAGCTGCGCCTAATATACTTCCTATTAAAATTCTATCAGAATATAAAATTAAATTACTAATAATGTTTGCTGATAATAACGACTGAAAGTTACGTCTCTTTTGCTTAGAGATAATCACTAATCGATAATTCTTAAAATAATGTCTGACTTTTGTGACTACAAATAGTAATGTTAATATCTCAGCAATGGCATAAATTAAAAATATATCAATTTTAATGACATAAAGCATTAAAACACCTAGAAATAATGTAACTGCATTAATTATAGATGATATCAAATAATCTTTATAGTTAATAACTACTCTGAAGTATACAAGAAAATATGTTTTAAACATTAGTGCAACTGACCAAAATATAATGTTTAATCCTACCGATAATGATAGTTTAAAAAATATACATACGATTAAACTGATGATTATCTGGACAAGTGAAAGTAAAAATAGATACATTAAATACTCATACTCGTTAATCTCATCTTTATCAGTTAAACGAATATTATTTAAAGTGTTACCCAATATTACGGTTGTCATATTTATAATTGTTATGACGAGCAGAAATATACCAAACTCATGTTTTGTTACGTGATGTGAATATAGTGGGATAAGCAATAGTTGTATAACTATAAGTGGTAAGACAGACGATAGGATGCTATAAAGGAAATCTACCTTCTTACTTTTCATAGTTATTTCCCTGGTAATATTGTCTCAATTTTTCACTTTCTTTTTGCCAATTAAGTTGCTCACTTGCTTTTTGTACATTACTCTTTAAAGTAGAGTAAAACTGAGCGTCTTTGTAAAGTTTATTAGCAGCCTCAGCAATTGCTTCAGGAGTTACTTGATCCACTATAATACCCACATGAAATTTATCATTTAAATATTTATGCTCTTTAACTGGAGATAATATTAAAGGTAATCCAGCATGTAGATATTCAAAAAACTTATTAGAAATTGTATACTCATAGTTTGCTGATATGGGTTTCGTCATGACTACTCCTACATGACTAGATGTAGCTACTCGTATCATTTCATCCATCTCTACTGGATCTTCAATTAAAAGATTACTTAATTGTTTTTTTATTTTTAAGTTTTCAATTTCCGGCATAGTGGGACCGTAACCTCTTACTACTAACTCTATATTTTTATCAACGAACTCGGCTGCCTGTGCAAATTCTTCATACCCTCTACCTTCACTGACAATTCCTTGATATAACACTTGAAAGTTATGAGATTTTTCTATAACAGAAATTTCTTTTTTTATAGGAACATTTGTTATAACTGTAGCTTCTTTAGGATATTTTCTTGATTGATAATACGTTTTTGCCGCATGACTCACAGTAATAAAATGGTCAACTTTAGACAACATTTTTTTCTCTGCTTTTTCAACTAACTTTGATAACAATGCACTTTTCGCAATCATCCCATTTTTTGCATAGATTTCATGTGCATCAAATATTAATATTTGGTTAGGCTTTTTAAAAAAATATGAAAAGAATAGCATGTCAAAGTCATTCGCATGTATCACATCAGGGTTATATTTTTTTACAGCTTTAATTAATTTCAAGCCAAATCTAATCCTTGATAATGCTTTAGAAATAATTGTATTTCCTGTCTTCACTTTTATTAACTGATAATTAAAATTCAGTTTACTTAATCGACTTTTAGTAGCATTTTCATCATACTTACCAATTACGATATAATCATCAGTGATACTTTTAGCAATTTCAGCTTCTTTAACCACTCTTGGATCTTTAACAATATTACTTGAAACAATTATGGCTATTTTCATTCATTCACCTTCTAAAACAGTCGTAAATTTCTAATTGAGCTACTTCTTCCGGCTCAAGTAACCACCAATTTGATTCAGTAATCTCATTAATCATTTCATCATCAAATCGTTTTTTTATCATTTTAGCAGGTATTCCTGCAACAATTGAGAAGGGTTCGACATCTTTCGTAACGATGCTACCAGCACCAATAATAGCACCATCACCAATCTTTACCCCATCCATTATTATTACATTTGCGCCGATCCAAACATCATGTCCGATAACAGTTCGCTCACTTTGGTCATTAAAATCTAATTTGTTTTTAATTTTAATTTTTAGAGGATTTAAATCAGAATAAAATATTGGTGAAGTCGATAAGAGATGAGTAGGATGTTTCCCAAGTCCAATTTTTATGTCACTTGCTAGAGAACAGTATCTCCCAATTTTGACATTATTTAATTTGCAACCATATCCTAAATATGAGTAACTATCGATTTCTGAATTATGAATAACACAGAAACGATCAATATACACATTATCTTTAAGCACAGTGTTTTCATTCAAAAAACTTAAAGGTGATATTTTTATAGTTTTATTCTTATTTCGAGAAAGAACACTTTTAGAAAATTTTTTTATTCTACTCATTTCTTCCACACATTTCTATTCACATAATCAGTATATGAAATAATAATCTTCACTACTTTTTCAGATACATTATCGATATCATAGTCAGCTACGATTCTTGAGCCATTGCCTCTTGCATCGATTTCAGCTAATCCTTGCAGGATACGGTCTGTAGATACACCTGTCATCATAACTGTTGCTTCTTCCATTGCTTCTGGTCTTTCATGTGCTTCACGGATATTCAATGATTTAAGCCCTAATATCGCCGTTTCTTCACTGATTGTTCCACTATCACTTAATACTGCTTTTGCTGATTTTTGTAACTTAATATAGTCGTTAAATCCTAATGGTTTTAGCGTTTGTACTAAATCATGGAACTTGATTCCTAATTCATCGATTCTTTTTTGTGTTCTTGGATGTGTACTGATAATGACTGGTAATTGATATTTTTCTGCGACTGCATTTAATGCTTCAACTAATGATTTGAAGTTAACATCTGAGTTAATGTTTTCTTCTCTATGTGCTGATACAATGAAGTATTCATTTTCTTTTAATTCTAAGCGTGATAGTACATCTGATTTTTCAATGTCTTCACGTCTTGAATTAATAACTTCTTTCATTGGACTACCTGTTTTAATGACTCTGTCTGCTGGTAATCCTTCACGTAATAAGTATTCACGTGCGATCGTGCTATACGTGAGGTTAATGTCTGACGTATGGTCTACAATTTTACGGTTAGTTTCTTCCGGTACGCGTTGATCGAAACAACGGTTACCTGCTTCCATATGGAAGATTGGTATTTGTTTACGTTTTGCCGCAATGGCACATAGACAGCTATTTGTATCTCCTAATACTAAGAATGCATCTGGTTTTACTTCATCTAATACTGGGTCAATCGCAATTAAGATATTTCCGATTGTTTCAACTGCTGTTCCTTTAGCTGAATTTAAGAAGTAATCTGGTTTACGTAATTTGAAGTCATTAAAGAACACTTCATTTAATTCGTAATCATAGTTTTGTCCTGTATGAACCAACACATGTTCAATTGCTTCTGATTGTTCTAAGCGATTGATTACTGCTGATAGACGAATAATTTCAGGTCTTGTACCGACTACAGTCATTACTTTTAATTTTTTCATTATCTTTATACCTCCAAGAAGTAAGTATCTGGATTTTCAGGATCGAACATTTCATTCACCCACATCACAGTTACCATATCTGTATCGCCTAAGTTTTCGATGTTATGTGTATATCCGACTGGGATATCAACGACTTCAAGTTTGTCACCAGAAACAAAGTACTCATATACTTTTTCTTCATCTGGCTTTCTGAATCTAATCACACCTTTACCTGCAACGACTAAGAACTTCTCGTTCTTCGTATGGTGCCAGTGGTTGCCTTTTGTGATACCTGGTTTTGAGATGTTTACTGATGTTTGTCCTCTGTCCGGTGTCTTAATGAATTCCGTGAACGACCCACGGTCGTCTTTGTGCATCGTTAGTGGATAGCTAAACTGATCAGTTGGTAAGAAGCTTAAGTACGTACTGTATAATGCTTTCTCAAATTCATCATCCAGTTTAGGTAATGTACGATCGATACGATCTTGTTTAAATTGCTTAATCGTATCTGCAATGCGTCCTAATGTTACAACGTGAGCATTCGGTACTACCCCGTATCCATTAACAATCGTAGGATTGCCTTCTAAGGCACGTACAAATTCTTTTAATACATCATCGATATAGTTAAGCGTTAATTCCACGTTTGGATCATTCATCTGGATTGCTTCATCACGTGCAATCTTGTGGCAGAATGTCGCAACGACTGTGTTGTAGTTTGGTTTAGACCATTTACCGAACAGGTTGTTTAAACGATAAATATAGACTGGATTGCCGTTTTGTTTTAATACATCAAACAGCTTTTCAGCTTGGGCTTTACTGTTACCGTATGGATTATCTTTTTCTGCCTGAATAGATGAAGAGTACAGAATTGCAGGTTTCTTTTCATTTAGCAATGTATATTCAATCACTTTGTTAGTGAAATCTACATTTCCTGTTACAAATTCATCTTCAGTTTGTGGTCTATTAATACCAGCTAAGTGAAAGATGAAATCCGCTTCTTGAATAGATGCTTTTAATAGTTCATCTGAAGTTTCACGCGTGATTTTTATAACATTGTATTTTTCAATTTTAACTAGCTCTTGATACAAATTTTTCCCAACAAATCCATTGGCTCCGGTAATTACTATATTCATCGTTAAACCTCCTACATTTACATTACTTCTTTATTTTACGTGATTTAAATTTCTCTAGTTCTTCTCTTACGTATGAAAGACCTAGTAAAGTTTCTTTAATTTCATCAATCGTTAATTGATGTGTATTTTTAGAGTTGTACTCTTCTATTTCAGAAAGTTCTTTCTTACCTTCTTCAAGGTAATCTTCATAGTTTAAATCTCTCGCATCTGAAGGAACTCTAAAGTAGTTACCCATATCTTCACTTCTAGAGAATTCTTCACGTGTGAGTAACGTTTCATAGTGTTTCTCACCATGACGTGTTCCGATAACTTTAATTTCATTTTCCGCTTCGAATAGTTCGATTAAAGCTTGCGCTAAATCTCCAACTGTCGATGCTGGTGATTTTTGTACCATGATGTCGCCTGCATTTGCATGCTTAAAAGCATGTGTCACTAAGTCCACTGCTTCTTCTAAGTTCATCAAGTAACGTGTCATTGTCGGATCAGTAACTGTCAGTGGCTTACCTTCTTTTATCTGATCGATAAATAATGGGATGACCGAACCACGTGATGCCATGACGTTACCATATCGTGTACCGCAGATAACTGTATCTTCTGGGTCAATCGTTCTTGATTTAGCGACGAAGACTTTCTCCATCATCGCTTTAGATATGCCCATCGCATTAATCGGATATGCAGCTTTGTCAGTTGATAAACAAATCACTTTTTTCACGCCATTACGAATTGCAATGTTTAACACATTTTCAGTTCCAAGAATGTTAGTCTTAACTGCTTCAATCGGGAAGAATTCACATGATGGCACTTGTTTAAGTGCAGCAGCGTGGAATACATAATCTACATTATGCATTGCAATATTAAGACTTTGTTCATCTTTTACGTTACCTATATAGAATTTCAATTTTTTATTGTTATATTTCTTTCTCATATCGTCTTGTTTCTTTTCGTCACGAGAGAAGATTCTAATTTCTTTGATATCTGTATCAAGAAATTTTTCCATTACAGCGTTACCAAATGAACCTGTCCCGCCTGTAATTAGTAGTATTTTGCCGTCGAACAATGTTGTCACTCCTCTCTCTTATTTTTTAGAACTTTCACCGTAGTAATAGTAATATTCTCCGTCCTCTTTCTTATCTAACTCGTTTAATACAACACCTAGAACTTTAGCTGAACTTTTCTCAAGCTGTGTCTTAGAGTCAATCACTTTTTCTCTATGTGTGTTACGGCTGTTGACTACAAGTAATGAACCATTAACCATATTACCGATAACTTGCGCATCTGTTACAGCAAGTACTGGTGGTGCATCAAAGATAATGAAATCATACTGCTCGTTTAAACTTTGTACTAAGTTCACCATTGCACCTGATCCTAATAACTCTGATGGATTCGGAGGGATTGGTCCTGATGTAAGTAGGTCTAAGTATGATGCGATTTCCTTACGTACTGCATCATTGAATGCGATTTGTCCGGCAATTACGTTTGATAGTCCTTTATTGTTAATTTCCTGGAACAATTTATGTTGCGTTGGACGACGTAAGTCCGCATCAATTAATAATGTTCGGTATCCTGCTTGTGAGAAGGCTAATGCTAAGTTAGATGATACGGTTGATTTACCTTCACCTTGTTCTGAAGATGTAATCATTAATCTCTTAATTTCAACATCTGCTGATGTGAATAGGATATTTGAACGTAATGTTCTGAATTGCTCAGACACAACTGATTTTGGACTATTTCTTACTTCTAAGTACTCGCTTGGTTGTAATTTTGATTTTTTTATTCTTTTAAACATCATCACACCTACTTCTCTATCGTGTAAATCTTACCTAATGTAGGCAGACCGATATATTTTTCTACTTTTTCTTCTGTGTTCAAGCGTGTATCAAGCATTGAACGTAAGAATGCAATTGCAGTTCCTAAGATTAATCCGAGTAGCCCTGCAACAATAATATTCATTAATTTCTTCGGTTTAATTGGTGCTGTTTGCTCATCAACGTCTGCTTTCGAGAAGATCGATAAGTTATCGACACCCATCACACGTTTTACTTCTTTTTGTGCGATTTCTGCTAATGCATTAGCAATTTGTGCAGTTTGTTTCTTATCAGGTCCTGACACGTTAATCTTCATTAATTGTGATTCAGCTTCACTTGTTACTGAAATCATTGGTTGTAATGTCTTTTCTGAAGTATCAAGATTCAGTTCATCTACGACCTGCTTTCTAATCACTTTTGAGTTAATCATTTGTGAGTATGTATTAATCAATTGTAAGTTGGTTTGAACTTCACCTGGATTATTATAAACGTCAGCGTTCTTTCCTTTTTGGTTAACGATAACTTGTGATTCTGACTGATATGTCGGCTTAATCAGGAAGTATGATACAAGACCTGCTATTAATGCGAATGTAATAGCTAACCCCAATATCAATTTCAAATTCTTTTTCAGTATTTCTAAAATCTCTTTTAAATCAATTACCTCTTCCATAGTGCCTCCTTAAATAGTTAATGCTTAATATATTAAATATACTTTTTATTGTGGAGAATGTGAATACCTAATGAATAGATATATGTTGCATCATCATTAAATTTCTTTTAGTTCTAGATAATTCCTTGTATATCAATGTATATTTATGCTAAACCATAAATCTGAGTAATTCTTATCCATCAATAAAAGGAGACATTTTTTGAAAAAATGTCTCCTTTTATTAAGTTATTATTTGATTTTTAGCTTAATTATGCTTTTATATTTAAATTGTACTTTACACAACCAACATGTAATTCTATTGCATAAAAATAAATATTACAATTTGATAAAATTTATATTAAGATTTTGTCAAAATTGAAATAAAGCACAATATTTATTAAAAAAGCACTTGTTTTGTATGGTTATTTTATTTGACCGAATACTTTAGTGATAAAGTTTCTTTACATTTTCGGATTTGGTTCTAAAGTTTAATTAATGCTAATTATTATAAGAGAATAATAAATTTCCTTTTTCATTAAGTTTGGTTTAATTTGACTATGTTTTGTTAGTTCTACTAAATTTAATAGTTTTTTTAGACACATTTATATTATTATCTTAGTTTTGATATTGATTTTTGTATATTGTGCATGTTTTTGTTGGTTGTTAGTATTGTTAGATTAGTATGCGTATGAATCATGTCATTTTATATGATTCATTCACTGCTCAGCTTAGTCTTCTGATGAATCGTTATGCTTAAACTTATCTAAAATCATCACACCGACTGCACCGATTCCAATAAATAGTGATGATACGATCGCATTATTCGGTCCAACTGCAAGGACAACATGTGTTGCAGCGTATGTGTCGTGTGTTGTAATCAGTAAAGTAACGATTAATAGTGCGATCATCATGGCTATTTTTTGAAGATAATTCATGTCATCCCTCCTCTTTTTACTTTGTTATTTTAATTATACACTCTTTTTCAGAAAATTCGTATTACGATTAGATGACAAATCATTTAGTTTGGATTTGTATTTATATTTCATGCAATGTTTTAAAAGTTTTATATGGGATATTTGTAACTATGTAATGTTTTTAGATACATAAGAAGTTAAGATATTTAAATTTAAATTAACGGAGGAATTATCCATGACGAATGAAAAAGATAAGCAGCTTGAGGATTTTAGACGTAAGCATGATGAAAATTCAGCGTTAACAACTAATCAAGGTTTAAAGATGGCAGAAGATGAGTTCTCTCTTAAAGCTGGTGAACGTGGTCCAACGCTTTTAGAAGACTTCCACTTCAGAGAGAAGATGACACACTTTGACCATGAGCGTATTCCTGAGCGTATTGTGCATGCTCGCGGCTACGGCGCGCATGGTGAATTTGAATTATATGAATCACAAGAAAAATATACTAAAGCAAAATTCTTAAATGATACTTCTAAGAAGACACCTGTATTCGTTCGTTTCTCTACGGTACAAGGTTCTCGTGGAGCTAATGATACAGTACGTGATGCACGTGGATTCGCAGTTAAGTTCTATACTGAAGAAGGTAACTATGACTTAGTTGGTAACAACATTCCTGTCTTCTTTATTCAGGATGCAATTAAGTTCCCTGATTTAGTACATGCAGTTAAGCCTGAGCCACATAATGAAATTCCTCAAGGTGGTACAGCGCATGATACATTCTGGGATTTCTTCGCTCAGAACCCTGAATCTACACACATGACAATGTGGACAATGAGTGACCGTGGATTACCTAAAAGTTACCGTATGATGGAAGGTTTTGGTGTACATACTTTCCGTCTGGTTAATAAAGAAGGTAAATCAGTATTTGTGAAGTTCCACTGGAAGCCATTGCTTGGTACGCACCAATTAATCTGGGATGAGGCACAAATTATTGCTGGTAAGAACCCAGACTTCAACCGTGAAGACTTATACGAATCAATTGAAAAGGGTGACTACCCTGAATGGGAATTAGGTATCCAGGTCATTGAAGAGAAAGATGAATTCAACTTCGACTTTGATATCTTAGACCCTACGAAATTATGGCCTGAAGAAGAAGTGCCTGTTCAAGTAATCGGTAAGATGACGTTAAACCGTAACGTTGATAATGTATTTGCTGAGACTGAACAAGTTGCATTCCACCCAGGTCACTTAGTACCGGGTATCGACTTCAGTAACGATCCATTATTACAAGGTCGTCTGTTCTCTTATACAGATACACAGTTATCACGTTTAGGTGGACCAAACTTCCACCAATTACCGATTAACCGTCCAGTATGTCCATTCGCGAACAACCAACGCGATGGTATGCACCAAACTTTCGTTCACACAGGTCAAACGTCTTACCATAACAATGCAATCAATGGTAACCACCCACATACAACACCTGTTGAAGAAGGTGGATTCGAAAGTTACCATGAGAAAATTGATGCACATAAAGTACGCGCACGAAGCGAAAGCTTTAAAGACTTCTATTCTCAAGCGAAGATGTTCTACAATAGTTTATCTCAACCTGAGAAAGATCACTTAATTGATGGATTCTCATTTGAGCTTGGTAAGTGTAAGCATGACTTCGTGAAAGAGAATGCAGTGAATAACATCAACCATGTTGATAAAGAATTAGCTGCAACAATCGCTAAACGTATCGGTGTGAAACCACCAAGTGAAGACGTTGAAGTGAAGTCTGACAAGAAATCTCCTGCGTTAAGTATGGAGAATACAGTTAAGAAATTAGATACATTATCTGTAGCAGTACTTGTGACAGAAGATAGTAAAGAAGATGAGTTAACAGGATTGATCAAAGCATTTACTGATAACAAAGTGAACTATAAACTTGTTGCTAAAGAAGCTACAACAATCGGTTCATTAAAAGTTACTGAAACATTTGATACAGTACACTCAACATTCTTTGATGGTATCGTTGTAGTAGATGCGAAATTACCATTATTACCACCAGTAAAAGACTACATTGAAGCAGCGAACCGTCACTTTAAGACAATTGGTTATACTGCACAGGCGAAAGAAGCGATTGAAGCAACATCAGTTAAGCCTGATGGAGTGGGTATCGTTGAAGTAAAAGATACAAAAGCATTCTTAGATGAGCTTGTTAAGATGAGACACTGGGATAGAGAACTTTAATATAATTAATTTAAGCAGCAGCAATCGAATGATTGCTGCTGCTTTTTTGTTAATGTAAAAATAAACATTACTTTGGTAAATTTAAGAATAAATTTTCCGGTTAATTTTCTTATAATTATTAAAAGTATATATTGTTAACTCATTTTTACAACGAAAATATTATACTCCTATAATATTTTTATTTATGAAGTATACATATTTACATTATAAGTTTGTAGAGTTTTTAGTTCTTCTTAGAAACTACATATAAATATGTCATGATAAATACTATACTTAAAACAAACCACGAGTCTGATAATACTTTAATTTGTTCATACCATGACTTCTGCTGAATAGGTTGCGCTTGCTGTTTGATAATTTGTTTTGGATGCGCACGTTGTGCATAGATAAGTAGACGTTTGCTACCATCTGGTGTACAAGTGAGTAAAGTGATGATATCTTTTCCTTTTTTGATATCCATTGCCTCAACTTTATCTGGTGTAACAATTACTCTGTCATAAACTTGATACGTGAGTTTTTCTTTAAAGTTATTCACGATGACTTTATCACCGTTCTTCAAGCGATCAATATGCGTGAACCATTCCTGAAACGGTGAATAAGAGTGTGCTGCGAGTACACTGTTTGTAGAGAGTCCTCCTACAGGATAACTCATTCCAGTCACTCGTGATACACCTTTATTTAAGTTTTCTCGTGTTGCGCCGTCAAAAACAGGATAATGTAATTTTAACTTTGGAATCTTAACTGTCGCGATAATTTCTTCTGACTTCTTCATTATTACATCTTTTCCCTTTGGTCTTACCATTACCTCTGGAGAAGTAAGCTGTTGCTTTCTGCTTCTCACAGCATCATTATATGCCATTTGTTGCTTATACCTGCTTTTAGTTTGTTCATCAATACGACTATTATCAAGCTGCTCAGCTTGTTTCGTCGAATCATAATTGTAATAAACCTTTGCGATAATTGGATATATTGCAATTAATAAACCACAAATAAACAAAAGATTTATGATATGTTTCACTGATTATCACGGCGCCTTTTCCTTTTAATGTATCTATATAATAAATATAATAAAATACTGACACCAATGCCAATTAAATAATATTTATACACTGTAAGGAATTTCATCCACCATGCTTCTTGAGCCGCTTCATGTGCTTTTGCTTCTTCAGGCGTATAAGGTATACGATGTCCTTGTACAATTAGACGATGTGAATTAATCATATAAGGTGTACATGTAAGGAGTGTAACTCGGTCCTCACCCTTTATAATGCGTAATTTCTCGACTTCATTTGGTTTAATCACTTCTATATGATCGACTTTATAAGCAATCGTTTCTTTAATGTTAGTGATATAGATTTTGTCACCTTTTTTTACTTTATCTAAATCTGTAAACAGCATTTTGTCCGGTAATCCGCGATGCCCTGTAATGACTGCATGTGTCGTATCTCCACCGACAGGTAGTGATTTACGTTCGAGATGCCCGAGTCCCTTTTGAAGCACACGTTCTCTTGTTCCAGCAAATAACGGCAGTTTTTGATGAATACGCGGGACTTCGACGTATCCCATTTGTTCGTTCACTTCAAGCATCTTTGCATATAATGCTTTACCTTCTGCTTTATCCTTTGCACTGAATGTATCTTTTATAAATTCATTCGTTGCGAGTGTTGAATTGTATGCTTTCGCTTTTCGAATACGTGCATCAACATCTTTATCAACTAATTTACTCACTTCTTTATCGAACTGATTCACTTCATTACTTGATTGATAATCATAATAAACTGCGCTAATCATCGGATACAGTAATATTAAAGCGCCTGCTAAAAAGATTAGAGCAAAGACGATATTAAATAGTAGATTACTTTTCTTTTTATCTGCATGCTTTTTTGAGTTTTGCATTTCCTTTGAACTTTTCTTCATGGTCATCCTCCTCTCTATATAAAAATAAAGGCAGACAAAGTGTCTACCCTATTTCATATGTTGATTATGATTGTTGTCTTTTTCTGTAAACAATAATAGCTGCTGACATCATCATAAGACCAACGACTGTGAATAATACAGTACCCATACCACCTGTGTTAGGGATAGATGTCTTTTTGTTGATAATTTCTTGTGGTGCTGCTGTAGCTTGAGCTGTAGCATCTGTAATTGCCGTTGGATCAGAGTAGTATGAAGTAGCGTTTACTGTAAATGTAGTTTCAGGGTTCGTTGGAATTGTGTATCCAGCAGGTGCTTTAACCTCTACTAAGAAGTAATCAGTTGAACCTGTATTATTTGAACCATCTGCTCCGTAAGATAAACCTTTCACTTCAAATTTACCAGCTGCATCAGAAGTAAATTTAGTTGCTTGAGACTGATCAGTTGTCCATGTAGCCGTTAAAGTTGTTGCGTTTTGTACTAAGAACTCACCAGCTTCATTTTTAATAACGAATTCTGCACCTTGTAATGTTCCTGAAGCTCCGTCAGTCTTAACGAAGTTTTTACCGCCTGTGTATACTTTAGGAATGTCTGTTGGTGGTACTTCTGGTGGTGTAGTTCCACCTGGTTCAGTAGTGATACCGTGACCATTATCAAAGTTTAATGTTGCACCGTTAAGGATTGGTTGTCCTATAATTGCTGTATTGTTGATCACTGTAGGAATCAT
The DNA here is from genome assembly GCF_047426745.1 of Macrococcus equi. Lineage (GTDB taxonomy): Bacteria > Bacillota > Bacilli > Staphylococcales > Staphylococcaceae > Macrococcoides > Macrococcoides equi. The sequence goes on along the minus strand of NZ_CP179732.1, from coordinate 1,125,982 downwards.
GATGTTTACTTTACCTGTTGTACCTGCTTGACCTAATTTAGTAAGTCCTGCTGCTGTGAAATCAACTTTAGCAACACGTGTTGCTGCATCATAAGTTACGTTGTAGTCAGTAGCGTTAGTTAATGCTGCACCGTTTAATTCTACTGTTACTTTATCTACGCCTTGGAAATCTAATTTTGTATCAATTTTATCTGTTACTGTGTATTGTTTGTATTCTTCGATACCTTTAACGATTGTTGGTTGAATTAACCAGTTAAATTCGTCACCTACGTTGAATGAAGATGATTTGTTGCCATCAGTATTTACGTCTTTATCAATTGTCGGTGTATCTTCTAAAGTATTCTTTGGATAAACATGTAAGTCAGTAATGTAACCCGTACCATCTTGATTTGTAATAGGTAAGTCTAATCCAAAAGGTACAGCGTTAGATGTTTTAACCGCTGTTGATGGATCTTCGATGAACCAGTATTGACCTTCTGCTAAGTTAGATACAACAACAGTACCGTCAGCTGCAGTTTTTGCTGTTGTTCCTAATTTTGCACTACCTACATATGCTTGAACTTCTGCATCTGTATCATATGCCGAGATGTTAGCTTTCATTGTTGCTAATTGTTCAGGTGTAACTTTCCAGTAACTAAATGAAATACCTGAAATCGGGTCACCTGTTGGTGTTTCAGTACCTGATAATTCTCCATAAGTTGCTTGTCTTTCAGTATCACCTGTAATTTTGTGAATTGTCAGGTTTGTTGTTGGTGCTGCTGCAAAAGCATTTGTTAATGGTGTAAGTATACTCATTAATAATGCAAGGACAAAAATAACGGAAAAGCGTTTTGTAATTTTAGACATGTAAGTATGTTCCCCTTTTTATTTTTTATATTAATCGCAGGTTAAGCGTTAATGTCTTTTTCTTTTTAGCCAGATGGCTAATAATATCAATCCAATACCTACAACTGTAAAGATAACTGTCCCCATACCACCAGTATTAGGTAGCATTGATTTATTATTCACTACGTCTTTTTTAACGACTGTTGTACTATTGATTTCTACTGTGATTGGTGTTGCATCTAATTCGTATCCAGCAGGTGCTTTTGTTTCAACAAGGGTATACGTTCCAAACGGTAAGTTAGTAAAACTTATGACACCTGTACTATCCGTTGTCTTAGTCATTACGACCTTACCAGTACTATCACGTAACTCGAATGTAGCACCTGATAAAACTTTTGCTGTATTACCCGCTTCATACTTTTTCACTTCCAGACTACCAACCGCACTTTTATTGATGAGCTGGTAAAGAAGAGCACTTGTATAGAGCTTGCCATCTACAGTGATGTCACCGTTAGAAGCTACCACCACTGCATGAGTTGCACTATCTAATAGATAACCTTGTGGTGCTGTTATTTCTTTCAACGTATAATTCCCGGGTAATAAATTAGTGAACTGAACAACCCCGTTCGCACTACTTGTTGCCTGTACGACCTTACCAGTACTATCAGTAATCGTGAATATTGCACCAGCAAGTGGTTGGTTTGTATCACTTAACTTATTAAATGAGAAACTATAGGTTGGCTGACTGAATTTCGCTTCCGGAATTGGATAATCTCTTAGAACAGTACTCGTTGGTGTCGGTTGTAAAGTCGTTCTACCATTCATCGGATACCACTGACTGTCTACGAAATTTGGATCACTTGTACGAAGCGTGACATTGTAGTTAATGTTCACCCATTCACCTTTACCAAGTGTTAATCCATTGATTTTAATTGTGCGTGTTGCCGCATCATACGTGACGGTAACACCATTTAACAATGCAGGATTTGAGGCTGTTAATGTGTAATCAGAAGCATCGAATACATTGTTTGACCCAAGATCTAAATCATACATGGTACCGATTGGGTCAGTCACTGTACCACTGGCAATACTCTCAATCGTTGTTTGCGAGATGTTGCTTAAGATGTTCGGTAAATCTTTTGCCGTATCTGTCGTTACAAAGGCATTGGATGGTTTAGATGCGATGTTGTTAATAACATTATTCATATCCGTTGGTGTCGCCTGGTCTAAACCAGACATAACATTCGTATCCAGACCAATTGAGAATATCTCGTAATCCGGATGTGCAGCTTTGATTAACTTTGCCTCAGAAATCGTTGGTTGCCCGTGGTTTGTGATGGCTACACTACCAATACTATACGTATAATTACCAAACCCACTGTTCAACGGGAATACCGCACCATCACCTACGATTGATCCATAGTTAAATGCTGTAATATTCTCTGGAGAAGTTGCTGCTGTTCCTCTATAACTAAATGTAGGTGCACCGTCCGTTAATACAATCATGACTTTCTTAGCAGTTGGACGTGCTGTTGCCAGCATATCCGAACCTGTTCGGATCCCTAATTGTGTGAACGTATGCGCTGTTCCACCAGGTACAGCATTGTTCATTTGATAACTCGTTGGAATTGCATTTTTGATACTTGTTGCATTTGACTGAAATGATGTCTGACTGACAATCTTCGATGCAAAATTGACAACACCGACTCTTGTATCAGTTGCTGAACCTGTATTACTCGCTGTAATCTTATCTACGAAGGTATTCACACTGTTCTTCATATTTTGCCAGCGCGTAATACCGTTACTATTGATCGTTTCCATACTTTTAGAGTTATCGATAACGAGCACGATATCTAATGGAACCGTTGATGTTGTTTCACGACCTTGTGTTTTTAGGTCAATTGCGTATTTATTTGGTGTTGATGTTGGTTGCGTTGCTTTCCATAAATAACCTTCATTGTATTCCACAGGTTGTGGTACTCGGTTTCTGTATAAGCCACGTTCATCCCAAGTCATGTTATTCACGTCACCAACATATGTTGGGCTTGGTTCTACAATCGGTAAACCATTACCAGGTGTTGGAACGCCCGCACTTGAAAGTACTGTTGTCTGTGCTTTGTTACTGACAACACCTGTACTACTTTTGGCTTCTGCATAAATTACAGTACCTGCAGCCTGAGGACGATAAAGTTCAACAAAATAACGACCATTGGCATCCGCTTGAGTTGTTCCAAGTACTGTACCTGCTGCGTTTGTAATTGTCACAATACTATTAGGTGCTGCTGTTCCTAAGACACTCGTTTGATTATCATAGATTGTTCCGATTGTCGTATTTATCATGTCTGACACTGTAATTTGAGTGTTAGGGCTGACATTACCGGCAGCATCTGTTGCATTAACTGTTAATACTGAACCTTGGCTTTGAGGTGGAATCGGTACTGAGTACTTACCTGTCGCATCTGCTGTAGCAGTGACTTTTGTACCATTGGGTAGTAAGACTGTTACTAATGCGTTCGGTTCGGTTGTTCCTGTTACATTGATTGTTGATGTTGTTACTGAGTTCACTTGTGGTGCTGCAGGTGCTACTTTGTCTGCTGTATATAATGTACCGCTAATTGATATGTAATCCGTTACGTTATTTGCAATAAATTGTGCTGGTGTCGGACCATTACCAATCGATAAGTTGTACCACGGCTGCGTAGGATCTGTTATCGTTGTTGTAAACGAAATCACATCAGCATTGGGTCCATATCCCCCACTTGTCGGGTAACCATATCCAGAGAAACTAGATGACACTAATTTGTAAGTGCTGTTATACGTTAGTGCTTTCGTTGTATACGTTGTACCGTAATTTAAAGTTTGTTTAATTGATGTGGTGTCTAATGTTTGTCCCGGGCTAAATACCATGTTGTATAGTAGCGCCTGTATAACGTGAGGTGTATTACTATTTCTTCCGATAGTGATTGTCCAGTTGATTTTCGTTCCGTCAGGACTTAATGTTGCGTTCATCGACATCGTGTCACCTGTCGCACTATGTACAATTGGTGTGTCTGTTGTAAACGTTGAATTTGCTGTTGTCGTCGTTAACGTTTGAATGTTTGTTGGATCAATCGTCAGTGATGGAAATGCAAAAGCTGAAACTCCTGTAGGAGCAGCATCTACTGCTACGACTGAATCTTCTACGGGTTGAGCTGTTACTGTGTCTACTGAATCAACTGACGCTACATCACTTGAGTTTATAGTTTCCGTTGTTGCAGCTTCAGTTGTTGGGTCTTCGGTCGTCGGGTCTTCTGATGAATTTTTTGTGTTTGCTTCCCCATCAGAAATTGGTGCCGGAGACTCTGTTGTTACTGCGTCTTCTTTTTGAAGTGTGATGTTATAGTCACTCACGCTCACCTTATAACTGTCAATCGCCTTCACACTTACCTCGTATTCAATCGGCGTACCATCATCATTTTTTTCAGGTAGGTTTTCAAACTGATACGTATGACTACTCTCAACAGTTAAAGTATCTACTTTTTCACCGGTTGTCTTGTTCGTTAATGTCAGTTCAAGCGGTTCATTAGAAGGGTTATCTATATTACCTTTAATAGTCGTTTCAAGATACGTAAGTGTAATCGTATACTGATCAACTGTCGTCTCATAATTACCAGTAAGAGATGACGTTACTTCGTACTTAATCTCATTACCTTGATCATCAAACTTTCTTACATCGTTAAAAATATAAGAACCGTCTGGATTTACAACTACTCTCATCACTTTCTCCTGCGTATCAGCATTTACGAGTATTACTTCACTGTCAGGTTGTGCGATGTCAGATGGAAGTTGTTCAAATACTACGTCACCTTTAATTTCAAATGTTTGATACACAGCATCCGCCGCTTCAATCGCTGCACCATTATTCATATGCGTTAAAGTGAGGCGATAATCTGTTTGATTCTGATCCTGTATTGCTGTTGTTAAATCGAAAGATAAACTTTGATTATCATCTTTTAATACAATGACGTAATCAGGACGAGCAGAATCTGGTTGCGTGACCTCTGCACCATACGTTGCTAACTGAGTATTCAGTGCGTTGAGGTCTAAATTTTGTTTCCCCTTAAGACTGAGCGTTACTTTCTTATCGCTTAACTGTTGTTTCGCTGAATTTATAGTGATATGCCAGTCAATCGTTGAATCAGTATGATTCATTGCAGTGACTTGCAATAATTCACTATTATCACTTGATCTTGTTACAGTATCTGCTGAAGCAATACCACCAAACAATTCAGTGAATAGTACGTTAAGCAATAATATTATTAAAAATACACTGTTAAACTTTTTAATAATATCACCTTTTTTCTATTTAAAAATTTATATATTTTTTTATTTATTATAAAAAAATATCTTATAAATTTTTTATTTATGTTGTGTACTTAGTATATTCATATAGTTAAACATTAAAAAGAGACATTTTATTTAAAAATGTCTCCTTTTAAGCAAAAAAATTATTTTTCACAATCTTAGATATATAAAAAACTAGTATTAACAAGTATAATTCTTTCATTATTGTGAATATATCAAGTATTTAAATCCTTTATATTTTTATTTAATTATTAAAATTTATTTTAAAATCTATCAAACAATTTACAATAAATGCATCTATACATACGGTATTGCAAGTAATATGTATTGTTTTATTAATATAATATACTAGTTTTTATGTAGCGATTTTTATTATTTATATATAAAAAAGAAGAGAAGGATCAGCATTTTGTTGATCCTTCTCTTCATAATTACATGCTATTTAATTTTAATAATCGAACAATTATTTACGACGAGCACCAAATAATGCTGCGCCACCTAATAATGCTAATACAGAAGCTACAACACCGTTGTTGTTTTCTTCACCAGTATCAGGTAATACTGTTTTATCGATTTCAGAAGCTGTTAAAGTTTCTTTAGGTGCTACAGTAGCTGGAGCTGCTGGTTTTTCTGTTGGTTGTGGAGTTACGTTAGCAGTACCATTGTCTACTGGTGTTGTGTTATCTCCACCAGGTGTTGTGTTGTCTCCACCAGGTGTTGTGTTATCTCCACCAGGTGTTGTGTTGTCTCCGCCTGGTGTTGTGTTATCTCCACCAGGTGTTGTGTTGTCTCCACCAGGTGTTGCGTTGTCTCCGCCTGGTGTTGTGTTATCTCCACCAGGTGTTGTGTTGTCTCCGCCTGGTGTTGGAACACCACCAGGTGCTGGTGTTCCAACACCGTAGTAACCTTGGTCTACGTTGAAGTTAGAAGCGCCTTTTAAGTTAACAATTACATCGATTGGACCATCTGAATCTACTTCATCATGTAAGTCAGCTTCGATGTTCGCAATAACCGGTGACCAGTTTAATGGGTTATTGAAGTTCACTTTATAAGTTCCATCTGATAAACCATGGAATGCATAGTTACCATTAGCATCTGTTGTAGTACGAGCTACGAAGTTACCTGCATAGTCATGAAGTGTTACTTCTAAACCTGCAACAGGGTTTTCGCCTTGATCATACATGTTGTTGTAGTTCGCATCCCACCATACGTGGTCTCCGATTGATAAGTTACCTTTAGCAGGAGCTGGCGTTGTTGTAGTAGTTCCGCCACCTGCTGGAGTTGTAGCTGGAGTAGTTGGTGTAGTTTCTCCACCAGCAGCTGGTTTAGAAGCTTGACCATTTAATGGAATGAAACCATTGTCTAAAGTTGTAACGTTAGCTCCATTAATTTCTACTAATACGTCGATTGGACCATCTGAATCAACATCTTCAGAACCAATGTTTGCTACATCATTTGAATATCCAGCTGGAACTTCGAAATTAACAACGTAAGTACCATTTTTTAAACCTGAGAATGAGTAGTTACCGTTAGCATCTGTTGTAGTAGTTGCTACGTGGTTACCAGCGTAGTCACGGATTGTTACAGTTAAACCTGCTAAACCTGTGTCGCCTGCGTCTTGTACGTAGTTACCATTGTTATCAGAATATACACGATCTCCTAATGAATATGTTGCTTCTGCTGCGTCAGCTTGATGGCCTGCTCCTAAGAACAATAATGAACCAACAACTACTGAAGCTGTGCCTACTGTGACCTTTCTAATGCCATACTTGTTCATAAAAATCCTCCTCTTAATATCTCTTACGGTATGATTGCCATAAAAGCTTACACTCCTGCTATTATGACTCTCTAATATTTTATACTATAATTTGTCACTTGTTATAGTTAAATGTAAAACGCATCTATTTCACTTATCCACAAAAATTTATATTTATTCATAAATAATGTATATTAAATTGTAAAAATAGATTTACATAATTAACAAAGTTATCCTCTTTTACCTATTCTACAATTTTTAGAATATTAATATTTTTGTATTTAATCTGAAACAAAATATAATTTTATGCAAAAAGTGAATAAAGTTATCAACATGTCTAGACACAATCATAAATGTGACAATTTTGTGAACACACGTAATGAATTAGATATTTATAGGTTTTACACTGATTTACTTAAGCTGAGGATGGTAATTTTTCATGAGATATCCTTTAAAAAGGCGACAAATATCACGTGAACTGTCGTCTTTTTATAACATTCAATAAATGATAAAATATTATATAATTAAAATCCAATAAATTAGGAGTACTATTACTATGGAAGAAAAAAAATCTTTAGAAGAAATCAACAAAGAAATTGAAGAACAATTAATATATGAAATGGAAAACAAAGAAGAGGAAGAAGATAAGAAAAAACGTCGCGCAATCTTCAGTGTGACTGGTGTTATCATGCTTTTCTTTGCCTTAAGATTGCTATACGGCATATTAAAACCATTTTTCTAGACGTCAAATATTAGGAGTTTAGCATGCACTACTTTATCGGGTTAGGTATTTATCATAGCTTCACAGGTGTTGATAAAGCGCAGTTCAATCGTCTAAAACTTTTCAAACAGTTTAATATCCCTGCTAAAATTCTTACAGTGAGTTACCATCATCTCAGTGCTTTATACGCACAACAATTAGGTATTCAGCAAGATGTACTTAACATGTATGACTATTTCCAAAAATGTAACTACACGATAACGCATCAAACCTTCGATTTAATAAACTATTGGCAGACATATTTAGGCTATGACGTTGAAATCCAAAGGAACAAATATATCGTCAAAGTCATGCAAAATAATCGCATGATTATTTATGCACGTTTTTTCGATTTAGCACATACTCAACCAATGTTTATCAACCACTTCAATTCAAAAAACGAATATGTTAAACATGAAGAATACGATGTAAGAGGCTTCTTAAGTTCTATATCCCATTACGGATCAGGTAACAAAGTGGTATATCAGGAATTTTTTACGCCTTCAGGTGAAAAGGTCATTGAGAAATATTTCGATGATAATAATGCCCTAACGATGATTTTCCTTAAAAATCATTACGGACAATTTGAAAAATTTGATTCCGAGCAATCTTTAATCACTTATTTTTTCGATTTAATCTATAAGACAGAGGATACCTTTATTATTGATCGTCCACTTGAAATTGTACCAGCATTTTTAAACATGAAGACACAAGCAAACGCTTCAGTAGTCATACATATGAAACACCTTGCTGAAATAGATGTTTCCAAACCACGCCTTAAGTGGCCATATGCATTGTTATTCAATCATCTTGATAGATTTAAAGCTTTGATTACATCAACTGAAGGTCAAAAGCACGATATCGAATCGTATATTAAGGACCATCACCTTCACTCAATTGATGTTGTCAATATTCCAGTTGGATACATTGACCAAACACAATTTAAATCAGAAAAAACTTTAAAAAAATATCATCATCTTATTTCTGTTTCTAGATATGTAGATGATAAACAACTAGATCATCAAATCAGAGTCGTTCATCGACTTCATAAAGTTTTTCCGGAACTCACACTAGATTTATATGGTTTTGGATCAAGCCAACAAAAACTTGAAGCATTAATTCATTCATTAGATGCAGATGACTATATCAAAATCAAAGGATTTCAAAAAGACTTATCAACAGTATATGCTCGTGCTTCTGCAAGCTTATTAACAAGTAACTCAGAAGGCTTTGCCTTAGCTGTATTAGAGTCGTTGTCATATAGTACACCTGTTATTGCTTATGACATTGATTACGGACCTAAAGAGATGATCATTAATAATGTGAATGGTAATTTAGTTGAACTTAATAATGAAGAAGCATTGTATCATACACTTTATGCTTTTCTATCAAATAAAACTAAGCAAATTAAATACTTTAATCAGTGTATTCCTTCAATTGAACCTTATTATGATGAAAATATCATTGAACGCTGGAAGCACTTATTCAATATTATGAGAAAACCTTCTGACCAATAATTTGATCAGAAGGTTTTAATTTTATACTTTAATTACTTTTCTATAATTTTATATATTATTAAACAGCGACATGAGTGACTCTCATGCCGCTGTTTTTAATTATTTTATTTTTTTCTTCTATACAATAGTGCTCCACCTAAACCTGCTAATAGTGCTGCTAATGCTCCACCATTATTGTTTTCACCTGTGTCTGGTAAAGAAGTTAAATTCTCTTTATTTGGTGTACCTTGAGAAGTCTTATGTGTCTCAGGCGTTCCTGGCTCACTTGGCGTACCCGGTTCACTTGGCGTTCCTGGTTCGCTTGGTGTACCTGGTTCACTTGGTGTACCTGGTTCACTTGGTGTGCCTGGTTCACTTGGCGTTCCCGGTTCAATCGGTGTTCCCGGCTCATTTGGCGTACCTGGTTCACTTGGTGTACCTGGTTCGCTTGGTGTACCTGGTTCGCTTGGTGTACCTGGTTCGCTTGGCGTACCCGGTTCACTTGGTGTACCTGGTTCATTCGAACCTCCACCTTCCGGTCTATAGAATCCTGAATCGATTGTGTAGTTATTTTCTGTTAAATCTACACTTACTACTGATCCATCTGAATCTAATGTGTCATCGCCTACATTTAATCCTGTTGGAATCATACCAGCTGGTGTTTCGAAGTAAACAGTATATTTACCTGGTTCTAAATCTTTAAAGAAATAGTGACCATTCGCATCAGTTGTAGTTTTGATGATTGTACCATCAGGTTTCACTAATGCTACAGTTGCACCTTCAATACCTTTTTCACCCGCATCCTGAATACCATCATAATCCGTATCGAACCATACTGTATCTCCAAGTTCTAATTTAGATGGATTTTTAACAAACCCTGAATCGATCGTTGGATTGTCTTTTCCATCTACTGTTACTACAACTTTTGTACCGTCTGAATCTGTTGTATCATCTCCGCTGTTCGGTGTTGTTGGTGTGTAACCATCTGGTGTTTCAAATGTGATTGTATTATCACCATTCGGTACATTAGGGAATTCGTAATGACCTTTTTCATCCGTTACAACTGTTTCAGTTGTACCATCTGGATGTGTGATCGTTACTTTGACACCTGGGATACCCGGTTCTCCTGGATTTTGTTGACCGTCATGGTTGGTATCTTCCCATACTGTGTCACCTACGGTTACTTTGATGAAACCAGAATCTACAGTCATATCGTTTGCGTTATTGATTGTTACTTTTACTACTTGTCCATCTGAATCTAATCCATCATTACCTACATTAGAAATTGTTGGACCATTATATCCATCAGGTGTACCGAAGGTTACTGTATAGTCGCCATTCGGTAAGTCTGTGAAGACATAGTGACCGTTCGCATCTGTCGTTGTTGTTACTGTTGAACCGTCAGGTTTCGTTAATGTAACTGTTACGCCTGAAATTCCTGGTTCGTTAACATCCTGGATGCCATCTTTATCTTGATCGAACCATACTTTGTCTCCAATTTTGTATGTTTCCTTCACGAAACCAGAATCGATGGTTGGATTATCTTTTCCATCTACTGTTACTACAACTTTTGTACCGTCTGAATCTGTTGTGTCATCTCCGCTGTTTGGTGTTGTTGGTGTGTAACCTTCTGGTGTTTCAAATGTGATTGTATTATCACCATTCGGTACATTCGGGAATTCGTAATGACCTTTTTCATCTGTCACCACTGTTTCAGTTGTACCGTCTGGATGTGTGATTGTTACTTTGACACCTGGGATTCCTGGTTCTCCTGGGTTTTGTTGACCGTCATGATTTGTATCTTCCCATACTGTGTCACCTACGGTTACTTTGATGAAGCCTGAATCTACTGTCATATCATCTGCGTCTTTAATCGTTACTTTCACTACTTGCCCATCTGAATCTAATCCATCGTTTCCTACATTAGAAATTGTTGGACCATTATATCCATCTGGTGTCCCGAAGGTTACTGTGTAGTCGCCGTTTGGTAAATCCGTGAACACATAGTTACCGTTCGCATCTGTCGTTGTTGTTACTGTTGAACCGTCAGGTTTCGTTAATGTTACGGTTATGCCTGAAATTCCTGGTTCGTTAACATCCTGGATGCCATCTTTATCTTGATCGAACCATACTTTGTCTCCTAAATCGTATACAGGGACTAAACCTAAATCGATTGTCGGATCATCTTTACCATCTACTACAACTTTAACTGTTGTACCGTCTGAATCCTTCGTATCATCACCTTGGTTTGGTGTTGTTGGTGTATAACCATCTGGTGTTTCGAATGTGATCGTGTTTTCACCGTTTGGTACGTTCGGGAATTCATAATGGCCGTCTTTATCTGTTACAACTGTTTCTGTTGATCCATCTGGATGAGTGATTGTTACTTTCACGCCTGGAATACCTGGCTCGCCTGGTTCTTGTACGCCATCTCCATCATCTTCCCATACTGTGTTCCCAACTTTAACTTGGATGAAGCCTGAATCGATTGTCATATCGTCTGCATTGTTAATCGTTACTTTCACAACTTGACCATCTGAATCTAACCCATCGTTTCCTAAGTTAGAGATTGTCGGACCATTGTATCCATCAGGTGTACCGAAGGTTACTGTATAGTCGCCATTCGGTAAGTCTATGAAGACATAGTGACCATTCGCATCTGTCGTTGTTGTTACTGTTGAACCATCTGGTTTCGTTAATGTCACTGTTACATTTGCGATGCCTGGTTCATTTGTATCCTGAACGCCATCTTTATCTTGGTCGAACCATACTTTATCGCCTAAATCATATACAGGTACTAAACCTAAATCGATTGTCGGATCATCTTTACCATCTACTACAACTTTAACTGTTGTACCGTCTGAATCCTTTGTATCATCACCTTGGTTTGGTGTTGTTGGTGTATAACCATCTGGTGTTTCGAATGTGATCGTGTTTTCACCGTTTGGTACGTTCGGGAATTCATAATGGCCGTCTTTATCTGTTACAACTGTTTCTGTTGATCCATCTGGATGAGTGATTGTTACTTTCACGCCTGGAATACCTGGCTCGCCTGGTTCTTGTACGCCATCTCCATCATCTTCCCATACTGTGTCCCCAACTTTAACTTGGATGAAGCCTGAATCGATTGTCATATCGTCTGCATTGTTAATCGTTACTCTCACAACTTGACCATCTGAATCTAACCCATCGTTTCCTGCGTTAGAGATTGTCGGACCATTGTATCCATCAGGTGTACCGAAGGTTACTGTATAGTCGCCATTCGGTAAGTCTGTGAAGGTGTATTTTCCATCCGCATCTGTCGTTGTTGTTACTGTTGAACCATCTGGTTTCGTCAACGTTACTGTCACGCCCGGAATACCTGGCTCATCCGCATCTTGTACACCGTCTTTATCTTCATCAAACCATACTTTGTCGCCTAAATCGTAAAGTGATTGTGAATCTGTTACTGAGTCTGTTACTGAGTCTGTAATTGAGTCCGTTACTGAATCTGTAATCGAATCTGTTACTGAATCTGTTACTGAGTCTGTTAATGAATCTGTAATCGAATCCGTTACTGAATCTGTTACTGAGTCTGTCACTGAATCCGTAATTGAATCTGTTACTGAATCTGTCACTGAATCTGTTACTGAATCTGTCACTGAATCTGTTACTGAATCTGTTACTGAATCTGCCACTGAGTCTGTCACTGAGTCCGTCACTGAATCCGTAATTGAATCTGTCACCGAATCTGTCACTGAATCTGTGATTGAGTCTGTTACTGAGTCTGTGATTGAATCCGTCAATGAGTCCGTTACTGAGTCCGTCACTGAATCTGTCACTGAGTCTGTCACTGAGTCCGTTACTGAATCTGTCACTGAATCTGTCACTGAGTCCGTCACTGAGTCCGTCACTGAATCCGTTACTGAATCCGTCACTGAATCTGTTACTGAATCTGTCACTGAATCTGTCACTGAGTCCGTCACTGAGTCCGTCACTGAATCCGTTACTGAATCCGTCACTGAATCTGTTACTGAATCCGTTACTGAATCCGTTACTGAATCTGTTACTGAATCCGTTACTGAATCTGTTACTGAATCCGTTACTGAATCTGTTACTGAATCCGTCACTGAATCTGTGATTGAGTCTGTTACAGAGTCTGATAAAGAAGTATATCCAGCATCAATATCCATATTATCTGCATTATATATAACCGCTGTAACTCTATTTGAAGTTGGTGTTATATCTGAATTTGTAGCTAGATTATCTGATTTATTTGTTGTTGGAATTAATTTTGTTTCATCTGGATTAATAAACTCCACTTGGTAAGTTCCGTTTACTAGATTATCAAATAAATATTTTCCAGTGCTGTCTGTTTTAGTTGTTGCGATAAAATTGCCGTTTTGATCATATAGGTTAACAGTAGCTCCCGCTAATATCGTTTCATCTGGTGATGTTCCTTGAACACCATCATTATCTGCATCAAACCAAACATAATCTCCAAGTTTATAAGTTGGATTTAAATAAAAGCCTGAATCTATTGTGATATTATCGGCACCATCAATAGTTACAGTTACTGAACTTCCATCAGAATCTAATCCATCCGTAGTTGAAGAATTGTTAGCAGTTGTTGGTGTGTAACCTTCTGGTGTTTCAAATGTAACAGTATAAGTTTCTTTATCTGATAGTCCTGTAAATTCATAGTACCCATTGGCATCTGTAAGAACAGCCTTTTGAGAACCATCAGGGAATGTTAAGGTAACGACAACATTAGAAATAGGTGTATTTACTTCATTTTGAATACCATCTTTATTAGTGTCTTCCCAAACATAATCTCCAATTTTATATGTCGCTACATTACCCGTTCCGCCAGAGTTATCAGAGTTTATACCAAGGAAGTTATAATATCCAGCGTTATAATAATATCCATTATTATAAGACTCCATATTTGCCCCAATTTTAATATCGTACGGACTATTAGCATCTGCTTTGGCAACAACACGTATAATATATGTGTGATTAGTATCTCCTAAATATAATGAAGCAATATCATCACCAAATTCTGTATGCACGCCTACTCTTTGATATTGTGAATAATCCGTTATACGCATACTTTGAGGGATATAAGCATTCCCAGCATCATAAACTTCAATGACAGTATTACTATCGATATAGACGCTTCCATCTGCACCAAATTCACCATTATTACTAACTTCTTTGCCTGTAATATTTACCCAAGTGTTATAAGCATCCAACTTGTAAGGGTTAACATATATTATTTGTTCAACTGTATTAGTATCAGGATTATAGTTTTCAAGTGCAGACATAATATTTGAACTACCTATTTGAACTGGTCTATTATATGCTACTCGATAACTTGTAGTAGTTGATTTACCAGCCAGTTCAAAACTTAAAGGCACTGTTTGCTCTTCTTGAACTTTTGCTCTATCAATATAAGAATAAACTTCTAAGTTAGCATTAACATTATTGTATTTATCAACATAATTTGTAAATGTATATAAAACAGTATTAGTTGCTTGATCAAAAGTTCCTGTTGCAATTACTTCTCCTGAATAATCAGTGATGTCGATCGGTACATAATCCTGAAAAGTAAGATCATCAGGTGTAACTAAGTCAGGGTATTTAAATGTAAATGTTTGACCAGCTTTTGCTGCATCATCAATTGTAAAGTTAACAGAATATCTTATTGCTTCTGTTTGAAGTGATTCAATTACTCCATCCTTCGTTCCTGTTTCAGAAATACTGCTAGATACGATTTTAACTAAATCATTAGATGTAGGAGCTGTTAATGTATTAAGATTTGTCGTATCAAGATTACTAAGCGAAATTGATCGCATCATAGCACTATTTGAATTAATAGAAACGGGCGTTGCCTCTACTGTTTTGCTATTCATTTGTTCAGTAATCGCTATTAATAATGCAGATATAAGTTCATCAGAAGAAATATTTTTATAGTCTAAATTCAAGTTTTTAACAGCTTTCATTGATTCATCTGAGGAAATACCTGTATTTGAAGCATAGTAATCCGCTAATAACTTTTCTTTTTCTTCATCTGAAGATAGAGAATCAAGTTGTTTTACAGCAGAATAAGTTGTCGATTCCTCTGTTGTTGGTGCCTCCATTGTTGGGGCTTCTGTCGTTGCTACTTCTGTTGTTAGCACTTCTGTCGTCGGGGCTTCTGTTGTTGACTCTTCCGTTGTTGGTGCTTCTGTTGTTGGCGCTTCTGTCGTTGGCGCTTCCGTTGTTGGTGCTTCCGTTGTCGGTGCTTCTGTTGTCGGTGCTTCTGTTGTCGGTGCTTCTGTCGTTGCCTCTTCTGTTGTTGATGCTTCTGTCGTCAGTGCTTCTGTTGTAGGGATCTCTGTTGTCTGAACTTCTGTCGTTAATGTCGAATTGCTATTTGTTTCTTCAGCATAAGCTGCATTTCCTAAAAAGATGAGTGATCCTATTAATATCGAAGATGTCCCTACTGAAAATTTCCTGATACTATATTTTTGCTGGCGTTTATGCACCGGACTATTTTTTCTTTTATGCATTTAAATTATCCCCCTGTATATTTGATTAATAACGTTAATTAGTATATTTAATTAAAAAATATTTAAAAAGTGACATAAAATAATTAAATGTCCTATATATTTAAAAATTATTAATTAATATTTTTTACAATTTATTGTATTTAGTGTTTTAAAAATAAAAAAACCGGACAAATTTATCCGGTTTGCAATAAAACAGAAAATTATATATGAGATTTATCGACAATAATTTTATCAAAGGCAATGATTCCGTGTGGATCGACTTGAATATTCTTAAACTCATTCGGCAACGTCATTGTTCTGACTACAGAAAATGCTTCATTAAATAAACATTCTTCTACTAATCGTTGATGAATGGCTTCACTTTCATTCTTCGCTTTATTAATTCCTTTATCTTTAATCAGTTCAAGAAACTGATAAATTTCAATATCATCCTGATACCAGTCTTTAAACTTACAATGAGTAAGTAAATTCAGTAATTTATATGGCTGTACTTGCTGATACGTCTCAGCAAGCCATATACAATCTATATCCATTGTACTGAGGGATTGTGTCAGAAGGTCCTGATGTCTTATATGCATCAGTTCGAGCGTTATATTAAATGCCTCAAGTCTTTTCTGGACGTTCTTAAACACGTTAATCGTGTATTCATCAACGAGCACTTTTACTGACTTGTTGAATTCTGGTGGTGTTATAGTTTGTATTGGGTAATACCATTTCTTAAATACCTGGTTCGATTGATTCATTTCTGCAAAGACTGTGAATACTTCTCCAACAATGAATTTTCTCTGTGCCACAGTTAGCTTATTCTTGGGATTAAATAGTAGATATTCATTACCGCATGAACACTCTATAATCTTATTTTCATAATATTTTCTTGTGTCATAGACAAAGTATTTTTCACTGTTTTTAATCAAACTCACACTATCAATCAATGGGGCACGCTTCGCATAGAGATTTTGTTTCAGTATAATTTCGTTATTTGAAAGCTGCTCAATTCGATACGGTCCTGTACCTATTATCTTTTGATGGTCTTCTCGGAATATACCGCTATATGCTTCGCTTAAGTAGAACTTCAGACTTTCATCGACATGTTTACAATGGATGATAAGCTTGAAATCTGATATCACTTCTATAGATAGGATTTGATGAAAGTTAGCTTGATAGCTTTCATGATGAATCAGTTGATCTAAAGACGCCTTAACATGTGCACTTTGCAGCATCTGACCATCCGAGAAGAATATATCGCGGTTAAGATAGATAATTAACTGATTATCCTGCCATTCATCATATTTGACGAGCTGATAATCAATCTTATTAAATTCGTCAACAGTATATAATGTTTGCAGTACCTGAGATACTACCTGAACACTTACGACATCGCTCAAATCCAACGGGTGGATGCGTTCTGGTATCATGTAGACATAATCCATAATCGAGCTATTCACAAACTGTTGTTTCTCATGAATATGCGTCTGGAAGAACTGATGAAGTGTTTTAAGTTTATCCTCAGACCACGGTAAGTTCAGCAACTGCTGCAACTCTATCGATGTAAGATTATCATTAGATTCAATCATATCAATCATAAGTTCTCGTTCAATATCAATGAGAATTTCGATATTATCAAAGGTTTTTCTTCCTGGTGAATCATCGAAGGTAATAAACTTTAGTTCTTCCCATTTGTTTAACAACCTGGATACATGACGCGGGGAAACTTCCAGATAATCATATAACTTAGTTGTATTGTGAATATCCGGTGTCTCTAAGTAATGTTTAAGTTGTAATAGTTTAGCATCAATCATTTGTTAATTCCCTTCCTCATGAACAAGACTGTCATATAGCATTACGCCGTAAGGATTGACGATAATATTACGATATTCTTTCTCTACGAAGTAACGACGATAGCCGTAAGAGAGTATGGAGAGTTGTGCATTTTCTTTAAAGTATGATTGATACTCCTGATTGATCACTGACCAGTCTTCCACACTTGTTGATTCGAAGCGTTTCAATATTTCCTCTGACTTATCATAGTTTAATAGCCATTTCGTGAACTTAGATGTCGATAATAAGTTATAGAAGAATAGCACTTCAAGAGACGCTTCATTCAACCAGATGAAGTCTACATCCCACTCATCAATATCTCTACTTAAAAATGTTTCAAATGTAACTTCAGTTTTATGTACCTTAAATCCAAGTGAAACTAAATATTCATATAAGAAGTACTGCTCTCTTTTAAAAGATTCAATGACTAACATCTTAAACTCGACAGCAGTATCTCTTTCAACACATGGATACGGTTCTATCTTAATAACACGTTGGAATTCTTTCTCTACATTACGATTGATAAGAAAGTCATGTGCAGCATTGAGTATCATTTTACGTTCGGCTAGTGAAAGCCTTGTATCAGGATTAAAGATGATAAAATTGATCTTATGGAATAGCGCAAACTGGGAGAGTTTATTAGTATCAAAGTACTGCTGATACTTTTCCATATCATTAATCAAGATAACTTCATTCACATCCGGCGTAAAACGGTGAGACTGAGAGGAATATTTTAACACAACTTTATCATTTGTATGCTCTGCTACAACATACGGACCTGTACCGATACTTCTGCCATCAACATCTTTATATATACTCAAGTGAGGTTGAGATAAAAGAAACTTAATATTTTCTGAACGATTCATTTTAATCTTCAGAACGAAATCACTAACAACTTCAATCGCCTGAATATCAATCATTGATACGAGACTCATATCTTCTACAAGGCACTTTAGACAATCCACTACATTCTCTGCAAACAAAAGGTGACCATTTGAGAAGTGAATATCCTGATACAGGTGGATGAGCAAGCCATCATCCTGCCATTCATCATAGGCTACGATATTACTACGCAAATGCCCATCTGCATCAAACTCATACAAGCGATCCATCGTATTGAAGATAATTGTTGATAAAGCCACGTCCATATCTTCTGTCGGCTTTATTACTTCCGGAATTCTATATATATAATCCAGAATCTTATAATGCCCACTGTTATGCTTCGGTTGATGGATACATTGGTTGAGTAATGTATGGATAATGGACTTCGATTGCACTGAAATCGGTAATTCATTGATTTTATCCATATCTTCAATCTTTAAACAATCTATATTATTGATAATCTCGTTTACATAGTACTGCTCAATATCTAATCTTAATTTCAGATAGGACCGATTACCACGCCCTCGACCATTACGGTATTCTAAGAAACCATCGTCCTGCCATTTATTAATATTACGAATAAGTTGCCGTTCAGAGATGCCTAAAACCTCGGCTGCACGTTTACGGTTGAAATCTTCTGTTTTCAAATAGTGGTTAAATTCTAGTAGTTTTAAATCTATATTTTTCATATTTACAGCTCATTCTTTAAAATTATATTACATGTGTAGTATAAATTTTACCAACTCATTATAGGTTTAAAAAGCGACAATTTTTACAATGATGTCTACTTTTTATGAAATAATATTTTTAAATGTAAATTTTATTGTAATGGTTCTGGTGTATTGTAAATTTCTAGACTAGAAAGCAAAAAAAGAGTGCGATGATTATCGCACTCTTCAAAGAACCTCCTATTTTTTATTTTTCAGCATTATGTTAAAACCTATATATTCCTTTACTCTCTTACAATAGCACTACCATAATCAATATAGCCATAGTCGTCAACATCAATATACTCAATATATGACGGGTAAAAATAGTACTTATACTTTTTATAAACATTTATGCAATAATAATTTTTATCTAACTCTTGCATAAAACTATTTGTAGAATTTTTTAATGTATTTTTATTATTCAAGTCAAATGTTTTTAGAAAATTTTTACAATAAATATTTTTTTCATACCACTCTTTAAACTTACAATGTGTCAGTAAATCATAAAGCTGGTAGGGTTGGTCTTCTTTATAAGCTTCCATCATCCATACATAATCTATATCAAATTGATTAATATTATTGTTTAAGTAATCGATATGTTTGATCGGTACAATGGTGACATCAATATTATTCTGAGCTTTCATTTTGATAAAGATTTTTTCGAATGCATGATGATTATATTCATCTACCAGGAATTTAATAGGTTTGGTAAATTCATATGTTGTATTATTAGCCGCCGGAGTATGTGTTAGCCATTTGAAGTCCTGATTCTCTTCTTCCATCAACTGTTTGAAATGATAAAATAAGATATTTGAGTATATCGTTCTTTCTTCCAGTGTGAGCTGTGTTTCAGGGTTACACATAAGCAGTGCGTTGGATACACAGAACTTCTTATAACGTCTGCCTTCTATTGACGGGAAGGCTTTGTCATAGCGTGTCTTACTTTTAACGATATATACCTGCTTCACTTGTGGTTGACGCTTTGGATAAGGATTTGCTCTTAATATAATCTGGTTATTGTCTTTACTATGAATATAATATTTACCTGTGCCGCGCATGTGCCCATCTTCCAGACGAATAATCGCTGTGAAAGGTTCAGCAAGTAATAGTTTGATGTGATCAGTTGTCTGCTTACAGTGAATCATAATTTCAAATGCGTTCGCCACTTCAACTTGTTCTATACTTTCAAAGTGATTCTCAAAATTCCCGCAAGAAATAATATTATCTAATGATGCTTTTACATGTTCAGCAGTCATCAGAACACCATCATCAAAGTAAATATCTTTATGCAAGTAAATATGTAATGTTGAGTCATTCCATTCATCATACTTCACAAGTTTTCTTTCTATTGAATGATTACGATATTGATACAGACAGTCTCCTATCTGTCCTATCACCTGAAAGCTTACTGCATCAATTGATGCACAAGGCGATATAACTTCTGGTATCGTGTATACGTAATCAAGTAATGCATTTCCTTTTTGTACTTTACTATCAAACTCTTCCATAATGGATGTCACAATGATGGCATTTGTTTCTGTATTCCATGGCAGATTAATATATGACTGTAGTTCTTCTAAGGTCATTTGATGCGCACGTTCTATCGCATAAGAGAAGACTTCTTTCTCTGCATCTACAAGCAAGGTGATATCTGCTTTATGGCCACGTCCTAATCCAGCATTATACTGAATATATCCTTCATCCTGCCATTGATTTAACAGTCGGGAGAGTTGGCGTTTGGATATATTCATATATTCATGTAATTCCATATGTAATGATTCTGATAGATAGTTCTGTAGATATACGAGTCTTTTATCTATCACGTAATTCACTCCACTACGATTATTTTGTTGTAGATCATAATACCATCGTTATTGATATGGATATTTTTATAGTCTATAGGTATTACTTTATTTTTAAATGAGGTCTTGATTGGATTGATCCAGTAATTTGATTCCAAATGTTCTTTATAGATTTCCTCTGTGGCTATCCAGTCTTTGCGTTGATTACGTGCAAAGTTAGATTGTTCAATGCCTTCACAGAAATATGGTTGTAGTTTCTTTATATTGGTCATTGCCAGAAGTGACACATAATACAATTGCGCAATATTCGTATATGACATCAAGCAGAAGTCACATGGTAACCTAGTTAATTCGTCTGAGAGTACTTTATCGAAGCTGATACACTCATACTTCACATTAAAACCTGTTTGATTTAAAAATTCAATAAGCTGCAGTTGCGCTTTATCTTTTAAGCTGAATAGTCCCAGGATAACTTCATCAGTAATCACCGGGCCGTTGTAGTCACATATCGCTTCTTTTTTTGCATAGCAATCGAAGAAGTGATGCACTGCATCAGCAATAATTTTACGCTTTTTAATATTTAACTTAGTAGAACATGGATGAAACATTAAATAACCACGTTGTAAGACGTGTTGTTTCTTCAGATCTTTCGTCTCAACATTCTCATAGTTATCTAAGTATTGCTGATAATTCTTTACTAAATATATTTGCTGAATATCACCAAACTCGTGGTGTGCTGATCTGCGTTGCTCCAGTTGAATAAAGCTCTCTTTCATTTGATGCAGCACATATGCACCCGTCCCTATATAACGTTCTTCACGCACTCTATACAAACTTGTAGCACTTTGCGCAAGGATGAATTTAATGTAATCCGCACTATAAGGTTCATCAAGCATGATAGTAACATTAAATAAACCTTGTGCTGTAACGCTACGCACACCTTTAAATTTATCAGCGTGGTCCGGATGTGTTCTGAATCTCTCCAGACAATCTACAACTTGCTGTGCACTTAGCATCGTTCCATCAGAGAATGTAATATCATGATGAAGATACATCGTAAACTGATTATCAAGTAAGGTTTCATGACTCACAATATTACTCGTAAATCTTAAATCATAATCGACTTCATAGAGTCTATCCATAATATTATAGATAATTGTATCTTTAGACATATCAGCCTGAAGCAATGGATCTAAATCATCCGGAATGCGATAAATATAATCAACATAAGTTGCTCCTTCATCAATTTCACCCTCATCATTATGCACAACTAACTGCGCATTAAACACAGAAGTGATCAGTTCTTTAGACACTTGATGCAACGGCATTGTTAATATCTCAGTGATTTCCTCAAAAGTATACTCTTTAATATGATTCACCGTATAATTAACAAATAAATGTTCAATATTCTTATCAAATTTTATTTCTGATAAGACGCCTCTCCCAACACCTACTTGATAATGAAGCAAACCTTCCTGTTCCCATTGCTTCAATAATCGACTTAACTGACGTGGCGTTATTGCTAATAATGTCGCTACGTCATCACGTATAAATTCATGATTCTGTAAGTGTTTATATAATCGTAATAACTTCTCATCGACTTTTTGCATCACTTCACCCCTTGCATACAGTCTTACCGATATTATTTTAACATAATTTTTATTAAGTATTATTTCAATTTATTAAATAATGAGATAATTTTATAATTAATAGATTCGTTAAATTTTAAACAAAAAAATATCCAAACAATCTTACGCGTGGTATAATTACTATTATTTTTTTACTTTACACATTTTAAAGGAGTCCATTATGACTAAAAAATTCATTACACCAATACTTGCTTCACTCGTTGCATCAGCTACTTTTATGACACCCGTTTCTCATGCTGCAGAAGACACAAACGTTAAAGTTACTACGCCGGTGCAAGCTATAGAAAGTCTAAAAACTTTACCTAACGGTAAAAAAGCAAAGAAATTTGCGAAATATTATAATGTAACAGACGTAACGAAAGATGCGTTAGGTTACACACACTACACACTTCAACCAAAAGTTCATGGCAAACTGACAAACGCACTTGCGATCAAAGTGCATACAGATGCGAAAGGTAAGGTTGTCCTAATCAATGGTGATACTAATACAGCATTACCAGCACCTGTTAATACAGTGTCATTATCAAAAGCTCAAGCTATCGATAATGCTTTCACTGCTATTCATACAACACAAGCAGAAGCGAAAAATATGACAGGTGATGTTGTTAAATCAGCAGAACTTACTATCGATACTAAAAAGAACATTTATATTTATAATGTTGAATTAATTACTACTACACCAGCAATCAATAACGTGGTGGTATCGATTAATGCTGAAAATGGTCATATCGAGAACGTAACAAACAAAATGGAAAACATCGCAACAACCGGGTTAGGATTAGGGGTTGTCGGAAGTTATAAATCAATTAATATCACAAATGAAAATAACGCTTATCTTTTAGTAGATACAACACATACAGGTCAAATCAGTACGTATGCATTTAACAATACAACAAAAATGGCAGACATCATTACTGATACAGATAAAACATTCAATGCAGCAGATCAACGTGCAGCAGTAGATGCTCACTACTATGCAGGACGTGTATACAATTACTATAAAAATGTTCATAACAGAGATTCATACAATAATTTAGGATCAGCAATCCCTTCAATCGTTCACGTTAACTCAATTAATACTACAAATGATTATCGTAACAATGCTGGATGGGCTGGAGATAAAATGATCTATGGCGATGGAGACGGTACAACATACCGTGCAACGTCAGGTGCATTAGATGTTGTTGCACATGAAATTACACACGGTGTAACTGCAAGCAGTGCTAAACTTGCATACTCTGGTCAGTCAGGCGCATTAAATGAAAGTATTTCAGATACATTCGGATACTTTAACGATCCAACAGATTGGTGGATCGGGGAAGATATCTACACACCAGCAATCCCTAATGATGGTGTGAGAAGTATTTCAAACCCTGAATTAAATGGTATGCCAACAAACATGAGCCAATATGTAAATACAACAGCTGACAATGGCGGTATCCATACAAATATGGGTATTCCAAACAAAGCAGCATACTATACAATCACTGCAATCGGTAAAGATAAAGCAGAAAAAGTATATTACCGTGCACTTACTACGTATTTAACAAGTAACGCAACATTTGCTGATGCTAAGCAAGCATTGACACAAGCAGCACAAGACTTGTACGGTGCTACTGTTGCAGCACAAGTAACTGATGCATGGAATAAAGTAGGCGTATAAAATGAAAACACACTCTCAAAATAATGAGAGTGTGTTTTTTTGAACTTTATTTGTATGCATAGAACTTCATATGCGCATGCATGTATGATGGATACTTTTCTTTAAATGTTTCTACTGGTAAATGTGTGATACCTATCAACTTAAAGTCATCATTGATTTGATATACCGCTTCTTCATCTCTTCCAATTGTTGCACGGACTAAATCACGTAATACAGGCAACGCTACTGTTCTTCCTTCTGCTGCATGAATCAGTGGCTTTAGCTGTTCTCCATTAATATGGTGGAAGTTATCTATAATGATTTCTTTGGTCACTGCAGAACTAAGTGCTTCAGTAATAATTCCTTGATGGAAGAATATATTATCTTCCTCTCTGACATACTGACCATAAAGATTCGCACTATGCCATGTTTCATCAGCATTAAAGAATAATGTTTGTTGTTCATTTAAATGCATAAATCTTAAAACAACATCTAAGCCATCCATATCTTCAGGTAAGCAGAAGATATGGAGTATTTTATTGTTATTTATTTTTTTCTCTAGTTTTTGTTCAACAGGCTTTTTATATGTTTCAAACTTTTTCTGCGCCGCTTCTCTACGTGCACTAAACTGAGCTGTTTCAATTGTCTGGTGAATGGAAGGTTGATTAACAGGTTCTGTTTCAGCGGCTGGATTTAAGAACGTATCGTACTGTATTTTAGTGATTTCAGTAATCGACTCATTCCATTTTTCTTCAAGAAAATATTGAGCACGTAGCATCGGCTCTCTGTCTAGTTCATAGATAGTACGTGGTTCAACGTCTTTGATATATTTAATCTTCACAGCTGTACTGTCTGTTCGTCCAGGTATTGGTTGGTTACGGTGCATGCCCTCTACGACTTCAGCTATACCGTAAATCCCACGTTCAGGTTTTGTTTTATAGATGATGACTTTATCACCTTCCTGCATTTGACCGTAGTGTTTAAAGCCATTACGGTTTACACCATTCACATTGCGCACATAGATGGTATAGGTTTCCTCAGGAACAAATGCTATTTCTTCTTTCATTAGGAAGTAACGATTTATTTTTTCTTCATGACGACCTACACGTAATATTTTATTGTAGTCTGCTTCAGTCAGTGGATTTAACAGCTGCTCTTTCATACTTTGAATCGTCAGTTTCAACGCTTCATCACGAATTAAGTATTCTTTCGTATATGGTGCAAGCTTTTCTTCATATTTAAAGTGTATTTTGATTTGACCGCGTCTAGGTTCTTCTACTTTCAGTACCGATCCAGCGCCCAGAATACCAATTTTATTCTGTACTTGATAGAAGATGACTTTATCGCCTGGTTCCGCACGTTTAAATGCTGTATATCCTTCGTTCGGGTTAAAGTGTACTGTGGAATCAAACACCGATACTTGTCCCATTAAATCTTCAAAGTGATTAAATCTGTTATATCCACAATTCAACCAAAAGTAATTCACAAAGTTGTCCTCCTGTTTACTCGATTAGTATTATTATATTAAAGTTTTTCTATGTAAGATAGCGTTTTTATAATGAATTAAATATTTTATCATTGATTGGTATACCCATATTAATAGGTTTATTCTCATAATATGTTAAAATGAACTGTATCATAAATCTTATGATCCAAAGGAGAAGAATAATGCAATTTAAGAAAAAATACTTACTTCCAGCAGTTGCATTTTCCCTGTTACTTACTGGTTGTCAGGATACTAAAGAAGAAACAAAAGATAACGCAAAAGAAGTTAAGGTAGAAAATGATGCACCACCTATCAAGGATGCAAAATCAATCAACATCAAAGACTTCGGTGCAGTACCTGATGATAACAAAGATGATACTGACGCGATTACGAAAGCAATCGAAAAGTCTAAAGAAGAAGCAGTCGAGGTTGTATTTCCTAAAGGTACTTATGATACAAACAAAACAATTGAAGTGAGCGGAATTAAAGGTTTACATATTAAAGGTGACAATGCAGTAATTAAACCAAAGAATCCTATGACAAATCCACCGGAATTTTATACGATGCGTCTAGCTTCAGATAAAGACATGCTCTCTGAAATTGAAATCGAAGGTCTAACGATTGATGGCAGTAAAAACCCTCAAGACTTATACTTCACAATGAAGAAAGCAGAAGATTTCTACAAAACTCCGATGACTAAAGGTATCGCAGTTAATAATACGAAAGATTTAAACATACATGACGTTGCCTTTAAACATATGTATGGTGGCTATGCAGTATTTGCGCAGGAATACCGCAACGTTAATATTAAAGATGTCAATTTAGAAGATGTCGGTGGTGATGATATTACCGATAGTTTCGGAATGGCGATTTATTTAAGTGGTCATAAAGATGATGCCATCGTTAATATTGATAAAGTTGTATCGAACGCTAAGACTTCTAAACGTTCTAAAGAATATATGGGATGGATTGGTGTCGTATTTGAAAACGGTACGATACAAGATGCGAAAGAAGAGAACTGGTTAAAAGATCAGAATACGACAATTAATGTAACGAACTCTACATTCAATGATTACGAAACAACCTTCCACGTTGAATCAACATACGGTAATGTATACTGGAATACCGATGATGTGAAGACGCGTGCGAAAAGTTATTTCATCGCTGCAGGTGTCAATGGTGAGTTACGAGAACGTTCAAATAATGTCGAAATGAACTTATTACCGTTCGGACGAAATGATATCGTGCATGGTGTGTATTATACTGAAGGAATGAAACCTGATAAGTATTCATTTGATATGTATAATTCTGTTGTGAATAATGTCGAGGTTGATGGTAAGCGTTCGCCAATCTCTGCAGTATATGCGAACAATACGACGGCAACTTTCCATAACACGACATTTAATGATGTATCAAAACGCTTAGTAGCAAATGGTACAGGTACATTTATCGATAGCGTAGTAAACTTGACTAGCGAAGCGAACAAAGATGAGTTAGGTGAATTTTCTGAGTCATCACAAAAAATCGACTTACAGAAGTCAGTCGTTAACGAAGCACCTAAGAAAACAAAGGCTAAAGCAGGCAAAGTACCAGATAAACTTAAATCAACGAACAAACCTATCCCAAAACGTGAGAATCCACTCGCTCCAGCAGATTTAGGACGTCAAGTGGCTCCGGTAAAAGCACAGGATAAATAGAGATTTAGCCACACGGACACTTGATAGTGTCCGTGTTTTTGTGTATGTATTGACCAGAAAATTATTTGTGATTATAGAATTTTTAATATTGTGGTGCTCGGAAATGACCATAAATTTTTTTCTTGGACCTTTACTCTAGATTTTCAATATTCCAGTTTCCGTAAACGACCATATATTTTTTTCTTGGACCTTTACTCTAGATTTTTAATATTCCAGTCCTCATAAACGACCATATATTTTTTTCTTGGACTTTTACTCTAGATTTTTAATATTCCAGTTTTCATAAACGACCATAAATTTTTTTCTTGGACTTTTACTCTAGATTTTTAATATTCCAGTTTTCATAAACGACCATAAATTTTTTTCTTGGACTTTTACTCTAGCCTTATGATATTCTAGTCCTCGTAAACGACCATAAATTTTTTTCTTGGACCTTTACTCTAGATTTTTAATATTCCAGTCCTCATAAACGACCATAAATTTTTTTCTTGGACTTTTACTCTAGATTTTTAATATTCCAGTTTTCATAAACGACCATAAATTTTTTTCTTGGACTTTTACTCTAGATTTTTAATATTCCAGTTTTCATAAACGACCATATATTTTTTTCTTGGACTTTTACTCTAGCCTTATGATATTCCAGTCCTCGTAAACGACCATATATTTTTTTCTTGGACTTTTACTCTAGATTTTTAATATTCTAGTCCTCGTAAACGACCATATATTTTTTTCTTGGACTTTTACTCTAGCCTTATAATATTCCAGTTTCCATAAACGACCATATATTTTTTTCTTGGACTTTTACTCTAGCCTTATAATATTCTAGTCCTCATAAACGACCATATATTTTTTTCTTGGGCTTTTACTCTAGATTTTTAATATTCTAGTCCTCGTAAACGACCATATTGTTATTTCATGGTCACCATCTTATTTCACACCTGCTCATCACAAGGATAGAATGCTTCGTCTTCTTTTATAAAAAAAGCATCTTTATTATCAGGAATATATTTGCTGCCTCTTTGAATACCGATACGTTGACATTTATTTTTTAACACCTCTTTAATAGTCGTTCTTCCTATACCACTAAACATTGCAATATCTCCTACTGTAACGCCTCGATTCTTTAACAAATAAATAGCATCAAAAGCAAGCTTTACAATTTCTTTTTTCGTAAATTCACAGCCGCACTGACACTTTACTTTTTTCAATCTATTTCTATTCGACGGTAAGAAATTCCTGCATTTTGGACACTTTACTCCCTTTTTCATTTCTTCAAATTCATAATAAAAAATACGTTGATATTCATCACTGTCATCATGATATTCCATCAACATTCGTGCAACTTGAATGTCTTCACTAGTCACCTCGACTGTATTCAAAGATTTAAATATCTTTTTCAAATCCTGATCGAATAATATTCTATCGTCTCCGTTATATCCAGTTACTTGAAATTGCTCACCTACAAATACGACATAACTCTTTACTTCATAATCTAATCCCAGTTTATCGACAAGCAACTTTAACCTGGCATGCTGAGTTTCTAGTTTAAATAATGGATTACTAATCACATAATCACTTTTACTTTTAAATATTCCATTAACATAGTTATAATGACCTTCATAATATTTCGTATCGAAATGAACGATACGCCCTTTTGAAACAATGATAAAATCATACTGATTTCTACCTTTATGCTTCAATCTTAAATCCCAAATCTTTGCACCTCCCGCACAATCTTTAAACATATAGTAAAAATACTCTTCGCCTCGCAGACCCTTTTCTAAAGTAAACAAATTATCTTCATCATATTTTTCAATCCAGCAACGTTCTTTCACTTCTAAAATATAACGTTCATACAGGTTTAATTCGCGCACTTTCAAGAACATCTGAACAACCTCACTTAACATTTGTTAACATAATTCAAATATAACTCATAATCAGTAAATATGACAACAAAAATAGATTTTCAATGCAAAGATTTTATGCACGTTGAAAAATAATAAAAGCGATCCACTTAAGTTTGTGGATCGCTTTCTTTATAAAGAATTTCTGAATTGACTGATTCCGATATGATTAGCATGTTTATGTTGCTCTTTTATGATCATCGCTCGATGATCTTCAGTCAGAAGACTTAGTTGTTTAACGAGTTCTGAGGTTTTGTCCGTATCAAATATATGTTGTGGTAATGTCATGTTTAAATTGTGTGCACGTTCTTTAAATGCGTAAATAATCATATTATTATCAAAGGCTCGACGCACTGCATTGTGCAATTCATTGCCTGCATTAATATCTAAGTAGATGTCACACTTTGTAAATAGTTCATTAAATCTTGACTTCGTCACCTTAGGATAAAGATGAACATTGTCATATTGATCGTATTGAATTAACGTATTAGACATTTCCGTGATTGCTACGATATGAAAATGGTAATCAGGGCACGTCTGAGCAATTTGTTCAAAGTTTAACAACTGATCAGAATTAGTTGCAATTAGTACATGAGGTGTCATTTGATGTTCACGTTTGAATTGATAGACATAGCCAAATTGCTTAACCTTATCCTTTATCGATTCAGGCAACTTTGCATGTAACCTTTCATATTCTGTTTTATCAGGGACTAATACATTGTACGCTCTATTTTTTTGTTGTAATAACATATTCAGCATATTACCCGGAACTTCATCTTTAATATGCTCCTGCCAGATGAGGTTAGTTTTCCCTTGCTCAAGTCCTATTGAAACAAAGTAAGGAATACCTAACGAATTAATATTCATCACGCTGTAATCTAGGCCACTGACTTTCAAATAAAATTGTACAAACTTTGTCTTTGAATCAAAAATATATTCTCGATTCTTCCATCGTAGAATCATTTGATTTGTCACTACATTTTCATATATGATTTCTTCGCTTCTATCGTTAAAAAATGTTTTAAATACTAGTTTTCCTTCAGCATTCAATACATCTTGTCTAAAACGTAGTCCATATCTATTATAGACATCTACGAATCGAATACGCCCATGTTTATCTAACCACTCCACCCGATGTACCGATCTAGGCTGAGGATGTGAATGATACTTTATATTTGCCTTAATTTCACCTAAATGAAAGATGTTTGCCGCTTGGTTAGACCCATGAATTTCCCAGTATTCAGGTATTTCTAATTCATTGAAAAACTTTGGTCTTGATGAGTCGGTCACTAGGTTCCCTGCAAAAAACTGATAAGGACTGTGGATACCTTTAGGTAAGAACCCGCTATCTTCAATCACAATCGATACAGCATCCATCTTTGCATTATGAAAGCTATTATGGATTTCAAGCGATAGTTTATCTAACACGAAAAATAAATTAATCATGACGAACCTCCTTGATGAGGTTAGACCATTTTTGTTCTGTCACTTCAGAAAGAAAGGCACGAGCAATTTCATAGGAATGCTTTTCGTAATCCAACTGCTCAGTAAATAGCGTAATAATCGCTTTGCTGAGTCTGTCAATTATTACATCGGAACTTTCATGATGGTAGTCTATTAGTACACCATTCTTTAGATGAGTAATAAATGTCGGATTGCCATACTCTACATCTAACCCTATCATCCCAAGTCCTGATCCTACTGCTTCCATTAAAGTCAAACCAAATCCTTCACTTGTGGATCCCGAAATAAACGCCTCATATTTAGGATATACTTCTTCTAAATGAACGTGACCTTTAAGCTGGATATAATCTGTTGCGTGATGTTTTTTTATCAGTTCGCTTAACATTTGTCGCTGTGACCCTTCACCGTAAATATCAAATGTTAAATCTTTAATTGTATTTTTGGCTTTTATCACCGCAAGCACTAGCCAATCCAGATGTTTTTCTTTAGCGAGACGAGAAGCTGTGATTAAACTATGCTGGGTGCGATGGTCTGATTGTTGTAACTGCTTTAAACTTCCAACAGGAATCGCATAAATTTTAGGTTGTGCATTTAAATACTTTTTAAATTGAGCTGATAATTTTTGTTTTTGACGTTCTGTCGCTGTAATGAAGAAATCTATTTTTTTATGATTTATAAACTGATACTCGTAATAATTATTCCAAAGAATCACGTCATCTGTCGTCGTATTCTCACTGTAATGTTCTGCATGAACGACTATACCGAGCTTAGCTTTACCACTATTTTGTATAATAGATTGTGCTACATTTTTACCGCGATCCAGTATGACAATATCTTGTTCCGTTAACTTTAAACAGTGCATAAAATATGCTACGAACTCTTGTTTAGAGTAGAATTTATTAGGTCCTATCTCAAACATACTATCTTCTTTATCGATATGTTCTCTGTAGGCAATCGAACCATCTTCATTGAAGAATTGGCGTAGGTATAATTTAGCACCATCGTTTGGGGCATAGTATTCAGAACAAATTTTTGTATATGAATAAAAGTCTTTTCGAATCAATTTTTGATTAACAACGTATTCAACTCTATCAACAATTTCCTCATTTTCATTTTTCAAATAGCATCGCAAAAATGTATGATCGTCTTCAAGATATATCGTTCTAATCTTTTCTTTCTGAACAGTTTTTGGTTTATCAATATTCAGTGACTTCAATAATTCAGAGATCGTATATGTTGTCGGTGCAATCTTAATATCCGTGAAATATTGATATAACCAGATGATTTCATCATCGTTAAACCCTATATTTTCTGTATACGTTTGTATATTTTCTGAGTTAATAAAATCAAGAAAAATAAATTTTATCGTTTCATTTAAATTACGTAATAACTTCGCACGATAAACTTGTGCATACTCAACACCACTACTCGCCCAGCCGATACCTAAGTTGATATTATAAATGGTCAATGTTTACTCTCCTATAAATTATTTATAATTATTATATCACTTGCATAATATATTCTATCCATTACTCCGCCTTCTTATCACTTCTAAATAACATCGCAACTAAACCTACAATTGTAGAAAATATAACTTTTTTAATCATTCTCTCACCTCTACCATATATTCATTATCCATTGCAGCACTAAACTTAACCCTGCGACTACAAACCAAACACCAGCGCCCAGAACGACCGGCCTTGGACCAATTGATATAAACTTCTTAATATCTACTGAAAGGCCTATACCTGCCATCGCTATACTTATCATAAATGTTGATATTAATTTTATATACCCAATGATTTCAGTTGGAATATTAAATAATGTTGTCAAAATACTGGCCATAAAAAAATATAAAATAAACCACGGAAAAACTTTTTTAAAATTAAAAGATGTCTTTTGTTTTCTGCTCATTTGAATACCTACTAATAATAGACACACCGGGATAATCATTAATGCACGAACAAGTTTGACAATGGTTGCTGTATCACCGGCTTGCTCAGAATAAGCATATCCTGCTGCAACAACACTACTCGTATCGTTGATTGCCGTCCCTGCAAAGTAACCAAATCCAATAGCGCTTAATCCAAATGCATGGCCCATCACCGGAAATAAGAAGACGGCAATAATATTAAACAGGAAGATCGTCGATAACGAAAATGCAACTTCATCTTCTTTCGCATCAATAATCGGACTTGCTGCTGCAATTGCAGATCCCCCGCATATTGCCGTACCGACACCAATCAATGTTCTTATATTTTCGCTCACCCCTAATAATTTCCCGAGCAATATACTCGTAAGTAATGCCGCGCTAATTGTAATCAATGTAATCGGCAGTGATGATATCCCCATGTCAGCAACGACACGTAGGTTTAATGTAAAACCCATAATAATGATGGCATACTGTAATATTTTTTTAGATGAAAACTTAATACCTGTGTGCATCACTTCTGGTACCCGAACTGTATTATTAATCACTATACCGAGAATGATACTAAATATAATACCTCCAATCACAGGAATGAAGTGACCAAATAGGGTTGCGAGACTCGCAATCATCGCACAAAAAATTATGCCGTAATACTTCATATTTTTTGCTCCGGATAATAGATTGTCATTGTACCTCGTACGATACCTTCTCCGATATTTGAGTATACATGAGATACATCAGCATCAAATCGAACTGCAGTATCCTTTTCAATATGATAATCTTCATTTTGTACTTTTAAACTGAGCATGCCCTGATTCACAATGATATATTCCTCACTTCCAGATTGATGAGCATCAGAAGTAAAAGTGCCCCCAGGATCAATTTCAAACTGGTACATTTCAATCGAATGACCACTTTCATAAGGATAATACGGATACAAACGAAAACGTCCATCATCCCCAGTCATTTCCATCACTTCTGATTTCCTTTTAATATTAACTTTTTGATCAGGTGATTTTATGAGCGTAGTAAAACTAATCTTCAATCCGTTCGCAATTTTCCATACCGTTGTGATCGAAGGGATAGAATCACCTCTTTCAATTTGAGAAAGCATTGTTTTTGATACACCAGTGCGACGTGACACATTATCTAACGTTAATCCATTCTCATGACGGTATGCCTTAAGATTATATGCAACAATTTCATGTATTTCTTTCATCTGGACACCTTCTTTCTATTCCTTTCATTATATCGAACAATCCATATATTATAAAGAACGATAGTATTTGAAATAGAACATATGTTTGTGTATAATAAAAGAATCTTTTTAATAAATGAGGTTTTATTTTGATATTATCTGCATTAGCATTAACATTAAATTTCAGCATGTTTCAAACAGACATGCCTAAGATAAAAGCAACCTTCGACCATGCAATTGATGGTGATACGATAGCCGTGAAAGTGAATAACCGCAAAAAGACCGTAAGATTATTACTGGTTGATACACCTGAATCTAAAAAACCAAATACTCCTGTACAACCATATGCTATTGAAGCAGCACGTTATACAGAGTCACTCGTTAAAACATGTGACATGAGTATCCAATACGATACAAAGGGCAAGAAAGACCGTTACGGCAGAGATTTAGTCTATCTGTATTGTGGAAATACAATGATTAATGAAGCATTGGTTAGAAAGGGATATGCACGCGTTGGATACGTATATCAGCAAAAAGATTATCTGGATAGAATGCTTGCAGCTGAAAAAAAGGCAAAGCAGGAAAATTTAAAAATATGGTCAATTAAAGGATTCGTGAATATAGACGGCGAAGGATTCAATAGTACAGCTCAGGAAAGACAGGATGAAACAGATATTGGATTACAGTTACGCGAAGCACTCCATCGCATATTAGATGCAGCGATAGATGGATTAATCAAAGGAATTAAAGAAGCATTTGGCTAATATTTGAAGTATTACTGCAATATACATTAAACTGAAGATGAATAACAAAGAAAACACAGGAGGATATTATGTATTTACTTAAATTTGTGAGTTCAAATAACATTCAAAATATCGGACTTTTCGACACTGAAGAACAACTTATCGCATGGGTAGAAGCAATACCATTCGTAACAAAACATGACGATTATGATTATGAAATTAAACATGACGCATTCCCAGCTTACTATGAACATCAGCATAACGGCAGTATCTATCCGTTAACAAACTTATCTCATGAAGATGATGTAGAAATATTATGGGAAGAGATTCCAGTAATGCATCAGCAAGGTATGATTGACGGTACGACGTTAATCGATAATTATTACTTTGATCATCAATCATTAAAAACTAGTATTGAAGCTCGTGATGCATTAAGAAAAGAAATCATTGAATACTGCCAAGCTCAAAATATTGAATATACTGAAGGTGGATTCGGTTCAGAAGACGGTGCCTATATCTCATCACCTGAGCGCTTCTTTATTCATTTAGATCCTTCAACTATTGAAGCACGTAAAAATTATGATAGTATCGAGCAGTTTATTGAGGCATAGTAAGTAAAGACCCCGCTGAAATTCAGAGATTGAATTTCAGCGGGGTCTTATTTTGCTTAGGGCTATACGCTTATTTTACAGCCTCTATTGGAAACGGCGCAAAATAAGCAGCCCTTACGACAAAAACAAAAATCATCCTAAATCAAAGAACGATTTACGGATGATTTTCTCCAGTTTATTTGCGCCAGAACGCTTTTCAGACAGCCTCTATTGGATAAATTGATATCTGCTCATTTGCGCTAAGGTTAATGTACGGTAGCCGACTACGCCTGATGGTGTTAAGTAGTTCGTTTCTGATACAAGAATTGTTCCGTCAGGATTAACTCGTTCTACAAACGCTACGTGTCCATATGGTCCGTCAGTTGTTGTAGCGATTGATCCAACAGTTGGTGTGTTATTTACAACATATCCGTCTTTACGTGCGCCGTTCGCCCAGTTACTCGCATGCCACCAGTAAGTAGAAATATTCTTACCAATTGCTGCACGTTTATTGAATACATACCATGTACATTGACCATAATAATAAAGGTTTTGATGATAAAAGACTGGCGACTTTACTGCTGCCGGTGCTTGGGCTACTGGTGCTTTTTGTACTGGTTTCGTAGGGATTGTCGAAGCTACTTGTTTTCCACTTACGATTAACTTTTGGTTAGAGTAAATGATATTTGATGATAAATTATTCCACGCCTTAATACTTTGAATTGATACGCCGTACTGGCTCGCAATTTTCGCTAAATAATCACCATGTTGTACAATGTGATACTTCACATCACCTGTTTGCGCTGGTTGCGGGGCAGTTTGTACAGGTTCACTATATGTTGTACTACCAGACACACGTAATTTCTGATTCGGGAAAATAAGATATCCAGATAAATTATTTAACTTCATTAATTGTGCTACTGATGTATTATATTTCGCAGCAATCAGTGATAGGCTTTCCCCTGCCTGTACGTTATGTATATTACTATTATTTGCTTGTGTCGCTGGGCGTTTCACTGTTGAAGTGGCTGGTCTTGTATACGTTGCTTCTCCTGATACTTTTAAAGTCTGGTATGGAAAAATCAAATTTGATGATAATTGATTTAAGGACTTTAACTGATCAATTGAAGTATTATATTTATTGGCGATTAACCATAGTGATTCACCAGGTTGAACTGTATGCTCTGCAGCTTCTGCTTGATGTGTATAAGCAGCAACGGCAGCTGATGCAGTTGTTGCCGCGAAAATTAATTTTTTCTTCAAATTTCTTTCCTCCAGTACTTACTTTTTCAATAATAATATTATTACATATAAATCGTGCATGTGATGTTACAGTTTCCTTTCATTTGCTTACAATATCTAATAGTAAATATTTTCACCCAAAAACCGAACACTTTTTGTTGATAATTGTTGTAATTCAAGCCTATCAACTGTTCCAGGTGTTCGGGATAAATTCATTAAATAATTTTTTATATTATTTTTCGACAATTTTATTTTTGAAATTAATAAACAATTGTTCAACGGCAAATGTACAGAAATACGTTATTAAAGGGTTTGAAAGCGTTTTAGATAATATTTTTTATCATCTGAATTTAGTTCATTTTTACATTGTAATATTTCTGTAACAACCTACTGTAAATTTGAAATTTTCTGACAATAAAGAGCTGTCATTTTGTTTATAAAAGCTTATTATATTTATGTATGGTAAAATCATATTAAATTGAAGCTAAAGGAATGGTCATATGAAACCGGAAGCACCACGTTACAACTTTAGAGATATTAAAGAGTTAAAGTTTGGAGAAGAAGTCGGTAATTCTGTTTCACACGGTGTGCCTGCTCTCCTCATCCTTTTCACATTGCCCTATTTTGCGATTAAATCTTACAATGAAAACGGTGCTGTCTTTGCAGCAGGTATCAGTATTTTTCTGATTAGTATCATGCTGATGTTTCTATCATCTGCTATTTATCATCTTATGCCACCAAAATCTATCCATAAATATGTAATGCGCATTATCGACCATGCAATGATCTATATTGCGATTGCCGGTACATATACGCCTGTCGCGTTAAGTTTAGTGGGCGGTAAATTAGGTATCTCTATCATGATTATTGAATGGGTCATCACCATTGGCGGTATTATTTACAAGTCGACTGCTAAAAATGTAAATCCAAAAATTAGTTTAGCGATATATTTAATCATGGGCTGGCTCGGTATCTTACTTTTCCCGACATTAATAACGAAAGCAAGCTGGTTATTTATTTCTTTCATCTTACTAGGTGGGATAATGTATAGCGTTGGTGCATGGTTCTATGCACAAAAGCATCGTCATTATTTCCATATGATATGGCATTTCTTTATACTGGCAGGTGCTACGTGTCACTTTGTTGCACTGCTGTACTTTATCTACTGAATGAAAAGGTAAGAAAAACCGCTTAAAGTTTTTAAGCGGTTTTTCTTATAGTGTAATTGTACGGTAATCAATAAATCCATTTGCTTTTATGCGATAATCTTTAATCGTATCAGGGACAGTAATTTGGCGTTTATTCTGTATCATTGGAACGATTAAATTTTGTTCAATTAATATCTCTTCAATTTTTAGATTAATCGCATGTTTTTCTTCTAACTTTGCTGACTCAAACTGCTTTACCAAGACAGAAAGTGATGAATGTTGTTCAACAATTTCTCTCACTGCTGTCGTTAAGAATGTATAAAATGTATAGTCCGGTTGATTAAAGAAACTATACATCCCAAAAAATACATCAACATTCAAATCTTTTAAATCTTTTCTAATGAAATCTTCGAATGTATAATAGACTCTTTCTACTATACATCCATATGATTCAAGCAAAGCTGCTAAAGTTTCTCCAGATTGATTGAGGTTATCAAATATTGCAACTCTAATAACTTTATTTTTGTATTGATTTTTCTCTGGCGTCTCATACTGATGCGTATTAGAGTCCTGAAAGAAACCTGTATAATTAGGCTTAAATGTTCTACTTAATGCTACAAAATAATTGATGTGATGGTGAATAATTGACGTGATGTAATGACGTAGCTGTAGATCTTGAATATTCGTTGTATGAACATTAAACACAACCATCATCAAATTATAATACATATCCACTGCTTGAATATGGTAGTTATCAATAAGATTTTCACATTTTTCATCACGATAATAATTAATGGGTACTTGTAAGTTCTTTACTTTATCAATAAAGGGCCTTCCCAGATGATATTCAGAAAAAGCATACATCTCGCTATGCGTTAAATAATCATGTCCGAAATAAAATGGACCTGTCCCTACATAGAACGCCCCTTCTTTCTTAAAGATAGAAGCATGATCAGTCGCCAGAATATTTAATATCATTGTTGACGTTGCACGCATTACTATCTGTAATTCATTTTGCGAGAGTTGTTCTATCGAAAGGACATTATCTTTATAAAATGCATATTTTCGTGATTGAAAAAGCGCACGCAGATTCTTTACGACATCCTTTGCAGTAAGGATGGTCCCGTCATGAAACTTAACTCCTTTTTTCAAGTAAAGCTTTAATACATGGTCATCTAACTCATAATAATGAACTAGTAATGGCTTAATATTACCTAAGCTATCATACTCAAATAATCTATCATATATATTACACAATAAATTAGACGTATACTCATCATTAATCTCCAAGGGATTAAATGTTGTAGGTTTTAGTGGATAAGGTTCAATATATTCAACCATCGAATAATCTTCGTCTGGAAACTTCTGATGAAAAAGTGAAGTAAATCTATCATGCGAATCCGGTCCCCACCAGTCTAGCTCTAAGAACATCTTCCAATCATCCAAAGTGATATTGTCCAGATTATCTTCCAGATAAGCGATAATATTTTCCGTGTTATTATCAACTTTATCTATAATGTAACCATGATCCACTTTTTCAAAATGAATTACACCATGGGTCTTAAGATTATTTAAATATATTTGTATGGCTTGTTGATCTCTTGTTTTAAAAAGTAAATATAGATCGTCAATTGAGATAACTTCTTTATTATCAATCGACCTCATAAATGCGTTGATAAGAATAGACATAGGTCCTCCACTTTATGTGATACTTCTTCCGTTCAAAGTTCTACGGTATTGTTCAGTTTAAGGCGTCTATTCTGCAACGATTGTCCCACTTGAGATATAGACTTTATAGGTTTGTAATAATTCTTTCGTATTAATATCAATGGCTTTTACTTTATAATACTTACCGCCAGCATCTTCTAAAATATCAGTGCCATTTATCGGCTGCGCCCCAATAATCGCTATATCCATATCTGAATAATATGCTTCAAGTTGCTTACGATATTGATCTGTTGTCATCTGTACGGCTTGAGGTAAACTATTTACCTTTGCAGTTTCTACTGGATTATCCTTGATTTGATATGCTGATTTAATCGTACAAGTGACACATCCATTATATGCTGCTTTAGGCAACGTACCCGCTTGAACCATTGCATTGTATGCATTCAGCAATTGACTATCACTAACGCCTTCACAACTTGATGTTAATCGTGTCTGAATACATGTCGTTGCATCACCTTTTGCTTGTTGTGGTGTACTCGCTGGAGTAGTTTTAGCAGTTGGTTCTGGTACAGCGTTCGTTTCAACATCATAGATCGCTTTATCATTAAAATCATAAAGTTCCATTTTTCTTGTTTGCTTATTGTAGTAGTAATCAAAAACTGTGATCACACGTTTTAAGTTACCGTTCGTAGCATTTGAAGACATGGTGCGTGTCACAATAGCATGAGCATAACGTCCTTTAACGTCAATTCGGTCAATATTATATGCAGTAATTCGGTAATTATCAAAACTTCCTGTCGGTAACTTCGCTAAAAAATATTCCTCTGCTTTTGAACCTGATTTGATAAAGGGACGAATTTTACTATAGTTACGGTTGTTCATTGCATTAGGTAGAACTGATAAATAATCATTTAACGCTTTGTCTGTAAGTAGTTTTAGGTTTGCTGAAACTTCAGTTGTGTGTTTCTTTTTTGAAGTTTTATCTTTCTTTGATTTGGTTTTGTTTACTGTCTTAGGTTTTTCAGTTGCCTTTTCTGACTTTGATTTAGCAGTTGGCTCTTCTGACTTAACTTTCGATGTTTCTGATGACTTCGTATCTTCTTTTACGTCATTAGATCCATTATTACAGGCACCAAGTACCAGTGATAAAAGTACTGCCAATACAATCTTATACATTCGCATAAAGAACACCATCCATTAAGTTATTTTATTATATTTTACCACAGTTGCGTAAAAGTACCGAAAAGATAACAGATGCTGTGATAAATAAAAAGCCAGACAAGCGATGATTAATCGCTTGGCCGGCTTTTTATTGTAACTTCTCTATATATTCTAATTCTTTTTTATTTGATGATAGATGGAAGGCAACTTTCACACTGCCGGATTCATTTTCATAGATAACTCTCGGATCATTCGTATTATCCAGCTTTTCCTGTTGCGGATGACCGTAGAAAGCGATGACATCCTGATACAGAGTGTACGTTGGAACAATGACCATATCCTGTGCGGTTTCAGCACCTGTACTCTTATCATCCAGCTGTTTGTTAAAGTTAATTCCGGCATTACCGAATATATAATATTTCTTCTGATTAATAGTCGTATGATCTGAGAAGTCTCCAAACTTATCTTTTATCACCTGGAAGCTCATCTGATTAGCTACACCACCTGCAAAACGGCTATTATCCTGGAAGAAGCTATTCTTAAAGTCTGTTGATAACACATCAATCACAGCACCATTACCTTTTGCATCTTTCTGCGCCTGAGATTGATCATTGACTTTAATTTCACTTTTATCAACATCTGACACTTGTGTAATCATCATTTGTTTTAAAGACGAATCATATTCAAAATGAAAGACCGTTTCAGAATATGTTCTGCCATTCGTCGCATAATTAGAGATTTCTTTACCGACTAATGCTACATATTCATCTTTTTTTGAAGTTATTTGATCAATCGTATGACTATAGACTGTCATATCACGATAATTACCACTTTTGATTTCTTTTTTAATTTCTTTTTCAGCAACTGAACCTGATTTTACTGATGAAGTGAGTAGATTGTAATTACTTTTATTATAGGCATCTTCATATCGGTCAAAGAAATGCTTCACAGCTGAATTGACCAGCATAATATCATCTTTTTTAGAACCTGACCACTGGTATAGATACTGTGACTTTCTAATACTCTTTGCACTCATAACTTTCTCTTCGTGATTACTACATCCTGTTGTAAACAATAAAAGTACACAAGCTGAAATACCTAATATATATTTCAAATCCCTCACCCAATCTATTATGTTGTATTAATTTTATTATAAGTTACTTTTACATGATTTAAAATATGTTTTTACAATATTATGAATATGAAATAAAATTAACTAACCTTTTCAATTCATGAAAAATTTAATTTAAGATTAATGAATTGATTAAATATATACATTTAATTATAGATATACATCAAACAACTATAAACAATTACAACATAAATATATTATTATTAATGCGATTTATTACTGTATTCATTCATCACATTCCGTGGTATATTTATTGATAAATATAGAGAGGAGGGGCTTTAATGAATGCACTCAATCAATATGAAATTTTCGATAGATTCAACCAGCGATGGTACTGTTCTATCTATCAGAATGAACACTATACCGAGGCCCCTTCATTTATGCGCTTGCGTTGTAGAACCCTTAAGTATGATCGCATTATGGAAACAAATAATGATGAGCTGACTTTAATACGTTTGTTAAGGTATATTTCACATTACCTGGACGAACTTCAGTTTATTAGTCACGATACTTACAAATTAGCTGATGTATCGCCCATACCTGCAAATCAATCACTGTATTAATAAAAAGAACCAGCTTGTAAATAAAGCTGGTTCTTTTTATATTTAAATTCCTAAGATTTAATCTCGTCAAAATATTGATTATCAGGATTGTTCTTTTCCAGATGTTCAATTTGAAGCGTTGAGTGTTTTAAATTATATTTTTCAGCTAACATGTTTGATAACTCATTAATAACCTGATAGTTTTTATCATCTGTCGATGGTTCAACGACAACGTGTGCTGTAATTGAAGGGTGGTCTGTTGTGATTGACCATAGATGGAATTCATGCACATCAACAACTGCTGGATGAGTTTTCATACTACTAATGATTTTGTCAGTATCCAAACCTTCAGGTACGCTTTCCATTAAGATGCCCCATGTATTCTTACAAATCTTATATCCTCCGCGGAAGATAATGATAGAAATAATTATACTTAAGATAGGGTCAATTAGTGTCCAGTGCGTGAAATAGATGATGATGACTGCAGCGATAACACCTACTGAATTCAGTAAGTCTCCAATAAAATGCCATAATGCACTTTGAACATTAATATTGTCTTCACCTTTTAATGAACGTGTTAAAATAATCGTTAAAATGATATTTACAATTAGACCAATCGTAGAAATAATCAACATAAGTTTCACATCAACCGTTTGCGGATGTATGATACGCATAATACCTTCATACGTAATACCTAATGCGATAACGATTAACGCGATACCATTGAGTAGTGCAGCAAGTATTTCAAGTCGTAAAAAGCCGAATGTATATTTAGCAGTAGGAGCTTTTGATGCAAAATAGATTGCAACCATTGATAACCCTAATGCGAGTACATCACTCATCATATGCATTGAGTCTGATAGTAAAGCGAGTGAGTTTGATAATATTCCACCGACAATTTCAACGATCGTGAAGAATAATGTAATGTATAGTGATGCCCATAGTGTTCTTTTTGAACCTTGCTGATGTTTTAAATGTTCCACGTGGTGAAAATATGTTGGACTGTCTAATTGTTTTCTCATAATAATCTTCCTTTTAGTGATTTAGTATTTTGGCATTTTCGTAAACGATTTGACCACCTAAGTGACCTGTATAAGCTAATAATACACTACCGATGATTGCAATAACAATCACTGCGATATAAATTGCTTTTTGATATTGTGTTGTAAAGTGTGTGATAAGTTTTAAACCAACGGCAAGACCAAACATAATCATCGCATTGCGTGCCATGTCTTCATGCTGATGAATCATATTTTCAACTTCTCCAAAGTGCATTTCAGCAAAACGCTCTCCGCTATCTCCTGTTAAAAATGCAACAACACCACTGACAAATCCTAGTGCAAGTAATATTGTTCCTGCTAAGTTAAGTTGCTTTCTATATTTTAATGATAAAAGTTCAAATAAAGTTCCGACAAGTAATAAAGCGATTGGAAAGTGTACGATTAATGGATGTAATGGCATAATGTTAATTCCTCCTGTTTTCTTATAAGTTATTTTCTATACACATAAGATAACAAGTGAAACTGACATCAAACTGACATTTA
The DNA here is from genome assembly GCF_047426745.1 of Macrococcus equi. Classification (GTDB taxonomy): domain Bacteria; phylum Bacillota; class Bacilli; order Staphylococcales; family Staphylococcaceae; genus Macrococcoides; species Macrococcoides equi. The sequence goes on along the minus strand of NZ_CP179732.1, from coordinate 1,082,316 downwards.
ATATATTATTTAAAATTTATTTTAAAAGTTAATCCATTATCATTACTAACATGAACTTTAGCCTGATGTTGATCCATAATCTCTTTAAATAGTGCTAACCCGATACCTGAACCCTCTTTCGTCGTATTTCCTCGGTAAAATCTTTCAAACAGATGTGCTAAATCTTTTTCTGCGACACCTGGGCCGTTATCTTTAAAAATTAATTCATGTTCAGCTAATCGAATGGTGATTTGCGGATGCTCGACATATTTTACTGCATTCTCAAAAAGAATAGATAGTGCCTGCTTTAACGCCTGTGCATTACCTTTAATGATAACATTCTGCTTAATATCAGCTATGACCTTAACTTGTTGACGTTCAAAGTGGTGTATGCGCTCTTCAACAATTTCACTTAAATTGACCGCTTCAACAGCCATATTACCATCCAGACGAGAAAGCGAGAGCAAATCTCCAATGAGGGCCGTCATATGATTAATTTCATTCTTAATATCTATAATCATCTCTTTACCAACATCAGATAATCGGTCTCCGTCAAACTGTTCAATCACTTCAGTGCCTGCCTTCATGACAGCAAGTGGTGTTTTTAATTCGTGCGATGCATCCTGCACAAACTGTTTCTCTCGCATCACCGCATATTCAAGCGGCGCCATCGCTTTCTTTGAAAAGAAATAAGTCATCAGTAAAATAAGAAAGATGTAGATGACAGTGAGACCGATCAGTGCATTCTTTAGCTGCGATAGTCCGTGATAACTCTCAGTCGATTCAAATACCGTATACATATACACTGTCTCGTGACTAGCAAGTTGTACTTTCTTTCCCGATACATAATAATGCGCATTGTCAATATTCATATAGCGATGCCTAAACTCTTTATCGTCGGTGAGTTGTGTGTTGATTTGTGCAATCAACTGACGGTCATAGACTGGTTGTTTAATAATCGCATTGTTCTGCGTTATAAAGTAAATTTGATTAATACTTTCCTCTGTATCATTATTTAGTATTAAATGGAGTCCGTCCTGTTCTTGTTTAAAATGTTCTTTGAACTCTGATGACAGAATATGATCTGATTTAAGTTTCAACTGATAATTAATACTTGATGATGTGGCGACATACGCAATAATAGAAAATGTAACGAGTAAAACAAAGACACTGGAGGCAAAGAGTAAATAAAGGCCACCTTGTTTAGGATGCATCATCGGTTAATATATATCCCATATTTCTTATTGCTTTCACCTTGTAAGGTGCAATAGATGTCCCTAACTTTTGTCGTAAGCGCTTAACGAGTGTTTCTACATTATTATCGCTCACAACTTCATCAATCGACCACACTTTATCAAGTATCATATCTTTAGCGACAATACCTTGATACTCCATTAATAATACAAGCAGTGTATACTCTTTGTTGGTTAAGTTAATATCCGCACCATGAATAAGTACTTTTTTCTTTGTCGTATCTACAGCAATAGGTCCTACTTCAAGTATGTTTGTCATTTGTCCCACATTACGACGGTGTAATGCATTCATTCTGATGTGTAGTTCTTCAAACTCGAATGGCTTCACAATATAATCATCCGCACCTGTTTCAAATCCAGACACTTTATCTTCCAGTTCACCTTTCGCTGTCATCATAATAATCGGCGTAGCGATATGCTGCGAACGAATTTGTTTCAATATATCGATTCCTTGTACGTCCGGTAACATCCAGTCGAGCAAAATAATATCAAAGCGTTTCGTTGCAGCATAATCCAGCGCTTCTTCCCCATTAGTCAGCCAAGTAACAATGTGATTTTGTTTTGTGAGTAGCATTTTCATCATCTTTCCTAAGCGTAAATCATCTTCAACTAACAATACCTGCATCATACCCCTCCTTTGAAATAAAAGTATGTGTACCATTTTTAAAATTGTTGTATTTAGTGTATCAAGGAATAATGTATTGTGCTACATCATCGTATTTTAATTGTTAAAAAGTGAAGATGACATCAAAAAAAGTTACAAAACTAACATCTTAGAACAATGATAGTTTTGTAACTTTATATATGTCCAAATCTTATTTCACTTTCTTTGCTAAATCTGTAATGTAATTAAAGAAACCGTCATGATCTACATCATAGACTACGTTCACTGGACGGCCACCTTCCATTTCATACGTTCTACCTTGGCTAGGCCCTTCCGTATAGACGCCTGATAAGATTTCTTTTGATTTCACTAATTCAGGATTACCGACTGATGCTGTCGTTAACACATCCCATAAGAAGTATGTTGAATTAGTAATAAAATGTACTAATGGCGGAACAACCGCATAACTTACACCTAAGAAATCGACACCCGGATATTTACGATCGTTTGCCCACATTTGGCGAATGGCTGGCGTTAATGGCACTTGATTCGTACTTTCCAGTGCGATCATATCAATTTTAATGTCCGCATCAAATACTACACCTACTGCTTCAGGATCCCAGTAAGCATTCCACTCAGCTGTACCATCATGCTCAGGTTCATGAACGTTTCCATCCGGTAGATAAGTGCCGCCCATCCAGACTAACTTGTCAATTTTTTCAACGATTTTTGGCTCAACCTTTAACGCTTCAGCTAAATCTGATAATGGTCCTGTAAATAACAGTGTTGTCTTCTCTTTTTCATTCATCACAGCATTGATTAAGTGCTGATGTGCCGGAATTTCAGAAAGGGGTGCGTCAATTGTGCCTTTTTCGTTTAAGATAGGTAAAGCATCCATAAAGAATGCGTGCATTCTCCAGTCTTTCGGGAAAGGATTTTTTCCACGGATAATTGATTTCGCTGTTTCCAGTTTGCCATCTCCGAAGCGGTCAATGATTTTACGTGATGCATACGTTGCCGGCTCAATATAGCAGTCGGCATCAATAACGCTCACTCCTGTTAGTTTTACTGTGTCCATTTGCAGTAATAAAAATAGTGATATTAAATCATCTACTCCACCATCATGGTTAAAATATACATTTGTTTTCATAAAAAAAAGACTCCAATCTATTTGAATACCATTCATTATATGGTGAAATGGAATGAAATTTCAATAGATTGAAGTCTTAAATTGTGACAAATCGTAAACTATCCGAAATATAAAAATGCGAATAATACGAGTAATATAAAATCAAATATATGACGGAACATGTTCTCACGCCATGCATTACGGTCTAAACTATCTAATAGTCCAAGTACAAGTAACGCTGCAAATGAACATATAATCAGCATATTAAAATTCATATGTGAGATTAATTGAATAATGATCAGGATGACCACAGCAATATTTAAAATATTGTATATTCGTCCCCACACAGTTGTTTGTCCAGTTCTATTCAACGATTTCACCTCAAAATGTAAGTTATGATAAACTATATCATCAATTAGCACTTCTCACTAGTGAAATGCTTGAATTTACCTTTTCTCTTGCGCTTTAAGTTTAGCGACGTGCGCAATATTCCTATTTTTACCACGTTTTTTAGTTTTACGTTTAACCTGCACGTGTTTTTTCTTAACTTTCTTTGCTGTGCTGTTTGTTTCGGTTTTCTTAAAGCCATGAAGTGTCCATAATCGGGTCGTATTCAATGCTTCACGAATTAAGACTGTAAGTTCATCACGCGTATTAAACTGCATAAAGCCATTCGCTTCAACGTTATCAATATGCAACAGAATTTGGTCAGGTGTCTCATTAGCACGTAAGCCAAATAGAATTGTATTCACTATTAATCGAGATGTATCAGTATCTTTGAAATCTTCGATAATATGATCTGCAAGATAAGCCTCTAACGCTTGTACTTCAGGAGTACGTTCAATGTAAAAGCGCTCTGTATATGCAATAAATTCATCAAAAGAAGGTATATAATACGTTTTATCTTCTGTGAGTGCCTGTAAATTCAGTTGCACAGGCGCAAGTTCAATATGTTTAATACTGCTACCTGATATCATTGGTTCGTATTCAGGCATCAGTGCAATGATCTCTTCACGAATCTCTTCTTCAGATGGTTTTACACTGTAATATTTTTCTTTTAAAGTCTGTAAGTGTTTTAAACTAACAAAGCCATATAAATTTAAAGCGCTTCTGTAGAAATGAATATTATCAATATCTGCTTTAAATTCAGGGTGTTCTTTCTTGTAAGCCAAAAAATGTGTTTTAACATCTTTTGGGATGAAGAGCAGTTCAGTGTCTTGTGCGTAGAATAAGAACACATCATCTGGTACATCATAGTGGAACACCATATAATTCTCTTCTTGTTCACTCAGCTTATCCAGCACCACTTTATAGCCACTATCATAGCTCTTTAGCATGGATTGCAAAATTGTGAAGTCACTAAAATATGATGTTGTAATTAACTGAATTAAATCTTCCTTATTTTTAGAGGAAAAGCCTTTAATACTTAAATTACGACAAATATTTTTAAGTTCATCTTTGGATAATCCCGCTAAATAATGGTCCAGCGTATAGTTATTAAAGTTCTCTGCCGCATATTCCTTTTTTTCTTCCTGCTCCTGGATGTCGATATTTAATTCGTTTGTCATTGTGTTGCGCCTCCGTGACCCTTAAAAAATTTTCATCACTTACTATAAATTTACTCTTCTCTTTTTATATATTGATACTATTTTACCAATTATCGCACTAAATGAAAACTTTCCCTTTCATATCACACATAACATTTACATAAACATGCGCATTTTGTCACAAATATAAGCATACAAATATTTGAAGTGATGTATAATAGAGTAGAATAGAACGATAGAAAGAAGGATAAATATGAAGAAACTGCTGCTTGTTTTTTTATCATTAATATGCACATTTTTAGTACTTCCTGAAGAAAATTCTTATGCTAAATCTGCACCATTTAAAGGGTATGTCGCACTCACATTTGATGACGGTCCCGGTGCTGGTACTGCCTCGATACTTAGAACATTAGGTCAGCAGAAAATTCCTGCTACATTTTTTATGGTAGGACAATCATCCAAGCAATACCCACATCTTGCACGTCAAGTTGCATTACATGGTCATGAAATAGGTCACCATACTTATAGCCATGCTAATTTAACAAGTATCACCCAAAGTCGTATTAAAACACAAATTAACAGCGGCTACTACACTGTTAAAAAATATGCCGGAAAAGCTCCGACAGTTTTCAGACCGCCTTACGGTAACTTTAATTACAGTACTTTAAAATATAGTAAAGTCCCAGTTATTTTATGGAATGTTGATACGCTGGACTGGAAAGTACCTACTGCTGCATCAATGAATATGTATATTAATCAGCAAGTACGTCCGGGATCAATTATTCTGATGCATGACTCACATGCGACAACAGCGAATAACTTACCGGCAGTCATCTATAATTTACGCGCACAAGGTTATCGTTTTACAACAGTTTCTCACCTTTTACATTTAAATAAACACAGTAAGCGCGGTCCGTATTACGGTTATTACAGCGCCTAACTGATTAAATATAAGGAGTGGTAGTCAATGAAAAACGTAAGTATCGTCGGTGGTGGAGTACTTGGAAGTCAAATTGCTTTTCAATGTGCGTTCTTTGATTGTAACGTCATCATGTTTGCTAGAAGTGAGGCTTCAATAAAGCGTATGCAGGAGAAACTCACACGTTTAATCCCTATTTACGGGGCATATTTCAATGACCAAGATAGAGCACAAAGAGCGTATGATAGCATCAAAATTTCAATGGATATGAAAGAAGTGCTTGATGACAGTGATGTGATGATTGAATCGATTGCTGAAAGTATGCATGCTAAGAAAGAATTATATGAAAGTATGAAAGGACTTGCACCGGAAAAAACGTTATTCTTAACCAATTCTTCAACAATGATACCAAGTACATTCCGTGATTATACTGACAGACCGGATAGATTCTTAGCCTTGCACTTTGCAAACTCAATCTGGCAGAATAATATTGCTGAAGTGATGAGTCATGACACGACAGATCCTAAATATAATCAAATTGTCATGGGCTTTGCAAAACAAATTAATATGGTGCCGATCCTTGTGAAAAAAGAGCAACCTGGCTATATCCTCAACTCTCTACTCGTACCATTATTACAATCTGCTGAACTTCTTTATGCGCATGGTGTCGGTGATATAGAAACAATCGACAGAACATGGATGTTAGCGACAGGATCACCTGTCGGACCATTCGGTATTCTGGATGTTGTGGGACTCACAACTGCCTATAATATTTCAGTGCAGGCCTCTATTACACACCCACAGTTGAAATGCGTCACAGAGATGTTAAAAGAATACATCGATGCCGGAAAACTAGGTGTGGCAACCCATGAAGGTTTCTACAAATACCCTAACCCTACTTATAAAGACAAAGACTTCTTAAAGGGCTAGCTGAGTCGTTAAACCTAACCGTACAAAACGATTGAATCTCGTTTTGTACGGTATTTTATTTATACTTTGTGCATTTTCTCACACCTTCTCCGCTTAGACCCTCATATACTCGTCTGAAATATGACATCTTTTCAAACAGATGACCGATGTTAAGACAAATACTATATATAGTATTAATATGTTTATGTGAACACTATATATAGTAGGTGGTAAATATGATAACTCAAACAAATAATCTACAGGAAAGCTTAAATCGATTAATCAATAAATCTCCGGAAGTTATTCATGAGAATGCGAATAAAGATGCCAATGTCTTTAATACACTGCGAGACCTCACTGCAGGGACAGTCGCTAAATCCATTGGTCTTGATATGTTGCCTGAGCATGTACGTCTTGCCCATGAAAACGGTGATATACATTTTCATGACCTCGATTATCATCCATATATGCCGATGACAAATTGCTGCTTAATCGATATTCCCGGCATGCTAAAATCTGGATTCAAAATTGGTAATGCAACAGTGGCTACCCCGAAGTCTATCCAGACCGCTGCTGCTCAAATCGCACAAATTATTGCTAGTGTCGCTAGTAGCCAGTATGGTGGTTGCTCAGTAGACAGAATTGATGAAGTACTCAGTCCTTACGCTGAACTGAATGCCATGAAACACCGCAAAGTAGCTCAGCAGTTTATCGCAGAAACAGAACGCGATACCTATGTTCATCAAATGACAGCTAAAGACATTAATGATGCTATCCAGTCACTTGAATATGAAATTAACACACTTTATACCAGTAATGGACAAACACCATTTGTCACGTTCGGTTTCGGGCTGGGCACGGATGACTTTAGCGTGATGATTCAACGCGCAATCTTAAATACACGTATTCAAGGGTTGGGTACAGAAGGTGCGACTGCCATTTTTCCAAAACTCGTATTCAGCTTAAAAGATGGTATCAACTTAAAGGCAACAGACCCTAACTATGATGTAAAACAACTGGCATTAGAATGTGCCACTAAACGGATGTACCCTGATATTCTTAACTATCAGGCTTTAACGAATATGATTGGAGATTTTAAGGCACCCATGGGCTGCAGAAGTTTCTTAAGTGCCTACGAAGAAAATGGGGAGTTTATCAATAACGGACGCTTTAATCTTGGTGTTGTCACACTCAATCTTCCTCGTATCGCTATAATACATCCAAGAGCGGATAACTTTATGATCGAACTGAAAAACCGACTAGAAATTGTGCGTGACGCTTGTTTGTTTAGAATTAAGCGACTAAAAGATGCAACCCCACAAAATGCGCCCATCTTATATCAATATGGTGCCTTCGGAAAACGTCTGAATGTTAACAATGATATCTCTGAATTATTTTTGAATCGCCGCTCGACTATTAGTATCGGGTATATCGGCTTGTACGAAGTGGGTGCATTGCTATTCGGTCCAGATTGGGAAAAGAATAACGAAGCTTATGAATTTGTACTTAATATTTTAAAGACGATTAAACATTTTGCTGATGCGTTAACTGAGCTACACGATATTCAGTTTAGTGTGTACGGGACACCGAGTGAATCGCTGACTGACCGCTTCTGTCGATTGGATTTTGAACGTTTCGGTGCGATTCCTAATGTGACGGATAAAGGATATTATACAAATTCATTTCATTATGATATCCGTAAAAAAGTAACACCTTTTGAAAAGATAGATTTTGAAAAAGATTTTGCACAGTATTCTACTGGTGGATTTATTCATTACTGCGAATATCCAAGTCTGGTGCACAATCCTGAAGCGCTTGAAGCGGTATGGGATTATGCGTACTCACGTGTTGGTTATTTAGGTACGAATACGCCAATCGACCAATGCTATACCTGTGGATATACTGGTGAATTCAGGCCGACTGCAGCTGGTTATACGTGCCCTGAATGTGGTAACAGTGATCCTGACACAACGGATGTCGTCAAACGTACATGCGGTTATCTCGGACAACCACTTAAGCGTCCTATGGTAAAAGGTCGTCAAATCGAGATCAGTAGCCGTGTTAAACATATGTCCACAAGAGATGATTTACTATGACATATGATGGCAACGGTTATATCGCAAAAGTGATGAACTGTGTGGTTACAGATGGCAGTGGTATGCGAGTAAGTGTCTATGTTTCAGGATGTCATTTCCACTGTCCTGAGTGTTTTAATGCAAGTATATGGGACTTTCATCACGGCAGACAGGTGAATGAATCTTTAATAGAAGAAATTATGACACTTATTGATAAAGACTATATTAGCGGCCTCTCCATTCTGGGCGGGGAACCTCTGGATAACCTCGCTGTTATTACGCCACTCATTCATGCATTTAGAAGTAGATTCAAAAATTCTAAAGACATCTGGATGTGGTCAGGATACATGCTAGAATATATAAGGCGTACACCTGAACTTGCCTCAATCATAAGTAAAATTGATGTCCTTGTGGATGGTCCTTTTGTACATCACCTATACCGACCACAGCTAAAATTTAGAGGATCTTTGAATCAACGTATTCACTATTTATCAAAAGGTAATATATCCCTATAAAAATAAATACTGTTTTTTATCTATATTCAGTTATAATATAGTTAATGTAAATTAATAGATTAGGGAGACAGATATAATGGATAAATATCAAATGAAAGCATTAGCATTATCGGTACTAACTGCAACACAATTTGTATTACCTACTACAATTCTTCAGCAACACCATCCAGAAACAGATGACAATGTTGTGAATCTGAAATCAGTTGGAGACGTACTTGTCCATGGACATGTCGCAGCCCACGCAAAAACTGCGAACGGCTATGACTTTAATCCAGCGTTTACTGAGATTAAACCGATGATAGAAGAAGCAGATATTGCGATTGCTAATCTGGAAACACCTATTGCTGCAAATGAACTCGGTTTAGGAGACTACCCTACATTTAACTTACCACCAGAAGTAGCAGAAGCCGTAAAAAATGCCGGATTTGATATTGTATCTAATGCAAATAACCATGCACTGGATCAAGGTCAGAAAGGATTGCATATTTCACTGAAACACTTAGATGAAATGTACTTGCCATACGTCGGTGCTTACAAGAGTCAAAAAGATCACGATACACCTCGTATTATTGAAGAAAATGGTGTAAAACTTGGATTTTTAGCTTATACATACGGGACAAACGGACAAGTACCTACTGCCGATTATGATGTGAACTATATCGATCTTAAAAAAATGAAAAAAGATATCGAAGCATTGAAACCACAAGTTGACGGAGTAGTTGTATCTCTACATATGGGTGTGGAGTATCAATATCATGAAAATAAAGAGCAGCAAGATGTTGCACAAGCTTTATCTGACTATGGTGCAGATATTATTCTTGGCGGACATCCTCATGCTCTTGAACCGATGAAACAAGATGATAATAGCTTCATCATCTATAGCCAAGGTAATTTCTTTAGTGGGCAAAGCCAGATGCAGACAAAACTAGGTGGTATCCTGTCTTTAGATATTAAGAAGACAGATGATGGCGTTGAAGTCGTTTCAGGTGAATTCCTCCCTACTTATAATGAAGGAGATTATAATGCTGGTGGCTATAAAACAGTACCACTTGTACAATCTTCACTCGATGCCGCAACAAAACAAAATCAGTTTAATTTTGTGAGTGATTTAATGACTACTTATGACTCAAAAGTAAAAGTCGTAGAAAATTTATCACATTAAAGCGAAAAAGCTTGTAATTTGCGCTAAAAAGATTATAATTACCTTCTACACATAGAAAGAAGGATGATTATGTCACTATCAGTTGAAGAACGTAAAATTACCAGTACTGAATTATACGCTCATTTACATGATGCGACCCTATCTGTTGAAACAATCGCACAACAATTTAATTTAACACCTCAAGATATTACTGCAATTTTAGATATGGATAATTCGCACATGGTCACACCGATGCCTATGAATGAGTTTATTCATCTCGTATGGGATGTTAGAGATTTCATTAATAATGAACTGCGTAACAACGGTTTTACACCTAAAGAATATAGTTATCTTAAAGGTATGAAAACCGATTACTGGTTTTTACAATAATTTTAAAATGACCCGAAAAGGGTCTTTTTTTGTGGGTGTTTGACACGTGGGGCGATTAATTTGGAGTAAGTTGTGGTTTTAAAATTGGGGGTCTACCAATTTCGCCTTGAGTTGTGACTTTGAAATTGGGGGTCTACCAATTTCGCCTTGAGTTGTGACTTTGAAATTGGGGGTCTACCAATTTCAGATTGAATTGCAGCTTTGAAATTGGTGATTCTCATAAAAAAAGACTTAAGGCAATCGCCTCAAGTCTATTTTCTTCGTGCTGATATAATAAGCATCATCGGTCTTCTTAATTCATCTTTCATTTCAGGTATTTCATCTAATAGTTTCTCACTCGGCTCCGGTTCAGCAATGCCTTTTATCACAAAATCATTATCTATCAATACACTTAAATAGTGAGAGAGTGTGCGATGATACTTTCTTACTTCTTCGCCTAGAAATTGTGTTTCACGTTCGCCTTCTTTATAGTAATGATCCACCGGCCAGAATAATTTGTTACCTGCATCATCATAAATCCAGTCCTGACTACCTTCTGCTGTATACACTGGGTGTTCAACACTAAAAATAAATGTACCATTTATCGTCAATACTTCTTTTACTTGTTCAACAACATCTTTAAATGATGGCAGGTAGTGTATTGCTAATGAACTCATAACTACTTCAAATTCATGAGGTTCAAAATCCAGCTCATCCATCGATTGATTGATAAATATAATTTTCTCTGCATCAGGCTGCGTACGTGCACGGTCCAGCATCTTTTCGGAAATATCTATACCGACCACCTTCTCTGCACCTTGTTCAACAGCATATTGGCAGTGCCATCCATAACCACATCCAAGATCAAGGACAGCAGCATCTTTCAACTCAGGAAGCATTGCTTTAAAGGTTTCCCACTCACCTGCAGCTTCTAATCCCTTTACTGAACGTTCCATCTCACTATATTTATCAAACAATGACCGATTATCATAAATATTATTATCCATAGGCACTCCTTTTAGACCTTTGTTAGCATTACTTTATCAAAATTGTGTATCGGAATAAAGTTATTTGAATACAACTGAAAAAGAACAAACTATAAAAATCAAATTGATTTTAAACGTTTGTTCATTAGCTCAATATATTTATTTTGAATTAGTCGTATTATTTGCGGGTTCCTTGACCGGCACCTCTTCGCTACTACCTGCTTTATACACCACGATTTCTAACGATGGTGCTTCAGTTGTAGACTCAGATATCGTTGGCGTCGATTGTTCAGGCGCTTCTTCCATAGACTGCACTTGATAATACGCACGATTAAGATGAGTATGCCCTTTTGAAAAATCCGTGTATCCCGCTTCCCTTAATGCGGGGTCTGACACTTTGATGGCTGAAGCAATCTTACCGAGTGATTCTATATATTTTTCATTTGCTTTTTTCACTTCAGAATCAATTACTTTTATTTGTGGCATGTCTTTAGCAGCTCTTGTCTTCGACTCGTATTTCACCACAATGTGTTTCACCGTTTTAAGTTGTTGTTCAATTTCTTTTTCCTGTGCATTCAGCGGCATTGTATTAATGACCTGATCCATCGCTTTAGAATATTCTTTAACCGTATTCACATACTCTCTCTTCGATGTCACCGGTTTTATATTAGAGGACTTCACAGCAACCTCTTTTGAAATCTCCGCCTTTATATGTTTCACTTTGTTTGCAACAATTTTGTGCTGCGTATTTTCAGACTGCTTTTTGTCGATTTTCTTTTGTTTAGTAGGTTGATCATTATGTACAACTGATCCTGCTTGTTGCTCAAGCATGACCTCTTTATGACAGCCTGTAAGTATGAATGTGAGTAAACACACCGTTACAATCTTTTTCATGCTTCCTCCAGCAATTTCCTTAAGATTATCAGTACTCACATATTTTAACATACTAAAGACTTAGAAGTAACTACTTTAACAAAAATTCCTTAACTTCTTTAACAAATTCATCATATTGCTCAAATATTAACCCATGTCCACTTTTTTCGTAAATTGACAACTTACTGGCTGGTAATAATGCAGCAAGTGCTTCTGCTTCTTCAATCGGCACAAGTTCATCATGACGACCATTCATAACGAGTGTTTCAACTTCTATTACATCTAATTTTTGAGGATTATAATCTACCGTCGAAATAATCACTGCATCCTCTTCTTTTTCAGTCATCGCTGTCTGTGTATCTTTCATTTTTTTATAATATTTTTTGACAGTCTTAATATCATAATACATATAATCTTCAAGCACTTTCGTACGTTCTTTTCGTGACATTGTTCTTAATATACTTGCATAGCGATGGTGAAATTCTCTTTCTGCTTCGTAGTAACTTTTAATACCTGTACTGATTAGAATTAATTTGTTCACGTATTTTGGATATTTCGAAGCGATTGTTGCTGCAACAGCTCCACCTAATCCAAATCCCATAAAATGTGCCTCATTAATATATAGCTTATCAAGGACGGTCAGTACATCTTCTACATAATCATCCATCTTAATATCTAACGGTTTATCGCTAAATCCATGACCACGCAAATCAATTTTAATCAATTGAAATTCTTTCATAAAATCTGTATCAAGTGCATCAAACATCGTCGTATTTAAAAACTGTTCATGCAACATTACAAGCGGATAACCTTTACCTATCAATTCATAATGTATTGCTACGTCATTATTAGTTAATGCTAATTCCATATCTATCCCTCTAGTTCCTTGTGATTTTTGCAAACTCTAATACATCTGAAGCTTCGTTATAATGATAATCCTGTGCATATTCTACAACTTTAATAGAACAATTTTCTTTAATCGTCACATTATCTGCACGCAGTAACTCACTCACAACATTTTCTACAGTAGCACTTACTGCATCTATTTCTCGTACAGTAAGTCGTGACGTATCATCTTTAAAAATTAACTTTTCGCGTTCTGCTTTGACTGTCAGTTCATCACACACAATATAGCGAATATTACTTGATTCAGCGACTGAAATTGAAATCGATTGTGCATTTAATTCTTCATCAAGACGTATTGAACCTTTAGAATTAAATACTTCTGCCTTCACCGGGCCTTCTCCGATAAAAGTCCCTTTATTATGAATCTCGTTTGCCTTTAATCCATTCTTTAAATCAATCGTCCCACGATTATCAATTGATGTCAGTACGACTTCACCTTGCACGACTAAATAACCTTTATCTGATATAACAAGTTCATTAGTTTCTAATGTACCGTCTATTACCAACTCACCATTGACCTTTAAGTAGGGAGCATTGAGTTGTCCTTCTATCTTTAACACACTTTCATCAGCAACAACGAGTTCATTTGCTTCAATACTAGACGTTGCAGTTGCATTACCTTCTACGGTCACAGTTTCAAAAATACCACCTGCAACAGTTTCATCCTGCCAGATTACATTTGTCATTTATATCGTCTCCTCATCTATAATACTGAATAGTTCAGATAAATTCTCTATACGATAATTCATTACACTGCTGTCCGGTGCCTCAAAATAATGATTATCCTTAAATACTGTTTGAATGCCAAGATTGTGCGGTGCTTCAATATCATTCATCGGATGATCACCAACAAATAAACATTCTTGCGGCGTAACACCTAATTTGTCACACATCATCATGAAAATCTCAGGGTCAAGTTTGCGATAACCCACAGCTTCTGAAATCAGTATTTCTAAAACATACTTCTCTATACCCAATACATCGATGATATAACGCTGGTGTTCAACCTTACCATTCGTAATAATCCCTAATTTGTAACCTCTATTCTGCAATCTTGAAATAATTTCTTTCACATCCGGGAATCCTGTAGCAAACTTCGGATAGTTCATATCATAATCCATCAGTAAATCTTTTTCATCTACAAACTGAATGTTTAACTGATCTATTAAAGCTTTGTAAACTCGGTCCTTTTTGACATAACCATGCGCATCGTATTCTATAAAATAATTTATAAAATCGTCCTTTTGAACTTGTGTAAAGTACTCTCTCAATCGCTCGAACTGATCATCTAAAAACAAACGCAGTGATTGCTCTCTATCCAGTAATGTACCATCTAAATCAAATATAATTGCTTTTACCATGATTGAAACCTCCAATTACAATAAGTATAGCTTATCTGTTAAACTGAAATCGAATAATATGACGAGGTGACCTATGGACTGGAAAAAGATACGTTTAATACGTTCGGATGACTATAAAGTTTTTAAAGTGGAGACTGCTGTATTTTCATATCAGAATGCTGAGAGTACGTTCTATCAAATTAAAGCACCAGACTGGGTAAATGTAATCTGTGAAGTAGATGATACGATTATTATGATTAGACAATTTAGGATTGGAATTGAAGATTATACGCTTGAGTTACCTGGTGGATTAGTCGATGCAGGCGAGTTAGCACTTGATGCTGGTACTAGAGAACTGGCTGAAGAAACGGGTTATAGCGGCAGTGCTTGTATGATTGGTACGATGCATCCTAATCCAGCGTTATTTACTAATAAATTATCAACAGTCCTTATACGTCATGCACAACAGACAGAGCAAATTTCCCGAGAAATATTTGAGGATATCGAGATTGTACGCATCTCTTTGCAGGAAATAAAAAGAAAAATAGCGCATGGTGAAATCACCAATGCGCTAACTTTAGCAAGTTTGATGCAATATTTTAGTATGGCTTAGTATTGTGTTTCATAATTACCCAGAGTAATAGTGGCATCCCGATTAAACACATCATAATGGATACAGGAATTTGAACCGGCTGAACGATTTCTCTGCCTAACAGGTCGCCTATTAATACGATAAGCACGGCACATCCCATCGTTAAGTTCATCTTTGAAAGTTTTGTGCCTTTAAACCCGAGCTTCACAAATGGCGGAATAATCATCCCCACAAATCCGATAATTCCCGTCATACTGATTAATACCGCACACATTATACTTGTAGTTATAAGCAGGATATACATGACTGTTTCAGTACTAAGACCCAGGGATTTGGCACGGTCATGACCTAATCCTAAGATTTCAATATGCTGATGGAAATAATAGATGATAACAAGTCCTATAAGCGTTATAGGGAGCAATATAAATATGTCATTAAAACTCACTGTATCTATTG
The DNA here is from genome assembly GCF_047426745.1 of Macrococcus equi. Lineage (GTDB taxonomy): Bacteria > Bacillota > Bacilli > Staphylococcales > Staphylococcaceae > Macrococcoides > Macrococcoides equi. The sequence goes on along the minus strand of NZ_CP179732.1, from coordinate 1,066,723 downwards.
ATCCATACAAGTAATTCATGATATGTGTCGCTTTCGATGGCACGATAAGAATTAAGACATACACTAAACTTGAAAAGAAAAAATTAATCAGCATTCCTATAAGAATCATCCAGATCGTTGGCTGATTAAATTTATTCAATCGACTCGCTAAGAGCACGATAATTAATGTCAGTAAACTAAAAATAATACTGAACGTCATTATCATAGAAATACTAAGCCCCATTACAATTGCGAGTGCACTCCCAAAACTTGCTCCACTCGCTAGTCCTAACGAAAAGCTATCTGCTAAATAATTGTTGAGTATTGTCTGAAATACGTACCCTGTAATAGAAAGAATAATACCTACTAGAATACCTGTAACAATTCTTGGCATTCTTATCTCAAATAAGACGGTGCGGTTAATCGGCTCATTCATATTTAAAAACCCGAAATCATCATAAAATAGTGAGAAGACGACCACTCCGAGAATCATTGTCATTACAATCAGATTATTTTTCATCTGCCACAGCTTTAGCTATCGTTTCCATACCTTGAGCGATTCTTGGACCTGGTCTTGAAACAGTATCCGGATTGATAGCATGAACCTGATTATCTGTCACTGCTTTCACATGATTAAATCCGTTTCTTGCTTTCACTTCTTTTTCCAGTTCTTTTTGTGAACTACCACTTGTAGAAATAATAATGTCTGGATTCTTTTTAACGATCGCCTCTGCACTTACCGCCTGATATCCTTCAATACCACTAAAGATATTCTCAGCACCAAGCTGCTTAAGTAGATCATTCATTAAAGTGTGATTCCCACCTGTATAAATATCAGGGTGAGATGACATTTCTAAAAATACTTTTTTACCATGAATGACATCTTTATACTTGCCGGCAATCTCTTTCACCTGTTGCTTCATATCACTGATTAAAGCTTTACCTTTCGCTTCTTTATGAGTTGCATGTGCAACTTGAGTAATACTTTGATATAAGGTATCAAAAGAATTTGCGTCATGTACAACAATGACTTTAATCCTTTTACTTTTGAGTTTCTTAATCGTTTTTTCCTGAGCCTGTTCCATCGACTCATGTGCAAATACCATTGTAGGCTTCGCTTTTAATACCGCTTCATAGTCGAGCTTCATCCCATCAAACTTTTCCTTGTCTTTTACCTGCTTAGGATAATTATCTACAGTCGAAACACCAATAATCTCTTTATCCAGCCCTAAAGCATATAAAATTTCTGTATTACTCGGTATTAACGAAATAATGCGTTGTTGTGAATCACTATGCTCCTTTTTAGCATTACAACCCGATAAAATAACGAGCAATATCAACATCATTACAAATAACGTTTTCTTCATAAATCCTCCAAAACACTCATTTTTGCATAATTATACCATGTATTCACACTATCTATCAAAACGAAAAAAGAACACTAGCACGCTAGTGTTCTTTGGGTTAGATTCTATTAAATGCAAGGTCGATGGCCTCTAAACGGCATCTCACTTGCAGCCCTTCGATAAACTTCAAATAAAGCTTTGAAATCAAAGAACGATTTCTTGCTTTCTTTTCCAGTTTACTTCGGTCTAAACGCAAGGTCGATGGCCTCTTTACATTTTTTCCGGGCTTGTTACGCCAACAAGTGTTAGAGCGTTTTGAAGCGTGATTCTTGCTGCTTCAATTAACGCAACGTGTGCTTTAGATTTTTCCACATCATCTGTTAACACTTTTTCAGCATTATAGAATTTATGGAAGTGTGCTGCTAAGTCCTGAATATAATTCGTAATTCTATGTGGTGCACGTGCATCTGCTGCTTGTTCAATGACTGTTTCAAAATCAGCGATACGCTTTAATAATTCGAATGCTTTTTCATTAGTAATTAAACTAAAGTCAGCATCTGTTTTAGGTGTGATGCCATTTTCAGCTGCCTGACGTAATATTGAACAGATTCTTGCATGGGCGTATTGTGCGTAATACACTGGGTTATCACTAGACTGACTCTTCGCAAGCTCCATATCAAAGTCAAAGTGAGTGTCCGCACTTCTCATCGTTAAGAAGTAACGTGCTGCATCAATTCCTACTTCATCCATGATGTCACGTAATGTAATTGCGTTACCTGTACGTTTACTCATCTTCACTTCCTGACCGTCTTGAAGTAAGCGTACCATTTGCATCACTTGAATTTCTAAACGTTTAGAATCTGTACCAAATGTCTCAAGTGATGCTTTTAAACGATTAATGTAACCGTGATGATCTGCACCGAAAAGGTTAATTAATGTATCAAAACCACGTTCAATTTTGTCATAGTGGTATGCGATATCAGGTAAGAAGTATGTGTAACTACCGTCCTGTTTAATTAACACACGATCTTTATCATCACCAAACTCAGTTGTACGTAACCAAGTTGCTCCGTCCTGTTCAAAGATATAACCGTGTTGTTTCATTTGTTCTAATGCTTTATCAATTTCTTTATTTTCATATAATGAAGTTTCGCTGAACCAGTTATCAAAGTGAACGTTAAATTCAGCTAAATCTTTTTTCAGTTTATCCATTTCATAATCTAAACCAAGTTTACGGAATGCTTTAATACGCTCTGATTGTTCTAAATCTTTATATTCCGGATGTTCGTGTGCTAACTTTTTACCGATTTCGATAATATCTTTACCGTGGTAGCCGTCTTCCGGTAAGTCCATATCCTGACCTAATGCCTGGAAATAACGTGCTTCAATTGAGTATGCTAAGTTCTCAATTTGTTTACCAGCATCATTAATATAGTATTCACGTAATACATCATAACCTGCTGCTGCTAATACGTTACTTAACGTGTCACCGACTGCAGCATTACGTGCATGCCCGATATGTAAGCTACCAGTAGGGTTAGCTGAAACATATTCAACTAAGATTTTTTCATTTTTAGGAGCTTCTGCTTTACCAAAGTCTTCTTTTTTATTCAGTGCTTCTGTAATAATGCCTGTAAGATATGCGTTATCCATATAGAAGTTAATGAATCCAGGACCAGCAATATCTACTTTTGTAACGTCCGCTTTTTTCACATCTAAGTTATCAACGATTAATTGTGCAATTTCACGCGGGTTGCGTTTAGCAAGTTTCGTTAATACCATTGCAATGTTTGAAGCGTAGTCACCATTTTTAGTGTCTTTTGGTACTTCAATTTTAATTTCTGGTACTTCTGTAACAAGCTCAGCCTTTAAAATCGCTTGTTTGATTTCTTCAATTAACGTTTCTTTTTGTTGTTGTACGATATTCATGATAATCGCTCCTTATATTCTATATCATATGTGTAACTGCCTAAGACAGTGTTATTATTTTTAATCGTATATTGAATGTATATTTTACCTGAGTGGTCATCTGTCTCAATTAATAATTGATTTGTTGCAACTTCCATAACCGTTTTCTGATGCGCCAGGTGATACATATTTTGAGTCGTTTCAAATGGTACAAATAGAAAATCTAACGTTAACTCACCTTTACGGTTAATCCGCACCCGATTATCTTCAATTTTAACACGAACCTCAGTTAAAATGTTTTCTATACATTCTTTATACATAATATATGTATTCATTTTTTTTATTAAGGTGCCGATGGTTTCAAATTCAAACGTCTCAGTACCTTCACTATTCGTGATTTGTTGCTTAATATGAATATCTATTTCCATCATTATCACCCACTTAAGATTATAACAAATTATGTATAAAATTAAAGAAAGCAGGTATAAAAATACCTGCTTTCTTTAGTGTCCTAGCTATTTTTATAGCTACTCATATCTTACTAATGTTAAGCAAAAATTACAACCAAAAATCTACACGAATCTCAAAGTCACATATTTGTCACAAAGTAGAGATTAATAAATATTATACAGAGAATTGTTAATTCATTATTCTATCAATTTGATTTCTATTTTAACACTTTTCTAATTAATAAAAATGGTGAAATGACAAATGCAACTACTTGAACTAACGATCTAACAGGTTTAACTTCTAATGCGAATTCGCTAGCATCTAAAGCTATAAATGGATAACATATCAATGACAATATAAAATATCCTGTAATAATGTTATAAGGAAAACTCCAAGGATTAAAATTATAAATGCTCTCCATAGCAAATAAATACAAACCAAAAAATGCAATACTTAATATAATTGCAATAAATCTGAAGAAAAAGCCATCTAATCTCATCCAAATCTCTCCTCATTAGATATATTACTTTTTCTCTAATTTCATATATAGTGAATTGATTATAATTTTATTAAAAGAAATTAATGATTAGCTAAATATTAATTTATTTAAAAACTACAGTTACAAAATATTGAAATCCCGACACAAGTCCGTTTACTTGAGAATTTACAGAAATAACTTCTTTGTCTTTTGTGAAATCATTTACTTGTTTATCAAAATCTGCAACTAATTCTTCAATTGAACTCGGTTTAAAAGTTTTATTTGGATATGTCAGTGTAAATGTTTTTATTTTCATCTGAATTCTCCTTTTAATTATAATTGTTGAGTTATTAATAATTTATAAAAAACTAACTAGATACCATTATTTATATCTAGTCAGTTTTCTACTATATGATAATCTCTAACCCAACATCTCTTTCAACTCATCTCCTGAGTTCTGCCACATTTCAGGATTATGGTTCATTAAGAAGTTTTTCAAGATAGCTTTGTTCCCTTCACCAATTTGATCCAGAATAAATTTACGTTTCATTGATTTGTCCATCATATTTACGTGTTCTGCCATCACTTTATAACCGCGTTTACGTTCTTTATTCACTGCCATATAACATGCTGTAACTCCTGCATAATAAGGTCCTACTTCAGCGCGTTCCGTCGTTACCCATACAAGCCAGTATTCTTTTTGATCTGGTCCTTCTGTCTCAGATTTATCTGTCACCCATTTTACGCGTTTTTCTACTTCACTACGTGCGTGCATCGCACCAATATCAATAAACGCTTTCTTCTCCTGTACGTCAATAAACACTGGTGCTATATTATCTAAACTGATTGCACCAATATTTGTTCCTTTATGCCCATCAAGTGGATCGTTCTTTATGATGTTAAATTGAAATTCTGCCATTGTGTCACCCTATTCTAATTCATTTAATAGATTAATAATTGCACCTCTTACTTCGAGGTCTGGTATATTTAATATCGTTTCTTTCGGATAGAAAATTTTATAGTCTTTTCTTTGTACTCCTGTAATACTGTTGATAATTACCGACTGTGTACTAATTTCTTTAATTTTTCCTGCACTTGTGATTAAGTGAATTGGTTTACGCGAGTTAATTCCAGGTCGATTATAGTCATATGGTAGGTCACTGAACGAGTCTACTACGAAATAATAATCCGGGTCAATGCCTGCTTTATGAAATAGTTCTGTAAGTTCATCAATTGTAAATCGATTACCGTCAAACGGTAAGTGCTTAAATAAATCACGATTAACAAATCTGCGTGACAAGTCACTTAGTATCGCGTCTTCTTCGTCAATCCATTCCTGTAAGTAATAATTGACAACCATCTCATCAAGCCTTAAATACTCCTGTACACTCACTTGATTTGATTTGAAGAAGGGCACTAAATATTTCGGTGGTTCTTTAAATTCATAACCTGCTTCGTAAAGTACTTTCGCACGTTTTAACACACGATTTAGCAGTACTTCTCCTCCACGACTTACCGGATGAAAATATACTTGCCAATACATTTGATAGCGGCTCATTAAATAATCTTCCACTGCATGCATTCCGCTTTCTTTAATCACAACTTCATCTTCTGTCGGACGCATCAATCTTAAGATACGTTCCATATCAAAGCTACCATAACTTACGCCTGTATAGAAAGCATCACGTTGAAGATAGTCCATACGGTCTGCATCAATTTGAGAGGAAATCATTGAGATTACCAGTTTATTTTGATGTGTCTTGTTTATCACATCTGCTACTTCTTTAGGAAAATCTGGAGACACACGTGATAGTACTTCATTAACTTCTGTATCTCCTAGAATGATTTGCTGTGTGTAAGCTTCATGATCGGTATTGAAAATTTTCTCAAAACAATGCGAAAAAGGTCCATGACCTAAATCATGAAGTAAAGCAGCACATAATGCTAAAGGTCTATCAGTGTCATTCCAGTGTGCTCTGCCCGTAAAAATTTCATCAATCATACGTCTCACAATTTCATAAACACCTAATGAATGATTAAAACGTGAATGCTCAGCTGTATGAAATGATAAATATAACGTACCGAGTTGTTTTATTCTACGCAGACGCTGAAATTCTTTTGTCTTGATTAAATCCCAAATAATCTGATCACGGACGTGCACATAGCGATGCACTGGATCTTTAAATACTTTTTCCTCATGCATTTTTTGGAATCTATAATCCATCATGGTACTCCTTTTGGTTTTATAATTAATTAAAGTTTATCATAAAGCGATTAAATATGATTGTAATATGAAATGGTTGTGCGTGATGGATGGTGAGTCAGTTCGTATATATCGTAGTTTTGCGAACTAAGTTGTGATGTTCAACTATTTTAGCAGCAGTTTCAACTCATCTATGACTCGTTAGTTCGCATATATCAAACTTTTGCGAACTAACTCACAAATTTCAACCACTTCACCAGCAGTTTCAACTCATCTATGACTCGTTAGTTCGCATATATCAAACTTTTGCGAACTAACTCACAAGTTTCAACCCCTCCACCAGCAGTTTCAACTCATCTGTGGCACGTTAGTTCGCATATACTCTACTTTTGCGAACTAACTCACAAATTTCAACCACCCCACCAGCAGTTTCAACTCATCTGTGGCACGTTAGTTCGCATATAATCCACTTTTGCGAACTAACTCACAAATTTCAACCTCCCCATCAGCAGTTTCTCCTTATCTGTGGTACGTTAGTTCGCATATACTCTACTTTTGCGAACTAACTCACAAATTTCAACCACTCCACCAGCAGTTTCAACTCATCTGTGACTCGTTAGTTCGCATATACTCTACTTTTGCGAACTAACGCCCTCACCAATCATTTCACTAAATCACCTATAATCATCAAATATTTGAAAACAAATAATTTTCAGAATGTTATTGACTTATTAATTTAAATGATTTAATATTCAACTTAACAAAAATTAAATACAAATATTTATCAAGAGTGACTGAGGGATTAGGCCCTATGACGTCCAGCAACCTGTCCACACGGAAAAGGTGCCAATTCCTACAGCACACTTGTGCTGAAAGATAAGTAGAGATACTATGGCTAACGTTTTCCCGTGCATACGGGGAAACGTTTTTTTGTTGAAAATTTATTTTGGGGTGAGGATATTGTCAAAGTTTAATTCATATTTCTTAATGACTGAAGCTGATATTGCAGCATACATACTTGAAACGACCAATCTATTCGATGCCGAAGATACTCTGACGGTAGATGAAATCGGGGATGGTAATTTAAATTACGTTTTCAGAGTATCTAACGGTACAAAATCTATTATCGTAAAGCACTCAGGTGTGGTCGCACGTATTTCAGATGAGTTTAAATTATCGACTGATCGTACGATTCGTGAAGGTAAGCTACTCAAAGTACACGGAGAGATTGTACCGCATCTTGTACCTCATATTTACGCCATCGATGAAACAATGAAATGTGTCATCATGGAAGATTTAAAAGATTACACTGTGTTACGTCAAGGTTTAATTGACGGCCATATTTATCCGAATATTGGTAAGGATCTGGGGACTTATCTTGCTGAAACTTTAATAAATACATCGGACTTTGTGCTGAATGCGAAAGACAAAAAAGCCTTACAGAAAGAGACGATTAATCCAGAACTATGTGAGATCTCTGAAGATCTAGTATTTACCGAACCATTCTATGATAACTTTTCACGTAATGAAGTAAGTAATGCGCTAGCTCCATTTGTTGAACAATTATTATACAACGATGAAACATTGAAACTTGCTGTCGCTGAAGCGAAGCTAAAATTCTTAAATAAAAGTCAAAGTCTCATTCATGGCGACCTACACTCAGGTTCTGTATTTGTAAATGAAACAAGTACAAAAGTCATTGATCCTGAATTCGGATTTTACGGCCCAGCCGGATATGACGTCGGCAATGTGCTTGCCCATCTGTTCTTTGCTTATAGTAATGCTAAAGCTCATGACAGAGAGCAACAAGCTAAGTTTATTGCAGAAAGTATTACAGAAGTATTAGAGGTCTTCAAACAAAAAAGTTTAACAATACTGCAGGAAAAAACTTCTGATATTGCACTTAAGCAGACCTCAGTTTATGCAAGTTACATTCGTTCAGTTCTTGAAGACGCTTATGTTATCTGTGGTCTTGAACTTATCCGACGCATCGTAGGCCTTGCAAAAGTAAATGATTTGACAACATTACCTGATGACAAACGTGTTCAAACAGAAGTGCAGTTGATTAAATTCGCAAAATCGCTCATACAGTATCCTGAATCTGTCTCAATTTATCCATCAATTTTCTCACTCTTTAAAGAGTTTAAGGAGTTTGCGGCATGACATTACAATCTATCCATTACAAGGACGGGGTATTAACGCTACTCGATCAGACTCAACTGCCGCAAAATATTCAATATATTGATTTTACAGAATATGATGCTGTGGCTGCTGCCATAGAGAATATGATTGTTCGCGGTGCTCCTGCAATAGGTATTACAGCAGCATATGGTGTCGTTCTTGGTGCATACAACTACAACGAAAAAGATAACTTTTTACAATACATGCAGTTAGTCATTGAACGACTTGCCAGTACGCGTCCGACCGCGATTAATTTATTATGGGCGCTTAACCGAATGGAGAAAGCTATTACTAACGATGTTAACCAGACCATTAAAAATCTTGAACAGCTTGCACAAACCATCTTTGAGGAAGATAAACGTATCAACGAGCAAATCGGACACCATACTTTACCACTTATCCAACCCGGTTCCATCTTTATTACACATTGTAATCCGGGAAGTCTTGCAACGAGTATTCTGGGCACTGCAACAGCAGGGTTTTATCTGGCTCATGAAAAAGATATCTCGTTTAAAGTATATAGCGATGAGACGCGACCTCGTTTTCAAGGGGCACTCACTGCTTTCGAATTATCTCAGGCTGGCATTGATGTAACAACTATTACTGACAGTACAGCAGCAACCATTCTACAACAACAGCAAGTCACAGCTGTTATCGTCGGTTGTGACCGTATCGCATTGAATGGTGATGTCGTCAATAAAATAGGGACGCTCCCACTTGCTATTGCAGCAAAGTTCTATAACGTACCATTTTACGTTGCTGCCCCGACACCTACATTTGATTTAAACGTGCATAGTGGAGATGCGATTCCTATTGAAGAACGCAATCAAAAAGAAGTTACACATGTAGCAGACCATCAAATCGCTGCCAATGTCCAAGTATATAATCCAGCATTTGATATTACACCAAACAACTTAATCACTGGTCTGATTACCGAACACGGTATTATCGAAGCCAATAAAGATGCAATCACAAAATTATTCGAGGAGATTAAATCATGAAAAAACCATTACAACTACTACTTGCAACAAGCATCTTACTAACAGGATGCAATCAGGCAACATCAAAAACAGGAGATTCTAGTGCAGTAAAGGGTAAGAAAATTGCTGTCATCCGTAATCTAGGTAGTGATGATCATACTAAACAGTTTATCGATGGTGCTAAGTCTCAAGGTGAAAAGCTTGGTCTAAAAGTTGATACCTTCCTGTCAAACGGTAATGATGCTAAATTTCAGCAACTAGTCGATCAGGCGATATTAAAAAAATATGATGGAATCGTATTGTCTCACGGCAAAGAAGATTATAGTTATGACTTAGTCAAGAAGATTGCTGATGCAAAAATTAAAGTTGTAACTTTCGATACAAAATCAGATAAAGATGGCAAAGTTATCGATAATGTTGTTGCTACAAGTCAGGATGACCATGCTCTGGCAAAGTTATCGCTAGATGCACTTGTGAAAACACACAAACAACCCGTAAAGGTTCTTAAATTATGGGTGGGGCCAGGATTTCTTCCACTAGATAAACGTCAGGAAATCTTTAAAAAATATGAGCAGGACGGAAAGATTAAAGTTGTAGAAAGCATCGGACCTACAAACTTTGAGGACGTGCAAGGTGATGTAAAAAAGAAAACACAAGCGGTATTATCAAAACATAATCCAAAAGATTTCGATGCTGTATGGGGTTCATGGGACGAAATGACTAAGGGGGCGTACCTTGCATTAAATGAAAAGAAAATCAGCATCCCTATTTATTCAATCGATATTTCAAATCAAGATATCAACTTTATGAAATCAAAAAATAGCAACTGGAAAACTTCAGCTAGTGTAAATCCTAAAGTCATTGGCGAAACAGATGTACGTATTCTTGCAAAGTTAATTAAAGAAGAAAAAGTCCCGTCTACTTATGCGTTCAAGCCAGTGCAAATCACACAAAAAGATTTAAAGAAAGACACTACAATGGAAAACCTTTCAAAGACAGTACCTGCATTTAGTCAGGCTGATGCATTTAAAATTAAATAAAGGACTGAATCAAATGCGCTACGTGCTATCAAATCTGAACTTAACGATGAATCAGCATCATATATTAAAAGATATATCTATTCAATTTGAACAAGGAAAAATTCATGCCATCATTGGAGGCAATGGTGCGGGAAAATCCTCATTAATGAAAGTATTAAATGGTACATACGGTTATCAATCTGGCAAAATGACAAAGAATAATCAGCTAGTGACTAATTTCGCTGATGATATTGCATATGTAGCCCAAGAAGTGGATGAGGTATTATTTCAAAATTTGACCGTCTACGATAATTTAACTTATAAAAATCGTGCCAAAGGATTCTTTTATAAACAGCAACAAAAACATATTTTACAGGAATATATCGATAAATTTGGTTTATCTTTCTCATTAAGCACATATGTCCGTGATTTAAGTGTTTCAGAAAAACAACTACTTGTAATCATACGTGCTATTTTGGAGAATAAACACCTTTTAATACTGGATGAGCCTACAGCATCATTGAGTCAACGTGAGGTAGACATTCTCTTTAAAGAGTTGGCTTTACTTAAACAGGATATGGCAATTATCTTTATTTCTCACCGTATCCCTGAATTATTACAAATTGCTGATGATATATCTGTCATGAAAGAAGGTACTCTAACTTCTTCTTCTCCTGCACTTTCTTATAATGCAGAGAACCTTTATCAAGCTATAGCAGGCTCGCCAAGTGTCCATACTAAAGTCAATCACAGAACGACTGAAGAAGTATTTTCATTCCAACATATTAATACTGAAAAACTAAAAGATGTAAGTGTTAACGGCTTTAGGGGTGAAGTAATTGGTATCGCAGGACTGGTCGGTGCAGGCAAGACAGAACTATGTGACTATCTATATCATCATTTATCCGGCAAAAGTATTTCATATTGTCCTGAAGAACGTCAGAAACATGGTCTCGTAATGCAGCATAGTATACAAGATAATATATGTTTCAATAGTAAACATTTCTTTACAAGCTCTAAACAAGAGACGGCAAATGCATTACCTTTTGTACAGGATATTGGTCTTAAATATAAATCATTTCATCAACCTGTCCAGTCGTTATCAGGGGGCAATCAACAAAAGGTAGTATTATTGCGTGGTCTTTACCAACAATCAGATATTTTCATTCTTGATGAACCCACAGCTGGTATTGATGTTGGCGCGAAAAAAGACCTCTTCAATTTAATTAACCAACTGGCCGAAAACGGAAAAACGATTATTTATGCATCTAGCGACTTCAGTGAATTAGTTAGTATCACTGACCGAATTTATACACTCAACAAAGGACAAATAGTTGACGAACAACTCACAATTCATGTCACTGAATCAGACTTACTACATTTAGCTACCGGAGGAATACAACATGCAGTTTAAACAATACGGGTTGCTTTTAGTCATCACACTCCTCGTCATTCTATTTAGTGTGACTGCACCAAACTTTTTAACGAGCGACAACTTACTATCCGTCATCAGTGGAATGGCAATTGTAACGATTGTAGCTATCGGGATAACATTTAGTTTGAGCATAGATGGTTTCGATTTATCTGTTGGTTCAACTGTAACATTAAGTAATGCAATCATTATTTCATTATTTGTATGGCATGGTTTAGACATTGGACTATCTATTGCGATAACATTAGCCGTTGCTCTATTCGTTGCGTTCATTAACATCATTCTTATCATAAAGTTTAAGGTACCAGACTTGTATGCCACACTTGCAACGATGTTCATTGTAGAAGGTATCGCGCTAACTTACTCAGAAGGTGGTTCAATTAGTCAGGGAATGACAAGACAAAATGGTGTAGCTACAACCGGAAAGATTCCAGATGCATTTAAAATTTTGGCTGAACCGATCCCTCTTATCATCATCATGATTAGTATCGTCCTTATTACTTATATCTTATTACATAGAACCAATCCCGGCCGTATCATGTATATGATTGGTGATAATAAGCATGCAGTTCAATTCGGTGGAATAAAGACAACAAAATATATCATCATCAGTTATTTTGCATCAGCATTTTTTGCTTGTATCGGCGGAATTCTACTGGCAAGTCAGGTATCGTCTGCTCAAGTCAATTCCGGTTCAGGTTATTTAATGACAGCTGTTGCTGCTGCGTTTATCGGTGCAACAGTTTCTAAATCTGGTAAACCCAATATCATCGGGACATTTTTGGGAGCATTACTTATTGCCGTACTTGAGAATGGTCTTGTGATGTTATCAGTTCCCTATTATGGCTTAAATATTATAAAAGGACTTGTTCTCGCAGGTGCATTAATTATTAACTATACCCAATTTAAACAAAGGAGGTTAAAGCGTGTCACATATCGTAGCGAAATACCAGTTACACAACAGTCCGTCTAAAATAGATGCTATTGCTGAGAAATTAGCAGTCGGTCTCACTGTTGGGAGCTGGACAGACTTAACTGCAGAAGATCAGGCACATTTAAAGAAATTCAAAGGTGAAGTTATTTCCAGGGAAATTATTGATGAAGACAAAGGTGTGCTTCAAATTGAAATTGCCTATCCGGAACATAATCTCACACCCGACTTTTCATCCATCCTCACAACTGTATTTGGCAAACTGTCTCTGGATGGCAAAGTAAAATTGCTTGATATCGAATTTGGAGACTACAGTAAACACTTTAAGGGGCCTGCATTAGGAGTACAAGGTGTAAGAGAAATACTTGATATTCATGATCGTCCACTTGTAATGAGTATTTTTAAAGGGATTATTGGTCGAGATGTAAAGTTTTTTGAAAATCAGCTTCGTGCTCAGGCACTTAGTGTTGATATCATAAAAGATGACGAAATATTGTATGACGTACCTGAACTCCCCTTTGAAGAGCGTATTGTGATTGGGAAACGTGTACTGGATGAAGTCTATGAGCGTACCAGTCGTCGCGTGTTATACGCAGTAAATTTATCAGGTCCAGTATTTGAGCTGCCAGATAAGGCACGTATCGCGAAACAGTTAGGTGCAAATGCACTTCTATTCAACGTTCATACTTATGGATTAGATGCACTAAAAGGTATTCGTGATTTGGATTTAGGTTTACCCATACTTGCACATCCTTCGTTAAGTGGCGCTTTATGTGGCAGTTCGGATTACGGCATAAGTTACAGTTTATTATTATCTAAACTAACACGTCTTGCCGGAGCAGACTTAATACTATTTCCAGTACCGTACGGTTCAATTGAGCTCACTGAGAGTGATGCGAGAAGTATCGTCACCCATGCTTTAGAAGAAAGTACTGTTATTCGCGCTTTCCCAGTCCCATCTGCCGGTGTACATCCAGGACTTGTAAAACGTATTATCCATGACTTTGGTGAAGAGATTGTTATTAATGCAGGTGGAGGTATCCACGGTCATCCCGATGGTGCAACAGCTGGTGGTGAAGCTTTCCTCCAGGCCATTAACCTCTACAAATCAGGAAAAGGTGGAAAAGCTTATGAAAAGGCGGTGGCTTTATGGGGTACATCATAGCATGTGACTTTGATGGAACTGTTACTGCTACTGATACTATAGTAGCGATTATTAAACACTTTGCAAATGATGCAGGCACGCCTATCATTAATAATATTTTAAGTCAGAAGATTTCAATTCAACAGGGTGTCACCGAACTTTTTCGATTACTACCTAGTGATAAGAAGAATGAAGTGATTCAATTTGCATTAGAATCAGTTGATTTAAGACCTGGCTTTCAAAGACTTCTAAATGAGGCACAGCGCTTAAGTATCCCCTTTTATATTATCAGTGGTGGCATGCATTTCTTTATCGATCCGATATTAAAAAAGTTTGATGGCATTCATGAGGTGTTTGCCAATGAAGTGGACTTTTCAGGTGACACTATGGAAGTGAAATGGATACATCCATGTGATGCGGATTGCACAGGTAACTGCGGAACATGTAAGCCATCGATTGTCAGACAACTAGTCAAAGACCAGAAAGTTATTGCTATCGGTGATAGTGTAACAGATCTCAAGTTACTTGAACTTGCTGATATTGCATTCACCACAGCAAAATTAACAGACTTCGCACGCGATAAAGGCATCAGCCATCATCACTTTGACACATTCAATGATATTAAATTAAGCGAGGTGATTCAATGAGTGCATTAGAAGATATTACCCATATTAAAGAACGACTTGCTCGCAAAAATCACTTTCCTGGAACAAGCGGTAATTTAGGCATAAGGATAGATGAAAATAGTTTATATGTAACAACGAGTGGTGTTGATAAGTATGAAACAACGGATTCAAGTTTTGTCAAAGTTGATATGAAAGGTCATGCCATAGATACTGACTTAGTACCCTCGCTTGAAACCGTACTACATCTAAAAGTCTTTACACAAAGTGCTGCCAATGCATCTATTCACATTCATACAGTGGCAAATAATGTAATTTCTGAGCTATATGGTAAGCAAGGTTATATTGAATTTAGCAATCAAGAACTGATTAAAGCTTTTGGCTTATGGCAGGAAAGTGACGTCCTGCGCATTCCAATTATAGAGAACCCAGCTGATGTTACAGTCCTTGCTGAACTCTTCGGCAAACATGTAAATCACGACAGCGGGGTTGTATTAATTCGTAATCACGGTCTTAACGCTTGGGGAAAGTCCACCCAGGAAGCTTATAAATTATTTGAAGCAGCAGAATTTTTATTTCAGTATTATCTGCAACTTGCAGCTGCAAAACAATACATTAACTTAAAGGAGAGATAATGATGGCATATTTAATTTTTCAGGAAACAGGAAAGCGTCTAGATAACCAGGAGGAAATCCATTCATTCTTAGAAAGTAATGAAGTTATTTACGAACAGTGGGATACTACAAAATTACCGGAAAACTTAAAAGAGAATTATAGTTTAACAGATCAGGATAAAGATGAAATATTAGATACATTTAAAGATGAGATTGATGCTATTAGTGCACGCCGTGGATATAAAGCGAGTGATGTAATCAGCTTATCAGATACGACACCTAATCTCGATGAACTTTTGACGAACTTCCAACGAGAACACCATCATACAGATGATGAAGTACGCTTTATTGTAAGTGGTAACGGTGTATTTGTGATTCAGGGAAAAGATGGGCAGTTCTTTGAGGTACACTTAGATCCAGGGGATTTAATCTCAGTACCTCCGAATGTACGACACTACTTTACTTTAGCAGATAATCGTAAAGTAGTTGCTGTCCGTATCTTTGTTGATGAAGCAGGATGGGTACCGGTGTACGAAAAATAAATTTTATTTAAAACAGCACAAACTTTTATCGAGTTTGTGCTTTTTCTATTTTTGTTGGGTTTGTATATGGTCAGTTAGTTCGCATATCTCCTGATTTTGCGAACTAACTCACGTATTTCAACCACCTTACCAGTAGTTCCAACTCATCAGTGACTCGTTAGTTCGCATATCCTCAACTTTTGCGAACTAACTCGTGAATTTTAACTACCCCACCAGCATTTTTACCTTATCGGTGGCATGTTAGTTCGCATATAATCAGTATTTGCGAACTAACTCACGTATTTCAACCACCTTACCAGTAGTTCCAACTCATCAGTGACTCGTTAGTTCGCATATCCTCAACTTTTGCGAACTAACTCGTGAATTTCAACTAACCTACCAGCAGTTTCACCTGATTGGTGGCACATTAGTTCACATATAATCAGTATTTGCGAACTAACTCGTGAATTTCAACTAACCTACCAGCAGTTTCACCTGATTGGTGGCACATTAGTTCGCATATAATCAGTATTTGCGAACTAACTCGCGAATTTCAACTAACCTACCAGCAGTTTCACCTGATTGGTGGCACATTAGTTCGCATATAATCAGTATTTGCGAACTAACCCACAAATTCCAACCATCTCCTCAGCAGTTTTACCTGATTGGTGGCACATTAGTTCGCATATAATCAGTATTTGCGAACTAACTCGCGAATTTCAACTAACCTACCAGCAGTTTCAACTCATCTGTGACCCGTTAGTTCGCATATCCTCAATATTTGCGAACCAACCCACAAATTTCAACCATCTCGCCAGCAGTTTCACCTGATTGGCGGCACATTAGTTCGCATATATCAAACTTTTGCGAACTAACCTACGAAACAATCCCTCCACAAAAAAAGCAAACCTCAAACGAGGTTTGCGCAACAATAATTATAGTACTTTCTTCAGTAAACCAGTCGTAACTTTCTCTCCAAACAACTCTTCCTCATATTCACGAACAAGCTCAAAGCCAGTCTTGTCATAGAATGCACGAGCAAGTTGGTTGTTACTTGCCACTTCAACAAACAGTTCTTTATATTCATCAAAGTATTCAAGACCTGCTTCCAGCAAATCTGCGCCAACATGTTTTCTCTGGAACGCTGGATTTACATAAATAGCTGATAAGAATAATTCAGTACCATTGATAAAGTTTGCAAAGCCTATGACTTCATCTTCATTTTCAGCCACTAAGAATAATGAATCACCAATACGACGTTCTAATCGCTCATCATTATATGCCGCTTCCAGAAACTTAGCAATCGTACCCGCTTCCATAAGCTTCGCATAAGTGTCATACCATGCCATTGATGCGATTTTCTTTATTTTTGGTACATCTTCATTTGTTGCTTTTCTAATGTTAACCATTCTAACTTCCTCCTAATTTGCATCCCAATATTGTCAGTGAATAATGGGTATTATCCATTATTGCAACGTCAGGCAATTCTCCGTATTGATTAAATCCATTGTTCATAAATAATTTCAATGCACGTGTATTATGTGAAAAAGTAAATGCCAGAAGCGTTTCTATTTCAAGTTCTCTTCCAATACGCTTCATTTCAGTCACCGCATATCGACCTAATCCAATACCTCGGAAACGTTCATCAAGGTATAGACTAATCTCAGCTGTCCTACCATATGCTGGTCGTCCGTAAAAGGTTTCGTAACTAAGCCATCCTGCTATTTCATCATTTTTTAGAAATAAAAAAATCGGACGCTTGTCCGAATGATTTAAAAACCATTCTGTCCGACTTTCTACGGTTACAGGTTCAGTATCTGCAGTGACTAATCTACTTTCAATTGTGGAATTGTAAATTTCAACAATACGCGGCAAATCTTCTAATGTTGCGTGTCTCATTTCGATTGACATGCATATCACCGCCTAAAAATAATATAGTCATATTATAACATTTTTAAATTCAGAATAATAAATATATTTATTTAAATTGCAGTTTTTTTAATAGAAACTTACCTAATGGGGTTGCTGCCTTTGTGAATAATGTATAGCTCATAAAAGGGATTAATTTTAAATGCTTATAATAAACAAAATGATATTCTAAATACGGTCTACTCCCTCGCGCGAGCTTATAATCTTTTGCTCCGGCACTGTTGTTAATCAGATAGTCATGGTCTTTTGCGAAATGATAAAGCAGGCCGCTTGTTATAAAATATAAATCCTTTACTGACTGATCCATTCCAAAGTACGCCGGAAACAGTACATTATCTGTTTGGGTAATTCCCATAAAAGCAATAATTCTTTCTTTATCCTTAACAACAAACCAGCTCATATCCATCTCTTGATATAAAAACTTAAAAAAATCTTCAGTGTAATGCGGGTTAAAATCGGAATACTTATATAAATATACTTGTTTATAAAGTGGCAATAACTGACGAAACTCATCGTCATTGATTTCATTCGTAAAAGTATATCCACTTTTCTTAAAGCGCTTCATATCTTTCTTTAAATCTTTACGCTCATTTTTACTGTGTTTATCAGCCGGGTCAAAAATGTAAATCGCACGTGAAATTAACGCATCATATCCATATTTTCTTAACTGCTCCATCTTACCCTGATGAAATTTGTCATTCAATGTACGAAATACAATTGCATGTTTCGGGAAACGCGCTACTAATATTCTCGTCAATGCCTGTATTTGATCAAACTGAAAATCTTCATACATCGTCGTCGACATAAACGATGGGAATACCGTAATCGTCTTTTCTCCTGTAAATCCTAGTATTGATCGACCAGTATTAAGAAGTTGATGTGCAATCTTTCTAGCAACGCCCGGCATCTCCATCCGATTGACTTCTGAATGCATTTCATCAATATATTGACCCGTAAATGAGTGAATCCATGACTCATTCACTCCGCCATTCTTAATACTATAAGGGATTAACTGACCATTCAGTAATATTACTTCCACGCGTGCATGAACATTTTCAATACCACGATGGATGCCATCCATCATATATTTCAAATATGCCTTATTAAAAGGAGAGATATCCACTTCGCTAAAAGGGATATCTTCAAAGTTAGTATATATAGTCATTCTTAAAACCTCTTTATCTATAGATTGACAATATCTTCGTTCCACTCAATATCATAAGTCGTAATCGTATTCACGGTAGTCTTTTGAGACTTCGCTTCAAACCACCATTGTGCACCACTTATAATCTGTTCGAAGAAAATGGATTTCTCGCTTGGGTGCCAGAAAATATCCTTTCCATACTTCAAACGTTCTAAATTATGTTTTTTAGGGCGCATAATAAAATTATATAAAGATACGAAAATTAACTGACGCGCTTCATATTTAGGTGCACATTGCTTTAATTCCCATACTTCAGGTTGCATAAATAAGGCACCATTTGTTGCACGTGGGTTACACTCGATAAAGTAATAGTCTCCAGTAGTATCACATTTAATAACATCAAATGCAATTTGATAAGACCAGTTCAGATTCTTAATGACCGACTCAATAATAGATTGTAACTCTTCGTTCTTTTCAGACGTAAAGTGTGTTGAACAGTTATAACTATCATGTGTATTCGATAAATATAAAGATGTCGATAACGTCTTACCATCCTTAGCAAAACTATATGAACACCATTCCGTCCCTTTAATTAAAGTCTGAATCATAAAAGGAAATTCCAGCATGTTATCGTTCTCTAGTGACATACGTGTTAATTTACGTACGGATTGACCAAAACGTCCGTATGGTTGTTTAACGATATATTCATCACCCGGGAAATTGTTCATAAACGCTGTTAAATCGTCGTGATTCATGATGTATTTTGTATCTGGTACTTTAAAGCCCATAGCATCTATTAACTGAGTAAAATTATATTTATTATGCACTGACAGTAATTTCGAAATATCTTCCACCCATACCGGTGCAATAAGTTTATCTTTCATATATGATAAGTAAAATGATTCTTCGTTTAGTGGAATTATTAAATCAATATCATGCTGCTTAATGATATTATTTATGTCATTAATATATTCTTCAGTAGAAAATCGTGGGGACGTTGTTAAGATAAATTCTTCTATGAATTTAGAGTTTTTAATGCTGACTTTTTTGGTAGAATCCGTTAAGAAAACCGTTCTGCCTAGTGCGACCTGCTGCTGAACAACCTCGTAAGAAATTGGAGCACGAGCACCAGTAATTAATATACGTTGCACGAATCGTTCCACCCTTCTAATAATTCGACCTTATAGTTACACAAATTTATCTTAACAAAGGGATGTTAAACTCATGTAAATTTACATTAAAGAAGTATGTAGGATTGTAAAGAGGATTAAGTAAGCAATAAAAAAAGACCAGGAACTCTGTCCTGATCTCATCTTCTAAACAGCTTTCGACAGCCTTTAAACGGCGTCTCTCGGTCAGACGCTTGATAACTTCGACAAATCCTTCAAAATCAAAGAACAATTTCTGATGGGTTTTCTCCAGTTTTTCAGCGACTAAACGCTTTGTCGACAGCCTCTCTTACCTATTCAATTTCTCTTTCAACTTCGCATTCTGTTCGTCTAATCGACGTTTACGTTCTGCGTTACGTTTTGCAAGTCTTGCTTCCTCTTCAGGGTCACGTTTCTGCGCTAAACGTTTCTTCACTTTCTCAAGTAATTCTTCTTCAGTTGCTGCTGCCAGAGGGCGGTTATTTACAAATGCGAAAGTTTTTCGTCTACCTGGTCCGCAGTAAGACTGGCATGCGATTTCTACTTCAGCATCTGGATCTAACTTCTCTAATTTCGGCAGTAATGTTCTAAGACATACACCCTGGCAATCATCGCATACTTGAAACTTATTACGCATTTGATTCACCACCTTGATTGATTTTTATTTTTGCGTTTCGTTCAGTCATGCGTTCGAAGTAATTATTATACAACGTCCACATATCATCTGTCATCTCATTATTTGATAAAGTTGCGCCTAAATCTTTCATTGCATACAATAACTTGAAGATAACTTCATCAACTGTAAGCTCTACACCTAGTAGTTCAGACAAGCTTGCCATACATTCCGGCTCTATTTCCGGATACGTAAATTTTGTCTCCTCACCACGACGCGCAACCTTATAAAACTCACGCATCAGTTCAGCACGCTCTGCGCCACTGCCTTCAACACACAGATAAATTTGAACGGCAATTCCATTCTTTACACGGCGCTGTGATATACCAGCAAATTTCTTATTATCAATACTTAAGTCATAACTGCCCGGACAATAGGAATGAACAATCTCTTTAGCTTCAATATGCTTGTGATATTCTTTAAACATTTCCTGAATCAGCTCATACATATATTCGTAACCTGCATCGATAGAGAATGTTATTTCTCCAGGGAATATAAGAGAAATATTTAAAACACCCGCATCTAATACTACGCCCAGTCCACCAGAGTTACGTACAATCGCACCGTATCCATGGTTATTTAGAAAATCAATGCCTTCTGCAATGTACGGTAGGCGTGCGTCATGAATACCAAGAATAACAACATGATCATGAATCCATGTGCGTACCACACTGTCATGATTCTCCTGACCATTTAAATGACAATACATATCATCAAAAGCAAAGGACTGCATCGGCTGCAGTCCTCGCGTATGATCAACATATTGCCAATTTTCTTCAAAAATTGACTTTGTCATCTATTATAAAGATTGCGCTGCAGTGATGATTGATAATGATACAACGTCTTCAGTTGAACATCCACGTGATAAATCATTCACCGGTGCGTTTAACCCTTGTAAGATTGGTCCAACCGCATCAAATCCACCTAAACGTTGCGCAATTTTGTAGCCGATGTTACCCGCTTCTAAACTTGGGAATACGAATACGTTTGCGTCACCTTGAATTGGTGATTCTGGTGCTTTTTTAGCTGCTACTGATGGTACGAATGCAGCGTCAAATTGGAATTCTCCGTCAATCACTACGCCTGCTAAATCAGATTCAGATGCTAATTTTTCTTGAGCTAATTTTGTAGCTTCAACAACTTTTTCAGTTTCAGGTGTTTTCGCTGAACCTTTTGTAGAGAAGCTTAACATAGCAACTTTAGGTTCCATACCGAATGCTTTCGCTGTTTTTGCAGATTCGATACCGATTTCAGCTAATGCTTGCGCATCTAAAGTTGGGTTGATAGCACAATCACCCATTAAGTATTGCTCATCTTCACGAATCATGAAGAACACACCTGATGTACGAGAAACGCCTGGTTTAGTTTTGATGATTTGTAATGCAGGACGTACAGTGTCAGCTGTTGAATGTGCAGCACCTGATACAAGCCCGGCAGCACGATCAGTGTAAACTAACATAGTACCGAAGTAGTTTGGATCGTTTAACATTGTTTGCGCTTGTTCTTCAGTTGCTTTACCTTTACGACGTTCAACAAATTTAGCGATTAACTCTTCGCGTAATTCACTTGTAGTTGGGTCAATCACTTCAATACCTTCGATTGAAACGTTTAACTTTTCAGCAAGAGCTTTAATTTCTTCAACGTTACCTAAAACGATTGGTGATACTTTGTCACCTTTGTGTAATTCCACTGCTGCTTGTAATACACGCTCATCTGTTCCTTCTGGTAATACAATCTTTACATTTTTACCTGAAAGTTTTTCGTTTAATACATCTAATAATTTAGCCATAATAGCCTCCTGAATATTTTAATTCATCCCCACAAACCATTATAGACTCTTTTTGTGTAAATTACACGTCATCAATTTATAATTTCTTCAGGAGTCATATGAATACATATATGATAAAATGATAGTGATTACAATTAGAGGAGAGATGAATAATGAATGAAGCAGCAAAAACTTTAGATGGCTGGTACAGCCTGCACTTATTTTATGCCATTGACTTTACAAGTTTAAAATTAGTAGAAACTGAAGACCGCACAAAAATGGTTGAAGAATTACAAAATTTTATTAATAAATTAGAAGAAAACCACGTAGCGAAAAAAGGCTCTTACGCACTTTATAATATTACTGGTCAAAAGGCTGACTTAATGCTCTGGATGTTACGTCCTGAAATGAAAGAATTAACAGCAGTTGAAACTGAATTCAATAAACTATCAATTCGCGACTACTTAATTCCAACATATTCATATGTTTCAGTAATTGAATTAAGTAACTATCTTGCACAAGGTTCTGACGAAGATCCTTATGAAAACCCACACATTAAAGCGAGATTATATCCGGAATTACCACGTTCTGAATATGTATGTTTCTACCCAATGGATAAACGCCGCCAAGGTGAAGATAACTGGTACATGTTAGATATGGATCACCGTAAAGGTCTAATGCGCTCACATGGTATGATCGGTCGTGGTTATGCTGGTATTGTTAAACAATTTATCACTGGCTCAGTTGGTTTTGACGACTATGAGTGGGGCGTGACATTGTTCTCAGATGACGTATTACAGTTTAAAAAATTAGTTTATGAAATGCGTTTTGATGAAGTATCAGCGCGTTATGGCGAATTTGGTTCTTTCTATGTAGGTAACATTTTGAAATCAGAAGATTTACAAGGATTATTTACAGTTTAATATAGCGTTATGAGACAACCTTTAGGGGTTGTCTTTTTTTGCGAGTAGATTAACGTTCCACTTCATAATCTATGTAGTGCTTGTTCGGAAGTGACCTCAAATCGATTTTGACGACACTTACACTTCTTCACTTCACTTCAATCCTACGATTCAAAACAACCTATTTATTTTTCCTGTACAACATATATTGCGCCATCATTATGGAGTGTAGCTGTAGATGCTCTTCCCTCTTTTTTATCAACTTCTCTAAATCTTCTATAATCATTGATATAACAGTTGTAGACATGACCATCGATTTTATCTGTCCACATTTTCTTATCACCTTTTTGATAAGTCACATTGACTTTACCCATCTTAACCTGATATCCCTCTTTATGCTTTAAGATATAATACGTTGTAACGTAGTCTTTCGTCTTGCCATCATAATACACATAAATACCGATACCCGGTTCATTTGCTTTAGAACTTAATGAGATACCACTTTCCTTGACACCATCAAATAGTTGTTTCCCTACAGCTTCTTGTGCTGCCTTTTCTGTTGGAAATGTACTGCTCTCCAATTGGGCAATCTGACTTTTCGTTACTTTCGGAAACTCTTGCGGGTTCATTAAATTTTGAATTGAAATCCCTATCGCAAATATCCCAATCAGCATCAGCGCCATCATTAAAAATTTCTTCGTAAATATGTCTTTCATATCATCAACCTTCCCTCTTTTAAAAATCAAAAAAGCCTGCAATGCTTATGCATTTGCAGGCGAATGATTCTAATCATCAGTAAATATGTTCTCACCATACAAACTTCCTTATCATCAGTATAATCGTCTTTCTATATTTTTACAATTATCATAAGTAAGGTTATTTGCTGGTAATCTATATAATTAATGTTGTTCTAAAGTGACTTAATTTTATTTGTATGCTTTCTCTACTTCTTCAATTTGTTTCATAACAGTAACTGCGCCGCCACCTGAGAAGTACCATAAGTAAGGATCAATTTCTACGACTTTATCATTTTTCACAGCACTTACATCTTTAATAACATCATTAGATAATGCTTGTTTCGCAGATGATTTACCACCAACTGCTACTCCACGGTCCATCGCATAGATGATATCCGGATTTGTTTTGTTGATATATTCAAAGTTAATCACTTGTCCGTGTCCTTTTGCCTGAATATTTTTATCCGCTTCTTTCACGCCTAATACATCATGAATAAATCCGAAACGGCCACCTTTACCAAATACAGATAATTCTCCTTCATTGGCTAATACAAATAATCCTTTGTCTTTAGACTTTTCAGTCATTGCTTTGACTTCTTCAATCTTTTTGTCTAAATCATCGATTAAAGCTGTTGCTTCTTTTTCTTTATCAAAGATTTTACCGATATTTTTAGTGTTTTCTTTTACACTTTCGATATACTTCTTATCATCTGTACCAACATATAAAATAGTAGCGTCTGGTGCTGCTTTTTTCATTTCTTCCATTACTTTTTGTGTTGCCTGGCGTCCAGAAATTAAGATTAATTCTGGTTGTTGTTCAGCTAATTTCTCAAAATTAGGTTCTTTTAAGCTTCCTAAGTTTGTATATTTATCATCTTTAAAGTTTTCAAGGAATGACGGAACACTGCGATTGCCTTCACCTTTAGGTAATCCTTTAACTTCTCCATCGACACCTAATTCCTGCATTGTTGCCAATGTTCCGTAGTCAAATACTGCAATATTTTTTGGGTTTTTCGGAACTTCTATTGTTTCAGCGACGTCTTTTGCATCACTTCCGTCTTCTTTTTCACCCATTAGTTTGTATTTATTTTCAATTTTAATCGTTTCAGTCTTATCTGATTCTCCTGCTGTCTTATCTTCTGATTTTGTACTTTCTTTGTCATTACTACATGCTGCTAACACAATAATTAAAGCTAAAGTTAATACTAAACTAAAAATACGTTTCATTCCTATATTCTCCTTTGATATATGTATTATTCCCCTGTAAATAAATTAGCCCTACATTAAAAACTACCCGGCAACACTCCTTTCAATGGATTGAATTATACTGCCTGTACTTCTTCGATAAATTCATCAACTGTCATGTGCTCATCGTCAAAATAGACACAGATTTGCTGACCGAAGATACATTCAATTTGGATGTCCATATCATATACTGTTTTTAATTTTTCTGTCGTAATAACATCTTCTTTTTTTCCGTCTAATAATACGACACCATCTTTTAAGGCAATGATGTAATCTGCATAACATGATGCGAAGTTAATATCATGAATCACAATAACAATCGTCTTTTGTTTTTCGCGAACTAATCTACGGAGTAGTTGCATCATCTGAACAGAATGTTTCATATCTAAATTATTCAATGGTTCATCTAAGAAGATATAATCCGTATCCTGTGCTAAAGTCATCGCAATATATGCGCGTTGTTTTTGTCCACCTGACAATTCATCTAAGAAGCGATTTTCAAAAGGTTTGAGTTCTAAATATTCAATTGCTTCATCAACAATTGCGTGATCTTCTTTCGTTAAACGACCTTTAGAGTATGGAAATCTTCCGAAGTTAACTAAGTCGCGAACAGTAATTTTTAAGTTCGTATGATTACTTTGCTTTAATACTGCGAGTTGCATCGCGATATCATCACTTTTCATCTCTTCAATCGGAGATTCGTTTAACAACACAGCGCCACTATCGTAATCACTTAAACGTGTAATTGCTGATAATAACGTACTTTTACCAGCTCCGTTCGGTCCGATAATCGCCGTGATTGCACCTTTTTTTATTTCCACGGAAATGTCGTTTAGAATCTCTTTCTGTCCAATCGTTTTGTGCAAATGTTGTACTTTAATCATGTGCACCCTCCTTAAATAATAGATAGATGAAGTAAACGCCACCTATAAAGTTAATCAATATCGTAATTTCAGTTGTGCCGTCAAATACGTATTGATTGATCATTTGTCCAAGTAATAAAGTAATTCCTGATACTGCTAATACCGAAATAATTAAATATTGATGTTTAAATGTCTGCATAAATTGATATGTAACATTACAGACAATGATACCTAAAAATGTAATTGGTCCAACGAGTGCAGTCGATATACTTACTAATACCGCAACCACCAACAGCATATTACGCGTTAATTTTTCAACGTTTACACCTAAATTTGTTGCGTGTGTGTTCCCTAAACTTAATACGTCTAATTCGTGTGCATGCATGTAAATATAAATGAGTAAAATCACAATGATAATACAGCTGATGAGCAATAACTTTTCATTGACCGTATTAAAGCTTGCGAACAGTTTATCCTGTAATAATAAGAAATCATCTGGATTCATTACCATATGCATAAAACTCGATAAACTTGAAAAGCATGTTCCCATTACAATCCCAAACAGTAATACGAAATACACGGATGTATTTTTCTTAAAGACGATATTGAATAAGCCTAATGTAAACAAAATCATCAGTGCAACGGAAATAAAGAAATTCACATATACATTGAAGAATAAATCTCCTAGTTTTCCGAAGAAGAATATAATGATGGTCTGGATAAATAAGTAGACTGCATCAAGTCCGATGACCGATGGTGTTAGTAGGTGGTTTTCAGTGATGGTCTGGAAGATGAGTGACGATACACCAATTGCTGCACCGACTAAAATAATGGCAGCAAGCTTTCGCAGCCTTGATGGTAGTACATAATCTAAAATTTGCAGATTAAGCTGGATCATTACAAAGCCAATCATCAGTGCAATCATCACGAATAAGAGCACCGAGACTTTTTTCGTTGTATTATGCATATTCTTTCCTCCTTTTCAGAAGGATGACCATGAATACAACACTACCTAAAATACCTAGCGTTAGCCCTATCGGTATTTCGTATGGAAAGATAATAATTCGGCTGAATATATCAGCAATCATTACAATTATCGCACCGAGAAGCGCAGTGTACGGTAACGCTTTATTCATATGATCTCCGACAAAAAGTCCAACGATATTCGGAACGATTAATCCCAGAAACGGTAATACACCGATTGTTACAACGACAGTCGCTGAAACCACTGCGGCAATGACTACACCGAGATTCATTATCTTGTTGTATGAGATTCCTAAGTTCTTACTAAATAACTCTCCCATCCCAACAATCGTAAAGTGATGTGCAAAGAAATACATAATAATAACCATTGGAATGATGATATACAGCACTTCATAACGTCCTTTCGTAATCATCGAAAAATCACCGACAAAGAAGTTAGAAATGCTTTGCATTGCATTAAATCTTAATGCCATAAATGTTGCTAAGCTGGAAACGATATTACCCAACATCAATCCGACAAGCGGAATGAATATCGCATCTTTAAACTTAATACGATTAACAATCCACATAAACATAAATGTTCCTAAAATTGCAGTTGTAATACTAAAGCCGAGTTTCACTAATAATGGCGCTTGTGCAAAGAAAATCATTGATATCAATACACCAAACTTCGCGAAATCCATCGTCCCTGCCGTCGTCGGTGAGACGAATTTATTACGTGTAAGCTGCTGCATTAGTAACCCTGCAACACTTAATGCCACGCCTGCTAATATAATAGAGAGCGTCCTCGGGAAACGACTGTTTATTAAAATATTTTTCTGATTGTCCGATAAATGCATTAAATGTTGCGGTGAAATATCAATCACTCCTACAAAAATCGATACAATCGATAATAATACTAATGCGATAAGACCATAAATCATTTTCATCAACAAGAGCTCCAATCGTCAATGATAACAATTACCATTGAGAATCATTTTCAACTATAACTATATCAGACTGAGAATCATTTTCAACATGTATTTTAAAAAATACAAATATTTTTGTATAAATTTATAATTTTTTATATTGGTAGCGCTTTATTTCGTGATATATTGAGATTAAGAAAACATTAAGGGGTGAGCTTTATGAATAAACAGCACGGAGAACAAGCACTGGAGAAATCAATCGGTTTCTGGACAGCTATTACTGTAGTAATTGGCACAATCATAGGCTCAGGTGTATTCGTTAAACCATCTGTAGTACTTAATCATGCGGGTACTAGTGACATGGCTATCTGGGCATGGATTGTTGGGGGGATATTAACGTTAGCAGCTGGTCTTACGATTGCAGAAGTTGGGGCACAAATACCGAAAACAGGTGGTCTTTATGCTTATATTAGAGATATATACGGGCCTTTCTGGGGATTCTTAACCGGATGGATGCAGACGGTTATCTATGGCCCGGCAGTTATCGCTTCTCTTGCTCTATTTTTTGGTATTTTAGTTACAAACTTTTTTGACTTAAACCCTAATTTAGGGATTTGGATCGGGATTGCTGCATTTACATTTTTAGTTATCCTGAATATTATGGGGACAGGTTTAGGCGGTGCAATGCAGACATTTACAACAATCTGTAAACTTATTCCTGTATTTGCAATCATCATCTTCGGTTTATTATGGGGTAAAGAAGGTGTGTTTGGACATGATGTAACAAGCCTGATTAAAAACCAGGAGGAAATTAATTTCGGTCGTGCAGTTTTAGCAACTTTATTTGCTTATGACGGATGGATTCTACTAACAAACTTAACAGGGGAAATGAAGAATGCTAAACGTAACCTGCCACTTGCAATGTTTGTAGGTATAGGTATTGTAACACTTGCATATGTCTTAATTAATATTGCAGTATTACGTGTGATTCCTGCTGAGACATTGGTAGGACTAGGCAATACTTCTTCAGCTGAGGCAGCAAAAATATTATTTGGAGATTTTGGTTCTAAAATTGTAAATATCGGTGTTATCATCTCTATTTTCGGATGTTTAAACGGTAAGATAATGACATTCCCACGTATTCCATTCGCAATGGCTGATGATCATCTCTTACCATTCGATAAAGCGATCAGTTACGTCAGCCCAAGATTTAAGTCTCCAATTGGTGCGTTAATCGCTGTTTATGTGATTAGTATGATTTTATTATTACTTACTATCGTTATTCCTGACATCGTCAATGCTGACTACTTATCAGAAATCTGTATTTTTATTATTTATTTATTCTATAGTGCCGCTTTTATTGGGTTATTCATACTTCGCAAACAAAATAAAGGCTTAAAACGAGACTATTCAGTGCCACTTTATCCAATCATTCCTATTGTTGCATTGTTTGGTGGTTTCTTTATTATCATCAGTACATTAATGAGTGATTTTATTGGTTCAATGCTTGGTGTAGCATTTGTTATCATCGGGATTCCATTTTATTTTATCTTGAGAAAGAGATAATATGTTTATTGCTTTGTAAAGGGGTTATATATAAATTAACAACTTACAGAAATGAGGCAAATTACAATGAATAAATTAGTTAAATTAATCGTAAAATTAAGTCCAATTATTATTCCTATCGTTAAAGCACAATTAGAAAAACGTGCTCAGCAACAAGCAAATCAACCACAACAATCTACTCATAAATAATTAAAAGGCTGACATTGATGTCAGCCTTTTAATTTATTCTTATAGTTTAATTGCTGCAATGACTAATGCTACCCATGCTGCAATAAATAATACGCCACCGATTGGTGTAATCGCACCTAATATTTTTATTTGTGTCAGTGCAAGGATATATAAAGATCCACTAAAAAACACGATACCAAATGTCATCATCCAGCCTGCCGGTACTAGATTCATCTTTGTTGTCCCATTTAGTATGCCAATAATCATTAACCCTAATGCATGATACATTTGATATGTGGTTGCTTTTTCCCAGATCCCCATATACTTTTCTGTTAATTTACCTTCCAATCCATGTGCACCAAATGCACCACACGCTACTGCCATCATGGCATTAATTGCACCAATAATTAAAAATAATTTCATTTTCGTATCCTCCTGTTTTTAAAAATCAAATATTGAATCACCGTTACCAAATCCATCATCTGTTTTTACTTTTTGATTGTTTGATACTACCTTTGCACCCATCAATCTAAGCTCTTCTGTTGTTATACCCGCATGTGGACCTGTACTTTGACTAACATTAGATTGTTGCACCGGTGCTTGTGGCACTGAAACTGTATTGTCTTCATGCTGTCCAAATTTGGCCAGCAGTTCAATTGCATACAGGTGTTTATTAAATGCTTCATTGTTTTGTGCTTGTCTTAAATACGTTATTTCTTGTGATAACTGATCAATTAATCTCTGATTCATCACTATTCCTCCCTTGCCCAGTCAATAGGGGCTAGACCATGATTTGTTAAATCCTGATTGATAGCACTAAATGGCTTAGAACCAAAGAAACCTCGATATGCACTTAAAGGACTCGGGTGTACACTTTTGATAATAGTATGTTTACTCGTATCAATAAACTGTGCAAGTTGCTGAGCAGGACTTCCCCATAATACAAAGACCACATGTTCTTTATGAAGGGATACCGCCTGTACAATCGCACTCGTAAATTGTTCCCAGCCAATACCTTTATGTGAGTTGGCATTCCTTGCTTCTACTGTAAGTACTCTATTTAATAACAGCACTCCTTCTTGTGCCCATCCTGTTAAATCACCCGTAATACGTGTAATGCCCAGATCACTTTCCAGCTCCTGATACATATTACGTAAAGAAGGCGGGAGTTTCGTGCCTTTTTGAACAGAAAAAGCTAACCCGTGTGCCTGATTCGGGCCATGATACGGATCCTGGCCGATAATCACTACTTTCACCGCTTCAAACGGTGTTAACGTAAATGCGTTGTATATTGCTTCGCGTGGCGGATATACTGTCTTCGTTGCATACGCATTTTCTAGAAATTCATCCATATTAGAAAAATCATGTGTTGATTTTATTTCATGAAATATTGATTGCCAATTCATTGTCTCACCTCATCTGAAATTGTAACATAAGTTAGCGTTTATTTATTTTTTAATTTTCTCATTAATGATATGATAATATAACAAATAACTATTTAGGGGAAATGAAATATGAGCTTAAAAAAAATATTAACAATTGCTGGTTCTGATACAAGTGCCGGAGCTGGAATGCAGGCTGACTTAAAGACATTTCAGGAGTACAACACATATGGTATGGTTGCCTTAACTGCAGTTGTTGCAATGGATCCAGAAACTTGGGGTCATGACGTTACACCATTACCTATTGAATTATTAGATAAACAAATTAAAACAGCTTTATCGATCGGGCCAGATGCAATTAAAACAGGTATGCTCGGTACTGAAGAAATCATTGAACGTGCTGCACTTGCTTTCAAAGATTCTGATGCAGAAATCTTCGTCGTAGATCCTGTGATGGTATGTAAAGGGGAAGACGAAGTACTTAATCCAGGTAACACAGACGCAATGATTAAATCTTTATTACCATTAGCAACTGTTGTAACGCCTAACCTGTTTGAAGCAGGACAATTATCAGGTTTAGGTAAGTTAACATCAATCGACCAAATGAAAGAAGCAGCTCGTATCATTCACGAGCGTGGTGCAAAACATGTTGTCATTAAAGGTGGTAAAGCTTTAGAATCTGATGAAGCTCTAGATTTATACTATGATGGAACAACTTATACGTTACTTACAACTGATAAGTTCCAATCATCTTATAACCATGGTGCTGGTTGTACGTTTGCAGCAGCCACTACAGCTAATTTAGCATTAGGTAAATCACCTCGCGAGGCAGTCATTGCTGCTAAAGGATTTGTCGCTTCAGCTATTAAACATGGCTGGAAAATGAACGAATTCGTAGGCCCAGTTCAACACGGTGCTTATAACAATGTAGAAAAAATTGAAGTAAGTACGAAAGAAGTTTAGATATTGCACTTATAGCTGGGACAGATGTCTCAGCTTTTTTGCTCTTTTTAGCATTAGCAAGCTCAAAAGGTATAATTTTTACAATTTATTTAGTAAAATAGTCTAGTATAAACTTTGAGGAGCAATGAAAATGGAATTAATCGAAAAACAACAAGTACAGGAATTACTAAATAAATTTCAGCAAAAACCTGTCTATTTACATGTAGAAACAACCAATGGTGCCTATGCTAGTCACTTTGATGAAAAAGTATTCAATGCAGGGACATTTTTACGTAATATTCAAGTTACCTATATTCAAGGTATCATCACAGGTGGCGGAAAAGAACCATTTCGTGTTGGATTAAAATTAGATGGTGGCTGGATTTATGTACAAGGTTTAACGCATTATGAGATAGATGAAGATGGGCGTTTCTTAATGGCGGGCTTAAACTACCAAGGTCAGCTTGCTGCAGCACTTGAAATCAGCGAAACACCATTTGAAGTTTAAGGGGGATATAGAGATGGAACAAGAAAGACAAGTACTCGTAATCTTCCCTCATCCGGATGATGAAGCATTCGGTGTATCAGGTACGATTATGAAACATATAGATGCAGGAACACCTGTCACTTATGCATGTTTAACATTAGGACAAATGGGTCGAAACTTAGGAAACCCACCCTTTGCGACACGTGAAACATTGCCGAAGATTCGTGAGAAAGAACTGGAAGATGCATGTCGCGTGATGGGGATTAAAGATTTACGCAAAATGGGATATCGTGATAAAACTTTAGAATTTGAATTACTTGATGACTTAGTTTCAATGGTTAACGAACTCATTAATGAATTAAATCCATCATTAGTGATTTCATTCTACCCAGGTTACTCTGTTCATCCTGACCATGAAGCAACAGCGGAAGCAGTCGTTGAAGCGGTACGTCGCATGGGAGCTAGCAAACCGAAATTGCATTTAGTTGCATTCAGTAATGATGCAGTTGAAAATATCGGCGAACCTAATATTATCAATGATATTTCAGGCTATGAAGAGCGCAAGATGAACGTATTAGGTGCACATGCATCACAAACAGGTCCAATGCTTGAAAATTTAGCAGCAAACACACAGGAAGCAGAAGCGGCAAAAGATATGTGGTTACGTAAAGAACGCTTCTATCAATATGAAGTATAAATTTAGGAGAATGACATGGATCAATATAATTTAAAAACACGTGAAGGTCGCTGGAAACATTTCGGATCAGTAGATCCTATCAAAGGAACAAAACCTACTGAAAAAGAAAAAATGACGGATCTTCAAAGTTCAAAAAAAGACTTTCTATTTGAAATCGATCACGTAGGTATTAAGAATTTAATATATCCAGTTCGTTTAGACGGATATCAAACTACAGGTACATTCAGTCTATCAACTCATTTAGCAAAAGATGAAAAAGGTATTAACATGAGTCGTATTCTAGAATCCGTTGAAGCGCATTATGATAATGGACTACCTCTAGATTTTCGTACTTTAAAAGCAGTATTAGTAACACTTCAAACTGTGATGCACCAAAAAAATGCCAGCGTTGATGTAGATGCAAAGTGGTTCTTTGATCGCTTTAGTCCTGTTACAAATTTACGTGCAGTAGGACATGCCGATACAAGATTCTCTCTTACTGTTGAAGGTGAAAATGCTATCAGCAAATCATTAACTATAAAAGCAATGGTTACAACACTGTGCCCCTGCTCTAAAGAAATCAGTGAATATTCAGCTCATAATCAACGAGGCATTGTAACTGTTAAAGCCGATTTTGAACCAAATCGCATGTTACCTGAAGATTTTAAGGAAAAAATATTAGAGGCGATGGAAGTTAATGCAAGTTCAATGCTTTATCCGATTTTAAAGCGTACAGATGAAAAATCAGTCACAGAACGTGCATATGAGAATCCACGCTTTGTTGAAGATTTACTTCGTTTAATCGCAGCAGATTTAGTTGAGTTGGATTTCATCGAAGGATTCACTATTGAGTGCCGTAACGAAGAATCCATTCATCAGCACGATGCATTTGCCCGATTAACTTATAAGAAATAGGTGATGATGGTGACAGAAAAAGAGAAGATGATTGCAGGATTAATGTATGATCCCGAAGATGTTCAGTTAAAAAATGACCGTGTCAACTCTAAAATAACCGTTCGTGCATATAATAACACTCCTGAAAATTTGATAGACGAACGAAAGAAACGTATAAAAGCGATATTTGGTTCGACTAAAGAAAACATCACAGTAGAATCTGATTTTAGATGTGACTATGGTTATAATATTCATGTGGGTGAAAACTTTTATGCTAATCATGATTTAACAATTTTAGATGTTGCGCCAGTCACGATTGGTGATAACTGTATGATTGGACCTGGTGTCCATATTTATACTGCGACGCATCCGATTGATCCTGTTGAACGATACAGTGGAAAAGAATACGCTAAACCAGTAGTTATCGGTAACAATTGCTGGTTGGGTGGACGTAGCATCATTAATCCGGGTGTAACAATCGGAAAAAATGTGGTTATCGCAAGTGGTGCTGTCGTTACAAAAGATGTTCCGGATAACGTCGTCGTTGCCGGTGTACCTGCACGTGTGATACAAGTAGTAGAATAAAATAGAGAAAGCGATGATACTTTTGGGTATCATCGCTTTTTGATTTGAAGATGAGAATAAATCTATTCGTCTTGTCCAATATCCTGCTGATATCGGACTTATTTGTCTAAATGCAGCGCAATTACTCTACTTCTCCGTTCATCACTTGCATGATGGCACGTCCTACGCCACTTTCTTCGTTTGATCCAGCAACATATTTTGCTACTGCTTTCACTTCATCTGTGCCGTTTTCCATCGCAAATGAGTACTTCGCTCTCTCAATCATTGAAATATCATTTAAATTATCGCCTATTGCCATAACTTGATCCATACCAATCTGAAGTTGTTCACATAATGCTTCCAGAGCAATACCTTTTTGCGCATCGTTATGCGTAATTTCAATATTTCCGCGAGATGATGCTGATACTGCTAAATGTTGAAATTTGGCCAATTCCGCTTTCGCTGCATCAATCTTATCAAGATCACTTGAGAATGCTAGAAACTTCATCACGATTTCTCCATCTCTGTCGTATACTTCCTGATAACTTGATACTTCTTTAAGCGAGCCATTATCAATACGTTTTTGAATCGATTGACGTATTTTTTCAACATTCGGTGTGTGACCCATTTTTTCAGCGATATCAATATAAATTTGTAAATCTTTCTCTTTATCTTCCGTGTAAATTCTTGCACTTGTATAAACTTGATAATATAAATTGTGTTTATCTAAAATCGAAGTGATGTCTTTTATTTGTTCGTTACTTAATTTCGATGTGTGTAATATATTAAATTCCTCATCACGCACTTCAGCACCATTCAGACAAATAAAAGGTACTTTTAGTCCTGTAGGTTTAATTGGTGTATTTGCTTCATAAAATGCTCTGCCTGTCGCTATCGCAACTGTTACACCTTGTGATTGTGCATATTGAATCGCCTTTATATTTTCATCAGACACTTCATGTGCACTGTTTAGTAATGTACCGTCCATATCTGTTGCAATAAGTTTAATCATGACTTCATCTCCTATTTGGAATACTTTCAGTTTACCAAATTTATTAAAAGTGCGCTAAATATTATCATCATTAAGTTTCTTTTGTTTTTCAAGCAACTTTTTTTGTCTAAGAGTTTTAAAGAATGAAGTTAGTAACTGACTACATTCTTCATGACAAATACCACTAATAACCGTTGCACGATGATTAAATGCAGGTTGATTGAGTAAATTCATCAAACTCCCACTACATCCACCTTTAGCATCATGTGCACCATACACAACAACAGGTATTCTGCTCATGACAATCGCTCCACTGCACATGACACAAGGCTCTAATGTGACGTATAACGTACATTCTTCAAGACGCCATGACCCTAGATGTTCACTTGCAGCCTGAATAGCCATCATTTCTGCATGATGAATAGGATTTTGTTCAGATTCCCGAGTATTATATCCTCTCCCAATTACTTCTCCGTGATGCACAACGACTGCACCAATCGGCACTTCATCAATCGCTAAAGCTTTTTTGGCTTCATCAATTGCAAGTTTCATATAAATTTCATGATTCAATTTATCGTCCACCTTCATAAATTATGTGATACAATACATATACTATTTTATTCTACATTAGAGGAGATTATTATGACACCTTTATATATTGCAATTGAAGGTCCAATCGGTGTCGGCAAAAGTTCATTAGCAAATTTACTTTCTAAACATCTTGGTGTACCTGTGATGTACGAAATCGTTGAGGAAAATCCATTTCTATCAGACTTTTATGCTGATATTGAGAAATGGAGCTTCCAGACTGAGATGTTTTTCTTATGTCATCGATACAAAGAGTTAAGTGATCTTCATCATGATACAGCAATCGTTAGTGATTATCACATCCTAAAGAACAAGATCTTTGCTAAAAATACCTTAAATCCAGCTGAATACGATAAGTTTATTCGTATTTATGATATTTTAACCGAAGACATTCGTATGCCTGATGCAACGATATTTTTAACAGCTGATCTGGACACGTTAAAGTCACGCATTGAAAAACGTGCACGTGACTTCGAACAAATTATAGAAGATGATTATTTAACGAAACTGACTGATGATTATCATCAAGTATATGAGTTAATGAAAGATCATCATACGGCACTATTAATCGATACGACAAACATCGATTTTGTTAATAATGATCAGGACTTTCAACAAATATTACAACGCATTACCGCGAGAATTGGAGAACAGTATGTACCAAATACCAAATGATGCAATTATTACGATTGCAGGCACTGTCGGTGTCGGCAAATCTTCATTAACAAAAGCATTAGCAGAGAAATTAAACTTTAGAACATCATTCGAAAAAGTAGATAATAATCCATATTTAGAGAAATTCTATGCAGACTTTGACCGCTGGAGTTTCCACTTACAAATTTACTTTTTAGCAGAACGATTTAAAGAACAAAAACGTATGTTTGAATATGGCGGCGGCTTTATTCAGGATCGTTCGATATATGAAGATGTAGATATATTTGCGAAGATGCATGAAGAAGGCGGCACGATGACGCCTGAAGATTTCAAAACATATTATGAATTATATGAAGCAATGGTTATGACACCATACTTTCCTAAACCTGACTGCTTAATCTATTTAGAATGTGACTACGAGTCTGTCATCAATCGTATCGCTGAACGTGGTCGCCAAATGGAGATTGAGACAGACGAAGCATATTGGCGTGCATTATTTGCCCGTTATGAGAAATGGATTGATGGCTTTAACGCATGTCCAGTCGTACGTATTAATATTAACGAGTACGATGTGTATGATGATATCGATTCATTAGATCCAATCATTCAAAAGATCGCGAAAGTGATTGAAACACACCGCGAAATGCATAAAAGATAATACAATGTATGAAAAAATGGCACGATATCTTCTGATATCGTGCCATTTCATGCGTTTTGGCACACTTTTAAGCAGTTTCGTGCCATCTGCAAATCTATAAACCTAACTTTTCAACGATCTCTGCTACGCTAGATAATACAACATCAGCATTGCGCAAATCCTGTGCATCACCTGAACCTGATAATACACCTATAACTTTACCCGCTTCACCATTACGACCAAGCTCTACATCCATTTCAGTGTCACCTACCATCATCGTGTCAGCTGCATCAACTTTAAAGTGCGTCATAATTTCCTGTAATAACTCTTTTTGTGGTTTATGATATTCTGACGAATCACTCGTCACGATTAAATCAAAGTACGTGCGTAAATCATATTTATCGATAAATAAATCCATCGATAGAGTATCATCTGCTGAAACAATTGCAAGTTTGTATCCTTTGTCATGCAATTGTTTCAATGTTTCTTCAACACCTTCGATAATTGCTATATCTGCCGCTTCATTGTCTGACGTTAAGTGTTCGATCTTTTGAAGTAACCAGCTGACCATCGCATCACCATTCGGTAATTTCTCTAGACTTGTAACGACTGTTTTTGTAGATTTTGCACCAATCACTTTATCAATCTTATCATCTACAATACCAAACGCATCTTTAATCTCTGACTTCGGAACATTTATATTTGTTCTCACGGAGAATTCATTAATTAAATCATCTGCTAATTTTACAAAATGTGAACCAAGTTCCATTAATGTACCGTCTTTATCAAACACGATTAACTTTACCAACTGAGACACTCCATTCATGTTTTTCTATATTATAAATGAAGTTCTGAATTAATTCACTTCTAAATGCAAATCCCCATGTTTCACCCATTGTC
The DNA here is from genome assembly GCF_047426745.1 of Macrococcus equi. Taxonomy (GTDB): domain Bacteria; phylum Bacillota; class Bacilli; order Staphylococcales; family Staphylococcaceae; genus Macrococcoides; species Macrococcoides equi. Next base: position 1,028,164 of record NZ_CP179732.1, on the reverse strand, counting down.
TCGGTCTCATTACTAAATAATGTACAAGTAGTGTCACAACAAGCGGTACGACTACACCTGCAACAATAAATTGCAGCAACACCCCGACACCTTGTGCATTGAGTATTTGGATTGGTGCAATAAGAGCACATAAACCAAGACCAGCGATTTCAAATGGTAACTTCATATTAAAAATAAGTACAGCAACCGGTCCAGCTACTGCTGCAGCAATAAGTGGTGCTATCGTTACACGGGGATTCTTAACGATATTCGGAAATTGAACCTTAGGTGTACAAATAGACTGAGCCAGGAAGCCACCTAAATCATTTTCTCTAAAACTCATTGCAGTATACCCGACAAATTGTGCTGAAATACCAACAAGTGCGGCACTAGAAGCATGTGGATCAAGCTGAAGTGCGACAGCTAAAGCGGCACTTGAGGCAGGCGTCATCACTAGCACAGCAAAGACAATCGCAATAACAATCGATGCTAGTAACGGCTGATTACCGACAGTTGATGTAATAAATTTAGAAATAGCAACTAATGTCGGTGAAATCACCTTGGATAGATAAAATCCTGCGATACTTCCTGCAAGTACACTTGATACAGGCACCGCCATTAAATCCAGGAATGTTTTACCCGTTACTTTCTTACCGACAAATGTTGCGATGATAGCCGATACTATAGCACCAATTGGTTCTCCTGTAACGATACTAAAAGTATCACCCACTTTAGTAATTGCATTGCCTCCAACTGCTGCACTAATCATACTTGCAACGATTGTTAATCCATTGGCACCTAAACTTACGGCAATTGCACCTCCAAGCGCAGGTGTCATTAAATATGTTGCAATCGTTCCAATCATAACTAGTAAATCGATATGTAGTAATCCACCGACAGATTTTAATAGTAGACCTACCCCTAAAGATACGAGAATGGCTGCAGAAATACCTCCAGCACCTTTTTCCATCCTATCCATCCAATATGATTTCTCACTCGCTGTACTTACCATAGACATTCCCCCTTATTCTGTTACTTTAACTGTCCAGCCAAATGTATCTTCTACCTTTCCATTTTGAATTGAAGTATAAACTTCATATAACTTATTTGTAACGTCTCCTGTTTTAAAGTCATTGATAACTGCTACTTCGTCTTTATATTTAATTTCACCGACAGGAGATACAACAACTGCAGTTCCTGAGCCGAAAATTTCAGTGATTTCACCATTTTTCGCAGCATCAAATACTTCTTCAATAGCAATCTTACGCTCTTCAACTTCATATCCTAAACTTTGTGCTAATTCTAATATCGATTTTCTTGTGATACCCGGCAAGATACTGCCATTAAGTGCCGGTGTCACGATTTTGTTATCATACACGAAGAAGATGTTCATACTCCCTACTTCTTCTACATACTTTTGTTCAACACCATCCAGCCATAACACTTGATCATATCCAAGCTTCGATGCTTTAGACTGTGCTAATAAACTCGCAGCATAGTTACCGGCAACTTTAGCGAATCCAACACCTCCACGTACTGCACGTACATATTCATCTTCTACATAAATTTTTGTCGGCAGTAATTGACCATCGCCATAATATGCCCCGACAGGAGATAAAATGATCAGGAATTTATATTGATTCGCAGGTCGGACTCCTAAAAATGGTTCCGTCGCAAAAACAACCGGACGGATATATAAAGATTGACCTGGTTCAGAAGGCACCCAATCTTGTTCTAACTTTACAAGTTCCTTTAATCCTTCGAGCGCTACCGCTTCATCGATTTGAGGCATTTCTAATCGTGCAAGCGATTGATTCAAACGTTTAAAGTTTTGATCTGGACGGAATAACTGGATACCATTATCTGTACGATATGCTTTCAATCCTTCAAACACAGACTGACCATAATGAATACTTTGTGATGCTGGTGACATTTCAATATTTTGATAAGGCGTAATCTTTGCATCATGCCAACCTTGATCTTCAGTGTAGTCCATACTGAACATATAATCCGTAAAATGTCGACCAAATCCTAATTGACTTTGATCTGGTTTTTGCTTCAGTTGCTCACGTTTCTCAAATTTGATTTGTACCATATTATCCCTCCATTAATTTAATAAATTTAAGTATAACAAAAAAATTATACAATTCAATAAGTTTTCAGAATTTTTAAATTAATTCTATAAAATTTTCAATAAATTAAAAAAGCATACCCAAAGGGTCTGCTTTTAAAATGTTATCTTATTTATTTTCTTTCGCTCTGATCGCTGTTAACATTTCTTCAGTCATCTTATCTAAGTCAAACTTAGGATTAAAGCCCCATTGTTCCTTCGCTTCAGATGGGTCGATTGAATTTGGCCAGCTTTCTGCGATACCTTGACGTACTGGATCTACATCATAGTCTAATTCAAATTCTGGAATATGCTTTCTAATGCTTGCTGCTACCATTTCAGGATCGATACTCATTGCTGTAACGTTAAATGCATTGCGGTCTTTTAAGTTCTCAGCTGGAGCTTCCATTAAATTAATGATGGCATCGATCGCATCATCCATAAACATCATATCCATGAATGTATCTTTACCAATGTATGAAGTGTATTTACCTTCACGTACAGCTTTGAAGTAGATTTCTACCGCGTAGTCTGTTGTACCGCCACCTGGTTCTTTAACGTGTGAGATAAGACCTGGGAAACGCACCCCACGCGTATCTACACCGAAACGGTGGAAGTAGTAGTCACATAATAATTCACCTGATACTTTGTTTACACCGTACATTGTTGTTGGACGTTGAATCGTTACTTGCGGTGTGTTATCCGCTGGTGTACTTGGTCCAAATGCCCCGATTGATGATGGTGTAAAGAATTGCATGTTATATTTACGTGCAACTTCTAATGCATTTAGTAATCCACCCATATTTAAGTTCCATGCAAATACTGGATTTTTCTCTGCTGTAGCTGATAATAAGGCCGCCATATGCATAATTGTATCAGCTTTAAATTCCCCTGCTAATTTATCCATACGCTCTGCATCTGTAACATCTAACTCTTCGAAAGGACCTTCTAAAACTTTTGCTCCTTCTTCAGGGCGACGTAAATCTGTCGCTAATACATTTTCTACACCATAGATTTCACGTAACTTTAAAGTTAATTCTGTACCAATTTGGCCTAAGGCACCAGTAATCATAATTCTTTTCATTTTAATAACTCCTTTATGTACATTTGTCTTCTCTAAAAAGACAAATATATTAATTAATATTTATTTGCACCCCTATTTTATAATAAAAACGTTTACATGTCCATTAGGGATAAACATAAAAAAGAGTGGGATTACCCACTCTTTCATTAGTTATTAAATTATTTAATAATATTTAATTCTTTTCCGACACGTTCGTAAATCGCAATTGCTTCGTCTAACATTTCTTTAGTATGCGCAGCAGTCGGCATGTTTCTCACACGTCCAGTACCACGTGGCACTGTTGGGAAGACGATAGATTTCGCGTAAACGCCTTCTTCCATTAAACGTTTTGAGAACTCTTGTGTTGTTTTTTCATCACCAATAATACATGGTGTAATCGGTGTTTCTGAATGTCCGATGTCAAATCCTAATTTCTTAAGACCATCTTTTAAGTAATTACCATTTTCCCATAACTTGTCGTGTAATTCAGTAGATTCCATTAAGATATCAATCGCTTCAGTGATTGCACGTGTATCAGCCGGTGCAAGTGAAGTTGAGAATAAGAATGGACGAGATGCAACTTTTAACCAATCGATTAAATCTTGAGTACCTGCAACATATCCACCTACTACACCGATCGCTTTAGATAACGTACCAATTTGGAAATCGATTTTATCTTGTAGTCCAAAATGTTTAACCGTTCCAGCACCTTTACCCATTACCCCGCTACCATGTGCATCATCAACATAAGTAATTAAACCAAACTCTTCTGCAATTTCTACGATTTCAGGTAACTTAGCAACGTCACCATCCATAGAAAATACGCCATCAGTAATATACATAACTTTTTTATAAAGACCTGATTCAACCGCTTCTTTTGCTTTTTTACGTAAGTCATCCATATCAGAATGATTAACGCGAATAATTTTTGCTTTTGATAAACGACATCCATCAATAATTGATGCATGGTTTAACTCATCAGAAAGAATTGCATCTTCTTTGTTCATAACAGCACTGATTGCTGCCATATTACAGTTGAAACCTGATTGATAAGCAATTGCTGCTTCTGTCCCTTTGAATTCAGCTAACTTTTCTTCTAACTGAACATGTAAATCTAAAGTTCCGTTGATAGTACGTACTGCACCCGCACCAACACCGTGAGAATCTACTGCTTCTTTAGCAACTTTCTTCATACGTTCGTTCGTTGCTAATCCTAAGTAGTTATTTGAAGAAAGGTTAATTAATTCTTTTCCTTTAATTTTAATGATTGGCCCATTTGCACCTTCAACAACGTTAATTTCATTGTATAAACCGTTGTTTTTTAAGTGATCTAAGTTTTCAGTTAAAAACTGTTGTAATACTTTTGACATGTTAAGCACCCCTTGAATGTAATTTCAATAACATCATATCATAACTCAATACGAACTGCTATTGAATAAGTAAACGGTTTCTTTCAGTTCGAGAAGTTTAAATATTCTAATATCTTTGATAAACTAATAACATTATACTGCTAAAGGAGTGAGCGCATGGATATCCATCAGCTTGTAAACAATGAAACAGAACAACTTATTAAAGATCGCAGATTTCTTCATATGCATCCGGAATTATCATTTGAAGAAACAAATACTTATATGTTTATCCTGCAACAACTTCAAAAATTAGAGCATTTTCACATACGAGAACGTGTTGGAGATAAAGGAATTGTCGCCACAATTGCTAATCACACAGGACCTTCAATTGCCTTGCGCGCTGACTTTGATGCCTTACCTATTCAAGATGAAAAGAATGTACCTTACAAATCTCAAGCTCATGGCGTTATGCATGCTTGTGGTCATGATGGACATACTGCTATTTTGTTAGGCGTAGCACGTATATTGAATGCGCAATTTGAACAGATTAACGGTAAGGTTGTACTATTATTTCAATTTGGTGAGGAACTTGCGCCGGGTGGAGCAGAGCCAATGACTAATGATGGGGCATTAGAGGGCGTCGATAGAATATATGGTAATCACTTGTGGTCTCCATTTGAGCACGGTGCGATACATTGTAAATACGACGCTATGCTGGCAAGTCCCGATATGTTTAATATTACGATTCAAGGTAAAGGAGGACATGGTGCACATCCTGATACAGCTATAGATGCTATCGTAGCAATGGCAACGTTTATCACTAATATACAGACTATTATTTCACGTACTGTTTCTCCAACAAGTGAAGCTGTGCTTACAATCGGTAAAGTAGAAGCTGGCAATGCATTCAATATTATCAGTGATAAAGCTAAGTGTTTCGGTACAGTACGTACCTTTGATCCAGATATTAAGATATTAATCAAAACTGCAATTGAAAATGAGTTGAAAGGACTATCAATTGCTAAAGGTATCACTTACGTTCTTGACTATGTGGATGGTTATCCTGCTGTAGTCAATCACCATTCATGTGTTGATATTATTCAACGTGCTACAGAGCGTGCAGGGCTGCCATATAAAATAATGAAACAACAAATGATTGGAGAGGACTTCTCATATTATTTGCAACATAAAGAAGGCGCATTTTTCTTTACAGCAGCCGGAAATAAAGAGCAAGGTATTACTGCACCACATCATCATCCTTTATTTGATTTTGATGAGAGTGCAATGAATGATGCTTTAAACGTATTTCTAAATATTTTAATAGAGGAAGGTGTCCTATGATTAATCAAGCAGAAAAATATTATGATGAGCTTGTTGCTCTACGTCGTCATTTTCATATGTATCCTGAACTTTCTTTTCAGGAAACTGAAACACCCCAGTTTATCGCTCAATATCTATCAGATTTAGGGATAGAAGTTGAAACTGGTGTAGGCGGTCGTGGTGTTGTAGGGCGTTTAATAAAAGATCCGGATCTACCTACACTTGCTATTCGTGCTGACTTTGATGCCTTACCTATTCAAGATGAAAAAGAAGTACCGTATAAATCTCAAGTTCCTGGCGTCATGCATGCTTGTGGTCATGATGCGCACACAGCGGTATTACTCATTACTGCTAAAATTCTCTCAGAAAATTTCGACCGTCTGAATGGCAACTTAGTATTTATTCATCAGCATGCAGAAGAAGTAGATCCCGGTGGTGCTATTCAAATGATTGCCGATAACTGTTTAAGTGGAGTGGATGCAATTATCGGACAACACGTTTCGAGTTCACTTGACGTCGGAAAAATTGGTTATAAATATGGGACTGCTACCGGTATTCCTGATGATTTCTGGATTACCCTTCAAGGGAAAGGAGGACATGCTGCTCATCCTAATACAACAATTGATCCAGTCGCTGCTGCTGTTCGCTTATGCAATGATTTACAATATATTGTTTCACGTAAAACAAGTCCTACTACACCCGCTGTTCTTTCGATTACTCAACTTAATGCAGGTGACCAAAATAATGTCATTCCTGATACAGCAAGAATCGCAGGTACAATCAGAACCTTTGATGCAGAAACTCAAAATTTAATGTACAAAGAACTCAAAAAATGTCTCGAAGGTCTCGTCACAACAATGGGTATTACGTATGAGCTAAAATATCTAAAAGGATATCCACCTGTAGTAAATACAACAAATGAAACAGATTTAATTGTAGGTGCTGCTAGAAAAATTGAAAGTGTAAATGAACTTGTTGAATTAGAACCTTCGCTTGGCGGAGAAGATTTCTCTTACTATTTGCAACGCGTTCCTGGTTCATTTTTCTATACGGGTACACGTAATGAGAATTTTAAAGCAGATTTCCCTCACCATCATCCAAAGTTCGATATTGATGAAAAAGGAATGATCAACGCAGTTAAAGTCTTCTTACAGTCAACTGAAGACTATTTCAATGAAGGAGGAAGATAGATGCCTTGGTATAAAGATGTCATTCATCATAAAGAAGAACTGATAGCAATTAGAAGACATTTGCACATGCATCCTGAGCTTTCATTTCAGGAAGCGAACACTGCTGAATATATCGCCAATTATTTAACTACTCTTTCAATTCCAGTAACACGCAATGTCGGCGGCAATGGTTTGTACGGCGTAATTAAAGGAAAATTACCAGGTCCAAGCATTTTACTGCGCGCGGACTTTGATGCGCTACCGATACAAGATGAAAAAGAAGTGCCATACAAATCACAAGTTCCTGGCGTCATGCATGCTTGTGGTCACGATGGTCACACAGCTATGTTACTGATTACTGCCAAAATCTTAACCTCTCATATTGAAGAGATAAAAGGTACTGTCATTTTGTGTTTCCAGCATGCTGAAGAGGTACTACCGGGAGGCGCCAAATCAATGATTGATGCTGGAATTCTTAATGGTGTTGACTATGTATTTGGGACACATACTTCAAGCAATTTAAATAGTAATGCTGTAAGCTTTATAACAGGGCCATCGTATGGTTTTGCAGATGCATTTACGATTGATGTTAAAGGACTTGGCGGGCATGGTGCAGCACCACATACGACACATGATGCAGTTGTAGCAGCAAGTTTTTTAATCACTCAACTTCAGACAGTCGTGTCACGTGGGGTTGATCCAATCGAAACAGGTGTCCTAACGATTGGTGAATTCAAGAGTGGTAATGCTTTTAATGTGATTGCTGAAACTGCTCATTTAAGTGGAACACTACGTACTTATGACAAGGATATTAAAGCGCAGATGGTCAATAATATTAAAGATATCATCAGTGGTATTGAAAAAAGCTTTAATGTCCATATCGAATTGAACTATAGAGATGGTTATCCTGCACTTATTAATAGTGAGAATGAAACATTATGGCTAAAAGATCTAAGTGAACGCATTGAAGACATTGAATCAGTAGAAGAAGGAACACCAACACTTGGCGGAGAAGATTTTGCGTACTTTTTACAAGAACGACCAGGTTGTTACTTCAACACCGGTGTTCGAAATGAAGGTTTAAAAGCTAGCTTCCCACATCATCATCCAAGATTTGATATGGATGAGAATGGTTTACTCAATGGTGTAAGAATATTTGTCCAATTGGTAGAACATATGAATGAATTGAAATAACAAAATAAAACCCACGAGGCGTCCCTCGTGGGTTTTAAAATTCACAAATGTGAAATTATTTTTCGATTACAGATACAACGCCTGATCCTACAGTACGTCCACCTTCACGAATTGAGAAACGAGTTCCGTCTTCAATCGCGATTGGAGAAATTAATTCAACGTTCATTTCAACGTTGTCCCCAGGCATAACCATTTCAGTACCTTCTGGTAAGTTAACTACACCAGTTACGTCAGTTGTACGGAAGTAGAACTGTGGGCGGTAGTTAGTGAAGAATGGAGTATGACGTCCACCCTCTTCTTTTGATAATACGTATACTTCAGCTTTGAACTTAGTATGAGGAGTGATAGTTCCTGGTTTAGCTAATACTTGACCACGTTGAACATCTTCACGTGAAACCCCACGTAATAATGCACCGATGTTGTCACCAGCTTCAGCGTAATCTAATAATTTACGGAACATTTCAACACCTGTTACAGTTGTTTTAGATGGCTCTTCAGTTAAACCGATGATTTCAACTTCTTCACCAACTTTAACTTGTCCACGTTCAACACGTCCAGTTGCTACTGTACCACGACCAGTGATTGAGAATACGTCCTCAACTGGCATCATGAATGGTTTATCTGAATCACGTTCTGGAGTTGGGATGTACTCATCAACAGCGTTCATTAATTCCATGATTTTTTCTTCGTATTTTTCTTCGCCTTCTAAAGCTTTTAAAGCTGAACCAGCGATTACAGGAATGTCGTCTCCAGGGAAATCGTATTCTGATAATAAGTCACGAACTTCCATTTCAACTAATTCTAATAATTCTTCATCGTCAACCATGTCAACTTTGTTTAAGAATACTACTAATGCAGGAACACCTACGTTACGTGATAAAAGGATGTGTTCACGAGTTTGAGGCATTGGACCGTCAGCAGCAGATACTACTAAGATACCACCGTCCATTTGAGCAGCACCAGTGATCATGTTTTTAACATAGTCAGCGTGTCCTGGGCAGTCAACGTGAGCGTAGTGACGTTTTTCAGTTTCATACTCGATGTGAGAAGTATTGATTGTGATACCACGTTCTTTTTCTTCAGGTGCGTTATCGATTTGGTCGTATGAACGAGCTTCCCCACCTAATTTTTTTGATAATACAGTTGCGATAGCAGCTGTTAAAGTAGTTTTACCGTGGTCAACGTGACCGATAGTACCAATATTGGCATGTGTTTTCGAGCGATCAAATTTTTCTTTAGCCATTTCGAAATCTCTCCTTAAATGTATGTTAGTTTTTTTTAATATTACTCATGAGGGATTCTCACCCTCATGAGGAAATACATATCTCATTTATAAATCATTTAGTCGCAAATTGCAATTAGTTAAACTGTGCACCGCTTAACTAATCAAATATTGACTTATTGACCTTTGTTTTTCTTGATGATTTCTTCTGATACTGATTTTGGTACTTCTTCATAGTGATCGAACACCATTGAATAAGTTCCGCGACCTTGTGTATTAGAACGTAAGTTAGTTGCATAACCGAACATTTCAGCTAATGGTACGAATGCACGAACAACTTGAGCGTTACCGCGAGCTTCCATACCTTCAACACGTCCACGACGGCTAGTAACGTCACCCATGATATCTCCCATGTATTCTTCAGGCATAACGATTTCAACCTTCATCATAGGTTCTAAGATAACAGGATTACATTTTTTAGCAGCTTCTTTTAATGCTAATGAAGCAGCAACTTTGAAGGCCATCTCAGATGAATCGACATCATGGTATGAACCATCAAATAATTTAGCTTTTACATCGATTAATGGATATCCAGCTAATACACCGTTTTCCATTGCATCTTTTAATCCAGCTTCAACTGAAGGGATATATTCACGAGGAACTACCCCACCGACGATAGCGTTTTCGAATTCGAAACCAGCACCTGTTTCGTTAGGTGTGAATTCGATATGAACGTCACCGTATTGTCCACGTCCACCAGATTGACGAGAGAATTTACCTTGAACTGCAGCAGCTGTTTTGAACGTTTCACGGTAAGATACCATTGGCGCACCAACTGTACATTCAACTTTAAATTCACGTTTCATACGGTCAACAAGGATGTCTAAGTGAAGCTCACCCATACCACCGATGATAACTTGTCCAGTTTCAGGATCAGTATGAGCATGGAAAGTTGGATCTTCTTCTTGTAATTTAACTAAAGCGTTAGTCATTTTATCTTGGTCAGCTTTTGATTTAGGCTCAACAGATAAATGAATAACTGGCTCTGGGAATTCCATAGATTCTAAGATTACTTGAACCTTTTCATCACATAAAGTGTCCCCAGTTGTTGTATCTTTTAAACCTACTGCAGCAGCGATATCTCCAGCGTATACTTCAGAGATTTCTTCACGTGAGTTAGCGTGCATTTGTAAAATACGTCCTACACGTTCACGTTTACCTTTAGTAGCGTTTTGTACGTATGAACCTGATTGTAAAGTACCAGAGTACACACGGAAGAATGTTAATTTACCTACGAATGGGTCAGTCATAACTTTGAATGCTAAAGCCGCGAATGGCTCGTTATCATCAGGTTTAGCGATGATTTCAGCATCTTTATCGTCAACTTCGTGACCTACGATTGGTTTAACATCTAATGGTGATGGTAAGTATTCAATTGCTGCATCTAACATTAATTGAACACCTTTGTTTTTGAATGCTGTACCAGCTAATACTGGGTAGAATTCAACATCACAAGTAGCTTGGCGGATAGCAGCTTTCAATTCTTCAACTGAAATTTCTTCTCCACCTAAGTATTTTTCCATTAACTCTTCATTTACATCAGCAACTGCTTCGATTAATTGTTCGCGCATTGCTTGTGCATCTGCTAAGTACTCTTCAGGAACGTCAGTTACTTCAATGTCAGTACCTAAGTCATTTGTATAAGTGTGTAATTTCATTTCAACTAAATCTACGATTGCGTTGAATTGATCTTCAGCACCGATAGGCATTTGAATTGGGTGTGCATTTGCTTGTAATCTTTCGTGTAAAGTACCTACAGAGTATTGGAAATCCGCACCAGTTTTATCCATTTTGTTAATGAATACGATACGAGGAACTCCGTATGTAGTAGCTTGACGCCATACAGTTTCAGTTTGTGGCTCAACACCAGATTGAGCATCAAGAACTGTTACTGCTCCATCAAGTACACGTAATGAACGTTCAACTTCAACAGTGAAGTCTACGTGTCCAGGTGTATCGATGATATTGATACGAGTACCTTTCCACTGAGCTGTTGTAGCAGCTGAAGTGATTGTGATACCACGTTCTTGTTCTTGTTCCATCCAGTCCATTTGTGAAGCACCTTCGTGTGTTTCACCAATTTTATGGATACGACCAGTATAATAAAGAATACGTTCAGTAGTAGTCGTTTTACCAGCATCGATGTGAGCCATGATACCGATATTACGAGTGTTGCTCAAAGAGAATTCTCTTGTCATGGGTATTCTTTCTCCTTCCAGGATTGGTTTATTTTAAGAAAGTAGCCCTCAAGTAAATTGGAAACAGCAAGCTGTATACAATTACTAAAGGGTTAACTTTAATCTTACCAACGGTAATGAGCAAATGCTTTGTTTGCTTCAGCCATTTTGTGAGTATCTTCGCGTTTCTTAACAGCACCACCAGTGTTGTTAGCAGCATCTAAGATTTCGTTAGCTAAACGCTCTTCCATAGTTTTTTCACCACGAAGACGTGCATAGTTTACTAACCAACGTAAACCTAAAGTTGTACGACGCTCAGCGCGTACTTCTACAGGTACTTGGTAGTTAGATCCCCCAACACGGCGAGCTTTAACTTCTAATACAGGCATGATATTGTTGATCGCTTCTTCGAATACTTCCATTGAATCACGACCAGAACGTTCTTGAACTAATTCAAAAGCGTTATATAAAATCTTTTGAGCAGTACCACGTTTTCCATCGATCATAATTTTGTTGATTAATTTAGTAACTAATTTAGAATTATGAATTGGATCCGGTAATACGTCTCTCTTAGCAACAGGTCCTTTACGAGGCATATTAATATCCTCCTTCCTCAGTATATTTTTTTTATTTTTCGATGTCTAGTAAGAACATTACATTTACAAAAATGAAATATTCCATTGAACAGATTGTGCATTAATTTATAAAATTATGCTTTTTTAGCTTTAGGCTTTTTAGCTCCGTATAAAGAACGTCCTTGCATACGGCCGTCAACACCTGAAGTATCTAATGCTCCACGTACGATATGGTAACGTACCCCCGGTAAATCTTTTACACGACCTCCACGAATAAGTACTACACTGTGTTCTTGTAAGTTGTGACCGATACCAGGAATGTAAGCATTAACTTCAATATTATTTGATAAACGCACACGTGCATATTTACGTAACGCTGAGTTAGGTTTTTTAGGTGTCATAGTTCCTACACGAGTACATACACCACGTTTTTGTGGAGATGCGATATCAGTAGCTTTTTTCTTATGACTGTTATAACCTTTGTTTAATGCAGGCGCAGTTGATTTTTTAATTTTAGAAGTTCTTGGCTTCTTAACTAATTGGTTAATAGTTGGCATTTTGAATGTCCTCCTCTCTTTTGTTTAATTCCACACATCCAGGTGGTTCATTTTTAAGGTAAAAAAAGATTTGTAAGAATACCGCCTTACAAAGCGGGTTTCAAATGTGCAACAACCGTTGCTCTCACTTGAATGCCATATTGTTTACCCAGCTCCTCTTTCGATTTGCTGAATTCAATAGGTAATTGCTTTTGGTATGCTAGTAATAGCACGGTAGTTAATAAGTGGATATTAGTATCACGCGCTATCTCCAGAGATGCTACGCGATCTTTCTTAAGAGCCTTAACAGTCTCCTTAAGTCCCACTAAATATTGACTAGAGTGCATAACTTTTTCATTAGACATTGCAATCCTCCAAAGCTATTAAGTGCTACTCATCAACCTAAACAATATTATCATCAATTTTTAAATATGTCAATTTTATTTGAAATATTTTTTGGGTTATCTCTTTGAAGATTTCTTATCCAGGATAACATCAATATAATTAACTATACCATACGGCAATTCATCTACATTCTTTGTGTGAGCAGCAACGTAAATTTTTCGTTTAACTTTACGAATTGGCACATAAAGAAACTTCTGCTTTAATCTTTTCAAGTACTGCTTCCCGACACTTTCAGGTGCATCATTCACCTTATAACGAACATCATTAATAAACTTATAACCTTCTGTTATCTGCCCGAACCATTCCTGGAACTTACATTGTTTTAGCAAATCAATCGTTTTATACGGTTGTAAATTATGATAATTTTCATACATCCATACAAAATCTACATCCACTGACATAAGGTTAGTGTTTAAATAATCGAGCGCTTCCATTTCGATCAATAATAGCTGGATATCATAAGTCATCAAGCGTTGTTTTAATACCTCATAGAACGATTGTGTATATCTATTAACAATCACTTTGAGTGGACGTGTAATTTGATGAGAATCTTCTAATTTATTGATAGGTGTATCACTTAAATGATTGAGCACTGGCTGTTCATCACCATCAATGTACTCATCGATTGTTTCCATGAAGACTTGCGTTACAAACTCGCGTTGCTTCAAAGTTAAATCCTTATGCGGATTAAATAGTAAAAACTCTTCACCAATCGAAACATCCACAACTTTATCGTTTTGCTTTTTATGTGCATCAAATTGAGTTCGATGTGTTACTTGATTTAAATATTTAATTTTTTCGATATCAGGTAAGTGCCCGCGATAAAACAGATTGTAACGCAACGTTAAACTATCATTTTCAATTCCATCAATCTGATATGGTCCACTACCAATCAGCACTTCTTCATCCACATTTTTATAAATCGCACTGTATTTTTGAGTTAACGTGTACTCGAAAAATTTTGGTCTTCTATTAAACGCTAGAATAAGATAAAAATCATTTACTATTTCAATGTTCTCGATTTCTGTAAATAATGCGGCGTACGGACTCTCTTCACTACAACAATACTCTAAACTATTTTTTACTTCACTTGCTGTTAAGATAGTCCCATCCGAAAACTTTACTTGCTTTTTCAAATGAATATGTAAAGTTTCTTCCTTCCAGTTATCATAACTGACTAAGTTACGGATAATCTCACCTGTCGCAGAAACACGATATAATGTATCAAAGATCTGATGACTCAGTTGTGCTCCGAGATAATCGTTAATATGTGCTGGGTGAAAGTTTGAAGGAATATCATTTACCCATTCAATCAATCCTGAACTTTCGACTGTTTCTGTTTCATTGATTTTTTGATCAACGATGGCCTGTAACTTCATAAATGAATGATGATGCCATGGCTGCTGTAATACTTTTTGAAGATCTTTAACGCTCATCTCATCAATATCATGTTGAATATCAATAATAAAATCTGATTGAACGTCTCTCTTCATTTCAATCTGCACTTTATTCCCTCGACCACGACCAGGCGTATACGTTATCAGTTGCTCTTCGTCCCAGAGCTTTAATAATCTACTCAGCTGCTTCTTTGATATATTCATTTTTTCTGCAATTATATCAAGCGTGAAGTCTTCTATATGATTTATGTAATGTTCTAGTTCTATAATACGATAATCAATCATAGCTTCTCCTCTTCCACTGATATAATTGAATTGTATTTCACAATACCATAAGCATTTACTTCGTAATCTTTAAAACTATCCATCGTCAAAATATTTTTTCCGAAATATTCTATAATCACAATGAATCCGTTATCCACTAGAAATGCTTCATATTGCTTTTCTATGTATGGCCAGTATGCAGCATGTTTATGCTGATAGATATACTTTAAATGATGACTTTCTTCAAAATCTTCCATCCACTCTGCAAACTTATCACCTAACAATAAATCAAAAAACTTACGCTCCATAGGTAGGGACTCATTCATTATCACAACATCAGCACTATAGGCCTTGAGTGGCTTAGCTATGTACTCTTCCATGCTCACTTCAATTAATTTAAAGTTATGGACACATTGCTTCAATTTAATTATCGCTTCTTTAACCTCATTCCTCGAATCCTTAATCGCTAGTAGCGACAAGCCATCAATGAAGAATTCCGGCGTTTCCTCACCTAGTAAAATACGACCAAGACGTTTTCGTTGTTCCATCGTCAAATCGCTATTCGGATTAAATAATAAGAAATCCATACCATAACTATCTTTAGTATATTCAACCTTCATTTCTTTACGTTGTACAAATTCCTGGTACTGAGCTGTATCGTTGATTAACCACACTTCTGTAATATCCGGAATCTTTTCAGTAAAATACGGATTAATTTTAAGCGTTAAAATATCCGGCTTTAATGCATGAACTATATAAGGCCCTGAATATAATATCTTACCTGCTTTCAACTTATAAATCGTTGCAAAGTCCTGGCATAATATTAATTTGATCATATCCGACCTATGACGCATTTTTATCTTCAACTTAAAAATATCAATAGCCTTTACTTCAACAACATCGCATAATCCAGGAAGATTACCTTTAGCTTCAATTAACGCATTCAACACCTGCACAACATTATCTGCAAACATAAGATCACCGTTTGAAAAATGAATATCCTTATGCAGATGAATAATTAAATCATTATCAATCCATTCATCATAAACAACAAGATTTTTGATAACCTCTTTACCATCCATATCATATAGGCGTTCACCAACATTTGCCAGCACAGTTGTTAATGCAATATCAAACGGCTCAAGCGGATAAATTTTATCAGGAATGCGATATAAGTAATCCACAAAATTAAAATGTCGAATCGAATAATCTCTTCTGCTATAT